>DATIYL010000039.1:0-15923 GCA_035517635.1 Allostellaceae bacterium | reverse complement strand
GATCATAACGCCCGCGCGCCGATCTCGTTTCCGAGAGTCGCACGGTGGCGCGTATCGACTGAAGGCGAAGCTGCGTTCTCGCGATGCTCTCGGCGTAAGCGCGCGCGACCCAAGCACCATACTCCCGGTCCGGCTGGTCATGGACGTCGTGATCGAGCAACAGCAGATTCTGGCCGGGCCGCACGCATTCGATCGCACTGCCAAGATGGGCAAACACCAATCGCGACGTTCCGGGCCGTTGGCGGACCAGGATCATACGTTCGATCAGCCCTTGAGCCGCCAGGGCTTGCTCGAGCGCCGCCGGCATGCTGCCGCGGTTGCTTCGCCACAGCTCGACGAGCGCCCGCACGGGAGCGAAATTCGGCAGACCGAGCGCGGCAAGATCGCGTTCGGCGGCGAGCCAGGGATGGCGCTCCATCACGCCGCCGCCGGCGAGGAGATGCTCGGCGCGTTCGGCAAATTCCCAGGCGCTGCCGAGCATCTCATAGAACCACTCCTCCTCGACGAGCATGGCGAGGATGATGCGCGGAAAGCGCCGCTCCTTCAGCTCGTAGAGCGTGCCGGCAAGCGTCTCCAAGCCGAAGCGGCCGGCGCAGAGCGCGACGCGCGCGCCGTTCTCCTGCGGCCGGATATGGATGAAGCCGCGCTCGCGCACGGCAAAGGTCGACAGCTCGAGCCGCGGATCGAAGCGGCCCAGGCGCCGCACGAGCTCCCAGGACCGGTCGGGCCAGCGCCGTCCTCGCTCGTCGATGAGAATGCCCTCGGCCATGGATACGCCTTGCCGCTCATTCCTCCGGGCAGGCTGCCTCGCTCGCCGCTTTGGCGAGACGCAGCACGCGCTGGCGCAGACCGTCATCGGCGATGGCGCGAAACAGCTGCACCAGCTCGATCTCGAGCGCGGTGAGCCCGGCATCCTCCATCGTCACCGTCGATGAAGCGTCCTCCTTGAACAGAAAGGACATCGGCACGCCCAGGAACTTGACCGCCGCCGCGAGCCGTGCCGCCGTCAGGCGCCGGGCCCCGGTCTCGTATCTCTGCACCGCCTGCGCGCTGACGCCGAGCGCGGCGGCGAGCTGTTGCGGCGTGGCGCCGGCGAGAAGCCGCGCCTCGCGCAGCCGCTTGCCGATCAGCGCGTCGACGCGGCGCCCCCGGCGGCGCGAAGGTTGGCGCCGCGATGGTCCGCGGCTCTCGGCTGTAGCGTACCTGCTGCGTTTCATGCCGCCGCTGCCCGCTCCAGAACAGCTTTGCGCAAATTATAGCGCCGTTGCGGCGGCGGCGCCATGAAATGTGGCGACCGCCCGGATTGAACCCTATATGATTCGGGGCGGCAGGTTCGCCACATTCTAGCTAGGCAGAAAAAAGAAACGTCCCCGGCACGGCGCCGGGGACGCTGTCATGAGCAGGGCGTGACGGCGAAGTGAGCGCGCCGCCGCGCGGCGCGATCAGCGTGCGCCGAGATTTTGCTCGCTGATGATCCGCGTGAGCCGCAGCAGATGGTCGCGCATGTCGTCGCTGCGGATGGCGCGGAAATGGCGCACCAGCTCGATCTCCTTGGAGGTGAAGCCGGCCGTATCGGTGGCCACCTGCGGCTCGCTGTCGTCCTGGAAGAAGAAGGACATCGGCACGCCGAGGAACTTCGCCGCCGCGGCAAGCCGGCCGGCAGAGAGGCGATTCTCGCCATTCTCGTATTTCTGCACGGCCTGGAAACTCACGCCGATCGCGGTGCCGACATCTTCCTGGCTCGCGCCGGCGAGAAGCCGGGCTTGCCGGAGCCGGCTGCCGACCGACAGGTCGACATGATTGGCGCGCCGCTTGCGCGGCTTGCGCCGCTGATCCGTGGCGACCGCTTCTGCTTTCGATTGTGTCATTTCGGTTAGACCTCCGTAGCCGGACGTGATCCCAGGCCCTCTACCCTCGCCCGTTGTGTGGCGTAGGTTTCTACCATAAAGGGCGCCTTTCCTGGAGGAACAACTTACCCCGGCTGGTGGCCCACTTCAATCAATGAAGTGTAATTAATCGCTATATCAATTAACCATTCAGGCAGACGCGCGGCCCCGCGCCGCAAAGCGCGCCTCGATCGCATCCCACACCCGCGCCTCGATCCTGACGCCGTCGAGCCGATCGATCTCCTGGATGCCGGTGGGCGAGGTGACGTTGATCTCGGTGAGATAATCGCCGATGACGTCGATGCCGACGAAGACCAGCCCCTGCTCGCGCAGCGCCGGTCCGATGGCGGCACAGATCTCGCGCTCGCGCGCCGTCAGCGTGGTTTTCGCCGCCTTGCCGCCGACATGGAGATTGGCGCGCGCTTCGCCGGCGGGCGGCACGCGCAGTACAGCGCCGAGCGGCTCGCCTTCGATGAGGATGATGCGCTTGTCGCCCTGGCGCACTTCCGGAAGATAGCGCTGCACGATGATCGGCTCGCGGTAGAGCTGGGTGAAGAGCTCGAGCAGCGCATTGAGATTGTCGTCGTCGGGCAGCAAGTGGAAGACGCCCGCGCCGCCATTGCCGAACAGCGGCTTCAGGATGATCTCGCGATGCTCGCGGCGGAAGGCGAGGATCTCGTCGCGATCGGCGGTGATCAGCGTCGGCGGCATCAGCCCTTCGAAATGCGTGGCGAACAGCTTCTCCGGCGCGTTGCGCACGCTGACGGGATCGTTCACCACCAGCACCTCGCCGCGCACGTGCTCGAGGAGATGCGTCGCCGTGATATAGGCCATGTCGAAGGGCGGGTCCTGGCGCATCAGGATCACGTCCATCGTGGCAAGGTCGAGCGTGGTCTCGGCGCCGAGCCGGTAATGCCGGCCGCGCTCGCGCTTCACCTCCAAAGGCCGCGCCCGGGCGGTGAGGCGGCCATCGCGCAGCGCCAGCGCACGCGGCAAGTAATGATAGAGCGCGTGGCCGCGGGCCTGCGCCTCGAGCGCGACCGCGAAGGTGGAATCCGTGTCGATATTGACGGTCTCGATCGGGTCCATCTGGATGGCGACGGCAAGGCCCATTGCGGCGCTTCCTGTTGCGGCAGCGGCCGCCATCATAACAGCCCCTTCGCCTGGTATGCGAGATACCGGGCCCGCGGACCGGCCCCTGACCCCCTCGCGAAAAGTTTTTCGCAAAAAGCTTTGACGGCTCGACGATTGCAGATATTTTTCTCGGGCCGCGATGACAAGCGGCGGGAGGGTGGCGTCCGCCCCGAATTTGGGGGCGCTACCCTAAACCAGAGCCGGCATGCTGCCCCGAGAAGCGGGGTAAGGGAGGTTCGGTTTGGAGACAGGATTCGAGCGCCCCCAGGGCGCGGGCCGGGTGCATCCGACCCGCTCGGATCCCTCGTGAGTGGCCGAGGCGCCAATGGCGCGGCAGAGCCGCTGCTCAGCATCGACGGCCTTTCGGTCCGCTTCGGCGGCATCGTCGCGCTGGACACCGTTTCCTTCAACGTCGCCAACGGCCAGATCTGCGGCCTGATCGGGCCCAACGGCGCCGGCAAGACGACGCTCTTCAACGTACTGAGCCGGCTCTATCATGCCGATACCGGTACCATCCTCTTCGAGGGCAAGAAGCTGCTCGACCAGCCGCGCCACACGATCGCGCCGCTCGGCATCGGCCGCACCTTCCAGAACCTCGCCCTCTTCCGCACCATGACGGTGCGCAACAACATCATGATCGGCGGCCATTGCCGCTCGCGCGGCGGCTTCGCCGCCAATGCGCTGCGCCTGCCTTTCGTCTCGCGCGAGGAGCGACGGCTCGGCGAGCGCACCTTGCGGCTGATCGAGACGCTCGATCTCGGCGCAGTCGCCGACATTCCCGTGAGCGCGCTGCCCTTCGGCACGCAAAAGCGCGTCGAGCTGGCGCGCGCCCTCGCCAGCGAGCCCAAGCTGCTGCTGCTCGACGAGCCTGCCGGCGGGCTCAATCACGAGGAGGTCGAGCAGCTGCGCGAGCTCATCCGCTCGATCCGCGACCGGCTCGGCGTCACCGTGCTGCTCGTCGAGCATCACATGAACCTCGTCATGAAGGTGTCGGACAAGGTCGTGGCGCTCGATTTCGGCCGCAAGATCGCCGATGGCTCACCGCAGGAGGTGCAGCGCAATCCCGAGGTGATCAAGGCCTATCTCGGGGGCGAGCTGTGAGCGCGATTCTCGAGACGCGCGGCCTCTCGGCCGCCTATGGGCCGACGCGGGTGCTGCAATCGATCGATCTCAGCGTGCCCGAGCGCGGCATCGTCACCTTGCTCGGCGCCAACGGCGCCGGCAAGACCACGACCTTGCGCGCGCTCTGCAACATGATGGTGCGCGTGTCCGGCGAGATCCGCTTCGAAGGCCAGCGCATCGACGGCAAGGCGACGGAGGATATCGTCCGCCTCGGCATCGGCCATGTGCCCGATGGGCGCGGCACTTTGGTCAGCCTCAGCGTCGAAGAGAATCTGCGGCTCGGCGCCTATACCAGGCGCGATGCGCGCGTGGCGCAGGATTTCGAGCGCGTCTACGGCTATTTCCCGCGCCTCAAGGAGCGCCGGCGCCAGCAGGCGGGCACGCTTTCGGGCGGCGAGCAGCAGATGCTGGCGATTTCGCGCGCGCTGATGCTGCGGCCGAAGCTGATGCTGCTCGACGAGCCCTCCTTCGGCCTGGCGCCGCTCGTGGTGCAGGAGATCTTCCGCATCTTGCGCACCATCAACGAGCAGGAAGGCATGAGCATGCTGCTCGTCGAGCAGAACGCCAATATCGCGCTCGAGCTCGCCAGCGAGGCTTATCTGCTGGAGACCGGCCGCATCATGCTGAGCGGCCCGGCCGCGACGATCGGCAGCGACGAATCCGTGCGCCGCGCCTATCTCGGATATTAGGAGCGATACCAGGAGCCGCCATGCAAGCCTTCCTGCATCAAGTGCTCTCCGGCTTCGCCACGGGCGGCATCTATGCCAGCGTCGCGCTGGCGCTGGTGATGATCTACCAGTCGACGCATCACGTGAACTTCGCCCAGGGCGAGATGGCGACCTTCTCGACCTATATCGCCTGGAAGATGATTTCGATCGGCTTCCCCTACTGGGCCGCTTTCCTGCTCACGCTGCTCTTCGCCTTCGTCCTCGGCGTCGCCATCGAGCGCATCATCGTGCGCCCGTTCTACAAGGCGCCGGTGCTCAGCGTCATCGCCGTCTTCATCGGTCTGCTGCTGATCATCAATTCGCTCTCGGGTGCGCTGTTCGACTACACCATCAAGCCCTTCCCCAGCCCCTTCCCATCCGACGCGTGGTACGGCGGTCCCTATCTCTCGCCGCATGAAGTCGGCATGATCTTCGTGACCTTCGTGGTGCTGGCGCTCGTCTTCGTCTTCTTTCGCTTCACGCCGCTCGGCCTTGCCATGCGCGCCGCGGCGGAGAACCCGGTGTCGAGCCGGCTCTGCGGCGTGCGCGTCGGCTGGATGCTGGCGCTCGGCTGGGGGCTTGCGGGCCTCATCGGTGCTGTCGCCGGCATGATGACCGCGCCGGTGATCTATCTCGATCCCTACATGATGTTCAGCGTCCTGCTCTACGGTTTCGCCGGCGCGCTGCTCGGCGGCATCGACAATCCCTGGGGCGCGGTGCTCGGCGGCTTCATTGTCGGCGTGCTGCAGAATATCGCCGGCGCCTACCTCGTCGGGACCGAGCTGATGGTCACGGTGGCGCTGGTGATCATCATCGGCATTCTCGTCATCAAACCCTCGGGCCTCTTCGGTCGCCCCATCGTGACGCGGGTCTGAACCATGGCAACTCTCGAAACCTCGCGTCCCGCCGCCAGTGCCGCCGCGCCGCTCTTCGCCGGGCTCAGCCTCCGCGTCTGGCAGATCATCGGCCTTGCCGCCGTGCTCGCCGCCGCCTGCGTGCTGCCCTTCGTCATCTCCAGCTATCAGCTGCTGCTCGCCACTCAGGTGATCGTCTACGCCGTGGCGCTGCTCGGCCTCAACATCCTCACCGGCTATAACGGACAGTTCTCGCTGGGGCACGGCGCGTTCTACGCCATTGGCGCCTACACGACGGCGATCCTGCTGGACAAGACCGGCATTCCCTATTGGGCGACGATCCCCATGGCGGGCGTCCTCTGCTTCATCGTCGGCTTCTTGTTCGGCCTGCCGGCGCTGCGCCTCGAGGGGCACTATCTCGCCCTCGCCACCTTCGCGCTCGCGATCGCCACACCGCAGCTGCTCAAATACAAGGATTTCGATTTCCTCACCGGCGGCGTGCAGGGCATCGTCATCTCCGCGCCCGACGCGCCCGACGGGCTGCCGCTCCGCGCCGATCAGTGGCTCTATTTCTTCTGTCTGCTGTGGACCATTCCGCTCTTCATCGTCGCCTGGAACCTGCTGCGCGGCCGCACCGGCAGGGCGCTGGTGGCGATCCGCGACCATCCCTTGGCCGCCGCGACGATGGGCATCGACACGGCGCGCTACAAATCGATGACCTTCGGCGTCTCGGCGATGTACACCGGGATCGCCGGCGCGCTCGGCGCGCTCCTGGCGCAATTCGTCTCGCCGGACAGCTTCGATTTCTTTCTTTCCGTGCGGTTCCTGGTCGGCGTCGTCGTCGGCGGCCTCGCCTCGATGACGGGCGCCTTCTTCGGCGCCATCTTCATCGAATTCGTGCCCAACATCGCCGATCTCCTCTCGAAAGCGGCGCCGCAGGCGATCTACGGCGTCGTGCTGATCGGCTGCATGTATCTGATGCCGACCGGCGTCATGGGGCTCGTCCGCGCGCTCGGCCACCGGCTCGGGCGATGGGTGGCGCGCTAGCCGACCGCTCGGATAACCTTTGCCTAACGATGATCTCAACAAGGGAGAAGAAGACGCATGCGTTCTAGAAGCATACTTTTGACCGCGGTCGCCGTATTGGCGCTGGCGGGCTCCGCTGTCGCCGCCGATACGCCCGGCGTCACGGCAACCGAGATCAAGATCGGCAACACCATGCCCTATAGCGGGCCGGCTTCGGCCTATGGTGTGATCGGCAAGGGCGAGACGGCGTTCTGGAAGATGGTCAACGACCAGGGCGGCGTCGACGGCCACAAGATCGACTTCATCTCGGTCGATGACGGGTACAATCCCGCCAAAGCGGTCGAGCAGGCGCGCAAGCTGGTCGAAGAGGAAGGCGTCGCGTTTCTCTTCAACCCGCTGGGAACGCCGTCCAACACGGCGATCGAGAAATACATGAACGCGAAGAAGGTGCCGCAGCTCTTCGTCGCGACCGGCGCCGATAAATGGGGCGATTACCAGCATTTCCCCTGGACGATGGGCTGGCAGCCGAGCTACCGCACCGAGGCGCAGATCTACGCCAAGTACATCCTCAAGGAAAAGCCGAACGCCAAGATCGCGGTCCTTTATCAGAACGACGATTTCGGCAAAGACTACATCGCCGGTCTCAAGGATGTCCTCGGCGACAAATACGCCAAGATGGTGGTGAAGGAAGCCTCGTACGAGGTCACCGATCCGACCGTCGATTCGCAGATCGTAACCTTGCAGGCCTCGGGCGCCGACACGCTGGTCACCGCGGCGACGCCGAAATTCGCCGCCCAGGCGATCCGCAAGGTCTACGACATCGGCTGGAAGCCGCTGCACCTCTTGACCAACGTGTCGCTCTCGGTCGCCGCGGTGATGGTGCCGGCGGGGCCGGAGAAGGGCGTCGGCGTCATCACCTCGAATTACGGCAAGGACGCGACCGATCCGGCATGGGCGAACGATCCCGGCATGAACGAATGGCGCGCCTTCATGAAGAAATACCTGCCGGACGCCGACATGAAGGACAACAACTACGTCTACGCCTACGGCGTGAGCCTGACCATGCTGCAGGTGCTGAAGCAGTGCAAGGGCGACTTCTCGCGCGCGAATATCATGAAGCAAGCGGCGAACCTCAAGGATTTCGAGGTGCCGACCGCGTTGCCGGGCATCAAGATCAACACCAGCCCGACCAACTATCATCCCATCCGCCAGATGCAGCTGCAGCGCTGGGACGGCAAGACCTGGGTGCGCTTCGGCGACGTGATCACAGGCGGCGAAAGCTGAGCGACCGTTCCGCCTGTTAATGCCACCAGCCCGGCCGCTCGTTGCGGCCGGGCTTTTTCTTTTGGCGCCGCCGTGCGGCCGCGGCTGATTAAAAGGGGATAAGGGGATGTATGGGGATAAGGGGATTCCCTCTATCGCGCCGAAGGCGCGCCAAACTTATCCCCTAATCCCCATACATCCCCTTATCCCCTTTCCATGTTTCGATGGATCGCGCTATTGCAGCCGCGACTTCAACTGCTGCAACAGTAAAGCCGTCCGATGGCGCGAGGCGTCATCGCCGGCGCGGTGGAGCGCGCGCTCGAGCGCGGCGATCCCGGCGCGAAGATTGCCGAGCTCGGCATTGACGAGGCCGGCCTCGCGCCAGAGCGCCGCGTGATCCGGCGCGAACAGCAGCATGCCATCGATGACGGCCAGCGCCTCGTCGAGCCGCCGGCTCTGGATCAGGCGCAGTTTGATGTTGTTCTGCAGCCGCAGCAGGATGTCGCGATCGCCGACTTCGGCGTAATGCGCGGGCTCGAGCTCGGCCGCCGCGCCGGCGACGGATTTGAGCAGCTCGCGCAGCGCCGCGGCGTCGCGTGCGCGGCCGCGCTCGAAGGGGTCGATGACGAGCCGCTCGGGGCTCTCGCCGAGGCGCAGCAGGAAATGCCCGGGGAAGGCCAGCCCCGCGGCGTCCCAGCCTTGCGCGCGCGCCGCGTGCAGGTAGAGGATGCCCAACGCCACCGGCAATCCCTTGCGCCGGTCGATGACCCGCATCAGGTTGGCGTTTTGCAGATCCTCGTAAGTGAGCCTGTCGCCCTCATAACCGTAGCGCTCCGCGATCACCGCCGCGAGCGCGGCGCGGCGCTCCTCGGGCGAACGCGCCGCCGCCCCCGCCGCGGCGGCCTCCGCCGCCAGCCCGTCGAGATGGTGGTGGTAACGGGCGAGATCGACGCGCGGCCGGTCGCGGCAAGCGAGCGCCAGCGCCGCCGCGGCGAGCGGCCAGGGACCCTCGCCCAAATCGGCGAGGCCGGCAAGGAAAGCGTCGGCACCTGATCTGTCATTGAATGGCGCTGTGCTCACTTGAGCGGCGTTACCTCGATCGCGGAACGCGGCGTCGGCGCTCCTTCAGGCGTGTCGCCGCTGGCAGCGGGCGCGGGCGTCGCAGCCGGCGGCGCCGCGGTCGGGGTTGCGCCCGAGGCGGCGGGGGTGGTGCTGCTGGCCGCCACCGGCGTCTCGGGCTCGCCCGAGCGGATGCGGACATAGGAGACGACGCGGCGCACATTGGGGATATTGCGTGCGTAGTCGGTGACGCGGTTGAGCTCCTGCTGGCTGCGCGCCGTGCCGATGACGTAAACGACGCCCTCATCGGTCGTGACGGTGTAGTTGATCGACTTGATATATTTGTCGAAGACGAGGTCGTTGCGCAGCCGCGTGGAGATCACGGTGTCGCGCGCCTCGTCCATGAAATGCGTCGCCGGTCCGACGGTGATCTCGTCATAGACCTCTTTGACGCCATCGGCTTTCCAGGCAAGCTTCACCGCCTGCTGCCGCCACTCCTCCTGGGGCACACGGCCGGTGATCAGCACGCGGCCGTTGTAAACGGTGGCGTCGAGGTCGTCGGGCAGCTGCTGATTATACTTGCCCCAGGACTCGCGAATCACCGTCCGAGTCGCCGAGTCCTTCACCTGCTGCTCCGGCGACAGCTCCTGGCCGAGAACGCCATAGCCACCGGCGGCGCCGGCGCCGGCCGCGGCGACGATGCAGCCGCCGAGGGTCGGCGCGGTGGCCAGCAAGGTGCCGGCAATGACAAGGGCGCGAAGGCGGGAAGGGACGTGCGACACGGCGTCTCTACTCCTGGCAGGGGGAGGGCACAGCTATTGTCGTTGAGCGAAGCGGCGACGCAAGGGTCGCTTTGTGGCGGAATGAAGGCAGGAGCGCGTTACGCCGTCGCGGTCTCGAGCGCCAGATCGGCGATCACGGGATGATGGTCGCTGGCGAGCTCGGACAGCGCGTGGTGCAGCACTTCGCCATGGAGAACCCTGATCTCGCGGCTGACGAAGATATGGTCGAGCCGCATCGCCGCGTCCTTGTCGGGCGAGCGCAGATTGGTCGGCATGGAATAGCGGCGTCCGGCTGCCGGAATGGCGTCGCGCAAGCCCCGTCCGGCCAGCAGCGGGAAGACGGCGCGGCCGCTGGCGAGAAAGCGGGCGAGCGCCGCCTCGGGCTCGGGTGAGAAGCGGCGGAAGCCTTCGAGCAGCCGCGCCGCGTCCACCGGGTCTTCCGGGCTGATGCTGTTGAAATCGCCGCACAGCACCAGCGCGCCGTCGACGCCGTCGAGCAGCGCCGCGAAATCCGCCGCCTTGTGCCGCGGCGCGCGGCCGGGGTGCGGATGATAGGAAGCGATGGTGGCCTCGCCCTCCGGCAGCGCGATTCGGGCGCGCAGGCCGCCGCGGTTGTAAAGGCGCGTCTCCTCCGATGCGACGATGGGAAACCGGCTCAAAACGGCGTTGCCCCATTCGCGGTCATAGAGCGCCGAGGCGACGTGCGGATAGCCCAGCAAGGCGCCGTAATCGATGGTGACCCCCTCGAAGGCGTCGCAGTAAAGCGCTTCGTTCAAGACGACGATGTCAGGACGAAGCTCGGCGAAAAGCTGCTGCGCTGCGGCGAGGCGAGCCCGGTCGATCAAGCGGCGCTCCGTCTCGTCGGCGCCGAGCGGCCGAAACCCTTCGAGGATGTTGTAGGTGAGGAGGCGGAAGGACACGGGGGGGGACGAGACAAAACTACGGGAGTAATGGGGTTTTAGCGCGATCCGCCCTCGTTGCGCCAGGCATCGGCGAGATGGCGCGGCAGGCGGCCCGGCGTCACCAGCATGACATCATAGCGCAGCGCGAGCCGGGCGAGCTCCGGCCGCAGCGCCACGAAATGATCGAGGGCGCGGGCGACGCGGCGGCGCTGGCGCGGTCCGACCGCCCCGGCGGCGAGCGACAGGCTGTCGCGCGCCTTGACCTCGATCGCGGCGAGCACGCCGCCGCGCCGCGCGATCAGATCGACCTCGCCCGAGGGCACGCGAAAGCGCCGCGCCAGGATGCGCCAGCCGCGCAACCGCAGATGCCAGAGGCACAGCAGCTCCGCAACGTGGCCGCGGCGGAAGGCGCGGCGTCGGGCGGCGAGGCTCATCCGCGCCCTGCCAGGGTGAGCGCCCGGGCATAGACGGCGCGGCGCGGCAGGCCGGTGGCGGCGGCCACCGCGACGCTCGCATCCTTGACGCTCATCGAGGCGAGCGCCGCCTCGATCTGCCGGTCGAGCGCCTCGCCTTCCGGCGCCGGCTCCGCCGCGGGCGGTCCCACGACGACCACCAGCTCGCCGCGCGGCGGGCCTTCCGCGGCGTAGCGCGCGGCGAGCTCGGCGAGGCTGCCGCGCCGGACCTCCTCGAACAGCTTGGTGAGCTCGCGCGCCACCGCCGCCGGGCGCGGCCCGAGCATCGCCGCCATATCGGCCAGCGCGGCGGCGAGCCGCGGCGCGCTCTCGAAGAAGACGAGCGAGGCTTGGACCGCCGCGAGCTCGGCGAGCGCCGTCCGCCGCGCCGCCGCTTTCGGCGGCAGGAACCCGGCGAAGAGGAAGCGGTCGCTCGGCAGCCCCGACAGCAGCAGCGCCGCGAGCGGCGCGGAGGGGCCTGGCACGGTGGTTACGGCCAAGCCCTCCTCCAGCGCTGCGCGAACCAGCTTGAACCCCGGGTCGGAGATCAGCGGCGTTCCCGCGTCCGAGACCAGCGCTACCCTCTCGCCGCGGCGCAGCCGCTCGAGCAGCAGCGGCCGCATCCGTTCGGCATTGTGCTCGTGATAGGACAGCAAGGGCCGTTCGATGCCGTGGCGCGCCAGCAGCTTCGCCGTGACGCGGGTGTCCTCGCAGGCGATCACATCGGCCGCGCTCAGCGTCTTCAGCGCCCGCAGCGTAATGTCCTCGGCATGGCCGATCGGCGTCGCCACGAGATAGAGCGCGGGAGCGATCTCAGCCGCTTGTTGCGGTTTACTTCCCACGGGGGTGTGGTTAGGCTCACCGCCGGCTGTTCCGACGGAGGATGCGCGTGCTCGGCCGGTCTTTTCGGCGTGTTCTGGGCTGGCGCCTCGCCGCCGCGGCATTGCTCTTCCTCTCCGCGCTCGCGCTTCAGGCGTGCAAGACGTCGACCATACCGCCGGGACAGCCGCAAGCAAAGCCGGCGCCGACCGCGGCGGTCCACCCGCCGGCACCGGTGGCGCCCGCAGTGCCGCTTCCGGCGCCGCCCGAGGGGGCCGGCAAGACGCGCGTCGCCTTGCTGCTGCCGCTCTCGGGTCCCAACGCCCCGCTCGGCAGCGCCATGCTCGATGCGGCGCAAATGGCGCTCTTCGACGTCGCCGACAACGCGCTCGAGCTGATGCCGCATGACACGCAGGGCACGCCCCAAGGCGCCGCCGCCGCCGCGCAGGCCGCGCTCGGCGACGGGGCGAAGCTCATCATCGGCCCGCTGCTCGCCGCCGAGGTCGAAGCGGTGAAGCCGGTGGCGCAAGGCGCCAATGTGCCGGTGCTGGCCTTCTCGACCTCGACCCAGCTTGCCGGCGGCGGCACCTATCTGATGGGCTTCCTGCCGCAGCAGGAGATTGCACGCGTCATCGCCTACGCCCATGCCAAGGGCGCGAACAACTTTTCCGTGCTGGCGCCGCGCACGCCCTATGGCGAGGTGGCTGTCTCCGCCTTGCGCGGCGCGGTCACGGCGCAAAATGCAACGCTCGTGCGCATCGATTTCTATGATCCGGGCGCGACCGATCTGACGCCGGCGGTGAAGAGCTTTGCGGCTCAGGCGCAGAACACGGATGCGCTGCTGCTGCCCGAAGGCGGCGCACGGCTCAAAATGTTGGCGCCGCTGCTGCCTTACAACGGCATCGATCCGGCCAAGGTGCATTTCCTCGGCACCGGCTTATGGGACGAGCCCGGCCTCGGCAGCGAGCCGTCGCTCGACGGCGGCTGGTATGCCGCGCCGCCGCCGGCGAACCGCGCCGATTTCGAGAAGCGCTTCGCCGATCTCTACCACCATCCGCCGCCGCGGCTGGCGACCCTCGCCTATGACGCGACCGCGCTCGCCGCCGTGCTGGCCCATGGCCAGAACGGACCGGATTTCTCCGCCGGCGCGCTCACCAATCCCAGCGGCTTTGCCGGCGTCGACGGCATCTTCCGCCTCCACCCCGACGGCCTCATCGAGCGCGGTCTTGCCGTGCTCGAGGTCGAGCATGACGGCAGCAAGGTCATCGACCCGGCGCCGCAGACATTCCAGGCGGCGACGCAGTAGTCAGTTTTTAGTTGTCAGTTATCAGTTATCAGTTGTCAGTTCTCAGCGGCCGCCACTGACAACTGAGAACTGACAACTGACGACTCACTTTGCGCGGGCACGCGCAAAGTGAACTGTGAGCCACGGCCGGGCTGGCTCTCGGCGCTCAGCTCGCCGCCCATCAGGCGGCAGAGTTTGCGGCTCAGGGCGAGGCCAAGGCCGGTGCCGCCATATTTTGCGGCGATCGCCGGATCGGTCTGGGTGAAATTGGTGAAAAGCCGCGCCAGCATGTCGCGCTCGATGCCGATGCCGGTATCGCTGACGGCGATGCTGATCCAATCGCCGCTGGGCTGGCGCTCACGCCGCACCGCCAGCGTGACGCGACCGTTCTCGGTGAACTTCGCGGCATTGCTGAGCAGATTGAGCAGCACCTGGCGCAGCTTGACGGCATCGCCCAGGATGATGCCGAGATCGGCCGCGCGCTCCACGCTGAGCTCGTTCCGCTTGACGGCGACGAGCGGGCGCGAAGCGGCGGCGATATCGTCGACGAAGGCGGCAAGCTCGATCGGCTGCGCCTGCACGGCCATGCGGCCAGCCTCGATCTTGGAAAGATCGAGGACGTCGTTGACCAGCGACAGGAGATGCTGCCCGGCGCCGTTGATCCGCTTCAAATCGGCGGCGTGCGCGGCGGCGATGCTGCCGGCCTCGGCATCCTCGAGCAGCATCTCGCTATAGCCGATCACCGCGTTGAGCGGCGTGCGCAGCTCGTGGCTCATACGCGCGAGGAATTCGGATTTGGCGCCGCTCGCCAGCTCCGCCGCCTCGGTGGCGGCGGCGAGCTGCGCGGTGAGCTGCGTCAACGTCCGCTGCGAGCACGCCAGATGACGGATCACGTGCTGGAGGTAAAGCAGCAGCGGCAATCCCACGACCGGGGCGACGATGGCGGCGGTGATCGGCACCGCGCGCGGCGCTTCGCCGACGAGGATATGCCAGACGACGAGGCTGAGGCCGACGGCCGAATTGACGACGACGGTGAGCAGCCCGGCAGTGGCTGCCGGATGCTCGAGCCAGCTGGGCTCGGGAAGGGCGCGCCAGAGCTTGCTCTGGTCGCCCGCTCCACACATGGTCACGGCGGATCCGCCTCGTGTTGCTGACCCTTTGGGGGCAATTTACGCCAAGCTGCGGAAATTGGCCTAAGTTTTCGCTAAAATTTGCGGCAAATCCTCGGCAAGCAGCGCGGCGAGAACGGCGTTGAGCCGCTGCCGCCCGGCCGCCGTCGCGCGCAAGCGCTCGCCATCGAGAACGACGAATCCGCCCTCGCTGAGATCGGCGAGCCGGGCGCTGTCGAGGGCGGTCTCGATCTCGCTGCCGGTCTCTGCCCGAAATCGCGCCCGGCCGACGCCTTCGGCGAGGCGCAGCCCCATCATCAGCAGCTCGCGGCGCTGCTCCCCCGGGTCGAGGGCGACGCGCTCCTGCAGGCCATGCCCGCCGCGCTCGACGGCGGCGAGCCAGGTTTCGGGGGCGCGATGGCGGCGCGTCGCGAAACGCGCGCCGCCGAGCGTCAGCCGGCCATGCGCGCCCGGGCCGATGCCGGCATAGTCCTGATAGCGCCAATAGGCGAGGTTGTGGCGGCTCTCGCCGCCGGGGCGCGCGTGGTTGGAGATCTCGTAGGCGGGAAATCCGGCGGCTTCGAGCCGCGCTTGCGTCTCCTCGTAAAGCGCGCCGGCGAGATCGTCGTCGGGCAGCGCGAAATCGCCGCGCTGAAACGCCGTCGCGAACGCTGTGCCGGGTTCGATGGTGAGCTGATAAAGCGAGAGATGGTCGCCGGCCAGGGCCAGCGCGCGCTCGAGTTCGGCCCGCCACGCCGCCGGCGTCTGTCCCGGCCGGGCGTAGATGAGATCGAAGGAGAAGCGCCGGAAATGACGGCGCGCCAGCTCGATCGCGGCGAGCGCCTCGGCCGCGTCGTGGCCGCGGCCGAGAAAGCGCAGCGCGCGATCGTCCAAGGCTTGCACGCCGAGCGACAGCCGATTGACGCCGGCCTCGGCGAGCGCGCGAAAGCGTCCGGCTTCGACCGAGGTCGGGTTGGCTTCGAGGGTGATCTCGATCCCATCGCCAAACCGCCAGCGCTCGCCGGCGCGGGCGATCAGCGCCGCCACCGTCTCGGGCTCCATCAACGAGGGCGTGCCGCCGCCGAAGAAGATCGAGCCGAGACGGCGCCCGGCGGTTTCACGCGCCGTATCCTCGAGCTCGGCCAAGAGCGCGTCGCGCCAGCGCCGCTGCTCGATCCCGTCGCGCACGTGGCTGTTGAAGTCGCAATAGGGGCATTTCGACTTGCAGAACGGCCAGTGGATGTAAAGCGCGAGCTCGGCCAAGCCCGATCACCGCGCGAAGACGGCGGCCGCGAGCTTGCGGAAGGCGGCACCGCGATGGCTGATGGCATGCTTTGCCGCCGGCTCCATCTCGCCGAAGGTTTCGCTGCCGCCGGCGGGGACGAAGATGGGATCGTAGCCGAAGCCGCGCTGGCCGCGCGGCGGAAAGACGAGATCACCATGCACTTCGCCGCGGAAGCAGTCGACATGCCCGTCAGGCCAGGCCAACGCCAGCACGGCGACGAAATGGGCGCGCCGGTCGC
>DATIYL010000038.1:0-3528 GCA_035517635.1 Allostellaceae bacterium | reverse complement strand
TCGCTGCGCTACATCCAGAGCGGCGGCCAGCGGCTCCAGCCCGAGGTGCGCCTCAAGACCAGGGCGCTCGTTCCCTCCGCTTTCGTGCAGGAGAATTTCGGCATGTCCGAGGGCATGCTCTTCTTCGTCCGGCGCGGCGATCCCGAGGACGTGCGGCTCGAGACCGTGGGCCGGCCCATCTCGCCCGACGACGAGGTGCGGCTGCTCGACGACGACGACCGCGAGGTCGCGTTCGGCGAGGTGGGCGAGTTGTGCTCGCGCGGGCCCTATACCCTGCGCGGCTACTACGGCGCGGCCGAGCACAACGCCAAGGCCTTCACCCCTGACGGCTTCTACCGCTCCGGCGATCTCATGCGCCGGCATCCCTCGGGCAATTACATGGTCGAGGGGCGCAAGAAGGATCTGATCAATCGCGGCGGCGAGAAGATCAGCGCCGAGGAGATCGAGAATCTGATCCTCTCGCATCCCGCCGTGCAGAATGTCGCCTGCATCGCCATGCCCGATCCCGAGCTCGGCGAGCGCATGTGCGCCTGCATCATCCCGCGGCCGGGCGCGCGCCTCGCCCTCGACGCGCTCACCGCCTTCCTCGCCGGCAAGGAGATCGCCAAGTTCAAGCTGCCCGAGCGGCTCGAGCTCATGACCGAGTTCCCGCTGTCCCCTTTCGGCAAGGTATCGAAGAAGGCGCTCGTCGAGATGGTGACGCGAAAGCTCGAGGCCGAGAGTGGTCGCTAGAGATGCCTGGAACAGTACGTCGTCGACCCCCCACCTCACCCTCCCGCTACGCGGGCCCCTCCCTCTCCGCCCCGGGGGGGCGGAGAGGGTTGGGGTGAGGTGGGGCGACTCGCCGTCCGGCCATAGTCGATACCAGGAGAGGAGCGATGCGCATTATAGACCTCCACTGCTACCCCAACACCGAGCCCTGGATCCGCTGTCAGGGCCCTTACGTCGAGGCGCTGGCGAAATACTGGAACCGCGCCTGGAGCTGGAAGGAAGAGGCCGAGGTCGTCGCCGAATTCACTGCAGCCGGGGTCGAGGCGGTGCTGGTGGCGCTCGATCTCGAGACCACGACCGGCACGCCGCCCTGCACCAATGAATACGTCAAGGGCATGCAGCAGCGCCATCCCGACTGCATCATTCAGTCCTGGGCGGCAGTCGATCCCTTCAAGGGCGAGATCGCGATCCAGCAGGCGAAGACAGCGATCACCGAGCTCGGCATGCTCGGCTTTCATTTCCACCCGATCATGGGTCATTTCGCCGTCAACGACCGGCGGCTCTATCCGCTGTTCGAGACCATCGCCGCGCTCAAGGCGCCGGTGATGATCGATGTCGGCACCACCGGCATGGGCGCAGGGCTGCCGGGCGGTCTCGGCGCCAAGATCCGTCACGCGCATCCCTCCTGCATCGACGAATTGGCCGCCGATTTCCCCACTCTCACCATCATCGCCGCCCATCCCGGCTGGCCCTGGGTCGACGAGATGACGGCGGTAGCGCTGCATAAGGGCAATGTCTATTGGGAGATGTCGGGCTGGGCGCCGAAATACTTCCCCGCCCAGCTCAAGACCGATATCCGCGCCCGGCTCCAGGACAAGGTGATGTTCGGCAGCGACTATCCCAGCATCCCCTATGACCGGCTCTTCCGCGAATGGAAGGAGCTCGGCTACAGCGACGCGGTGATGGAGAAGATCTTCCACGCCAACGCCGAGCGGCTTCTGGGGTTGTAGTCGTCGAAACCACACCGTCGACGCCCCGCCTCACCCTCCCGCTGCGCGGGTCCCTCCCTCTCCGCCCCTTAGGGGCGGAGAGGGTTGGGGTGAGGTGGGGCGCGTTACCGCGTTTGCGAAGTTTGTGCTAGACCGAGCCCCGCTCGCGCGGCTGGAGCCCGGCGATCAGCAGGCGGAAATGCCGGCGCAGCGCGGCGAGGCCGGTGTCGAGATCGGGCTTGGGCGCGCCCAGCCAGTGACGGATCTCGCCGGCATAGATCGAGAAGAGGGTATAGGCGATCTCGTCGGCGTCCTCGCCGCTGCCGATCTCGCCGCGGCGCTGCGCCGCCCGCACCACCTCGGCGAGCCGCGCCAGTACTTCGCTGCGCCCTTGCTGGAAGCGCCGCGCTTGCGGCCCTGCGGAATAGAAGGTGAGCTCCTTGAGGATGATGCGCGACAGGTTCGGCTGCCGGCCGAAGAAGTCGAAGAAGCCGTGGAAGATCGCGACGAGCCGCTCGAGCAGCGCGGCATCGGCCGGCGCCTCGGCGAAGGCGCGCTTGTTCATCGCCTCGATATCGTCGTTGATGATGAGGAAGAGCAGGTCGCGCTTGTCGCTGGCGTAGGAGAAGAGCGTGCCGAGCCCGACCTCGGCTTGCGCCGCGATATCGCGCAAGGTGGTGGCGTCGTAGCCGCGGCGGATGAAGAGGCGCCGCGCCGCGCGGCTGATCTTCTCCAGCTTCTCGGCCTTGTTGCGCTCGCGCCGGCTCGACGCTTCTTGGCGAAGCTGCAAGATCGACCCCCGAGGTTCCGCGCGTCGCTTAGCATGGAAAGACGCGGCGCGGCAAGCTTCCGTCGTTGACGGGTCGGAAGCCTCTTCCTACGTTGAATTGGCTCGATCTTGCCGGGCTTGCGGGCGATCAGGGAGGCGGCGCAGCGACATGAGCAAGTTCGGAGTGGGCCAGCCCGTCCCGCGCAGCGAGGATCCGCGCTTCCTCACCGGGCGCGGCCGCTATGTCGATGACATCGTTCTGCCGCTCACCGCGCATGGCTATGTCCTGCGCTCGCCCCACGCCCATGCGCGGGTGAAGCGCATCGACACGGCGGCCGCGACAGCGGCGCCGGGCGTCCTTGCCGTGCTGACCGGCGCCGATGTTGC
Source organism: Allostellaceae bacterium (assembly GCA_035517635.1). Lineage (GTDB taxonomy): Bacteria > Pseudomonadota > Alphaproteobacteria > ATCC43930 > CGMCC-115725 > DAHUYF01. The sequence continues at coordinate 672 of DATIYL010000038.1, read as the reverse complement.
CGCCGACAAGCTCGGCGGCATTCCGGTCGTCGTGACCCCCGTCGCATGGGGCGGCCCGCCCGGCCATCAGCCGCAGCACCCCGTACTGGCGCGCGACCGGGTGCGCCATGTCGGCGATCCCGTCGCCTTCATCGTTGCCGAGACGGCGCATGCGGCGCGCGATGCGGCCGAGCTCGTCGAGGTCGACTACGAGGCGCTGCCGGCGGTAGCGGCGACGGCCGAAGCGGCCGCGCCCGGCGCGCCGCGCGTCTGGGACGAGGCGCCCGACAATGTCGCCTACGCCTTGGAGCGCGGCGACAAGGCGGCGACCGACCGCGCTTTTGCCGGCGCCGCGCATGTGATGCGGCTCCGCCTGGTGAATAACCGCCTTTCCGCCAATGCGATGGAGCCGCGCGTCGCGCTCGGCGCTTACGAGGCCTGGAGCGGCCGCTTCACCCTCCACACCAGCTCGCAAGGTCCGCACAAGCTGCGGCCGTTGCTGGCGCGTGCGGTTTTCCGCAAGCCCGATCGCGATTTCCGCATCGTTTGCCCCGATGTCGGCGGCGGCTTCGGCATGAAGGGCGGGGTCTATCCCGAAGATGTTCTGGTGCTCTGGGCGGCGCGCCGTCTCGGCCGGCCGGTGAAATGGGTGGGCGAGCGCGCCGAGAGCCTGATGAGTGACACGCACGGCCG
>DATIYL010000037.1:0-4779 GCA_035517635.1 Allostellaceae bacterium | reverse complement strand
GTGCCGAAGGCCGGCAGCAGCGGGATGGTGAAGCCGGCGCGGTTCGGCCCGACCAGCTCGACGCCGCGATTCCAGCAGAGATAGGCCCCGATCGAGGCGAAGCAGGCGATGTAGAACACCGCGCCGGCCGAGCTCCAGCCGAGACGCGGCGCGGCGAAGACAACGCTCTCGAGCGCGTAGAAGGGCGCGAGGATCGCGGCGCCGATGGCGGCGATGACGAAGATCAGCGCGAGACCGTCCAGCTCGGCCGGGCGGCGCCGCACCAGCACGGAATAGACGCCCCAGGCCGGCATGCCGAGCAGGATGATGACGTCCCCCGGGTTGAAACTGAAGCGCTGCAGATTGGCGAGATCCCCGCGATTCATGATGAGGAGGATACCGAGGAAAGACAGCGCGATGCCGAGCAGCTGGCGCGGCGTCACCCGCGTGCCGTCGAGCACCCGGGCGACGAGGATGATGGCGAGCGGCGCGACCGAGTTCATCAGCACGCCGTTCACCGACGTGGTGTAGCGCAGCCCGGTATAGACGAACGCCTGGAAGAGCGCGACGCCGCTGAGGCCGAGCAGGAACAGCAGCCGCCAATGGCGGCGCAGCAGCGCGCCTTTGCCGGCGAGCCGCGGCAGCGCCACCGGCGCCAGCAGCAGGGCCGCCACCGCCCAGCGCCAGAAGGTCAGCGCCAGCGGCGGCATCGCATCGCGCACGGCACGGCCGACGATCCAGTTCCCCGCCCAGAGGAACGAGGCCAGCGACAGCAGCAGATAGGGATAGAGGCTCTGCCGCCAGCGTGCGCGAGCCTGCGGCAGGGAAGGGGCGAAATTCATCGGCGCGGAGACTGGGCGGCGCACCTCGATCCGTCAACTCGCCGGCCCGCGAAGAGCGCGCGGCCGCTAGCGCCGGCGCCGCTTCCGTCTCAGCTGACTTCGACCGTGGGCGTGAAGATGTAGCCGGTGCCGCGCACCGTCTTGATCATGGTCGGCTTCGCCGGGTCCGGCTCGAGCTTGCGCCGGAGGCGACCGACTTGCACGTCGATGGTGCGGTCGAAGGGGCCGGCCTCGCGGTTGCGGGCGAGATCGAGCAAGCGGTCGCGGCTCAGCACCTGGTTGGCGTTGTTGACGAAGGCGGCGAGCAGGTCGAACTCGCCCGTCGTCAGCCGCACCTCGCCGCCTTCGGGCGACATCAATTCGCGTGTCGCGAGATCGAGATGCCATCCTGCGAAACTGGCACGCGCGCGCCCGGTGGCGGGCTTCTCTTTTTGCGCCCGGCTCGAGGCCCGGCGCAGCACGCTCTTGACCCGCGCCAGCAGCTCGCGCAGGTGAAAGGGCTTCGGCAGATAGTCGTCGGCCCCCATCTCGAGCCCGATGATGCGGTCGACGGTTTCGCCCCGGCCGGTCAGGATGATGATGCCGACCCCGGTCGACTCCTCGCGCAGCTGGCGCGCGAGCGTCAGCCCGTCTTCGCCGGGCAGCATGAGATCGAGGATGACGAGATCGACCGGGCCCTGCGCCATAACTTTGCGCATCGCGCCGCCGTCATTGGCGACGCTGACACGGTAACCCTCGCTCGACAAATACTGCTGGACGACCTCGCATATCTCCTTTTGGTCGTCCACCACAAGGATATGCCCTGTCGCTTTCATGGCTGGGTTTGAATGTGGCGCATATCGGGCATCGTTGCAATATCGTCCGGGTGGGGGAGCCGTCCGCGCCATTCAGCCGGCGCGCGCATCTCAGCCGATTACAAGGCGTTACAATTTCTTACAGAATTGGGCCGGCCGTGACATCAAGCAATTACAGGATGTCGATAGAGTTTGCCGATCTCGGTGCTTCCCGTTGAACACCCATGCGGCACGCCAACGGTGCACGCGAAGGAGCTGGGGATGGCTGATATTTACAAAAAAATCGAGGAAGAGATCCCGCGCCTGAGGCGCTATGCACGCGCCCTGACCCGCGATGTGAACGCTGCCGACGACCTTGTGCAGGACTGTCTGACCCGCGCCTTGAGCAAAGTCCATCTCTGGCAGAAGGGCACCGACCTGCGCGCGTGGCTCTTTACCATACTGCACAACCAGTACGTAAACCATGTGCGCCGCGCGGTGCGCGAGGGCTCGGCCGTCGGCCTCTCGGCCAGCGAGCCGCTGCTGACCACCTCGCCGAACCAAGGGAAGCGCCTGGAGCTGCGTGATCTCGAGCGCGCGATCGCCAAGCTGCCGGAGGAGCAGCGCTCGGTCCTTCTGCTCGTCGGGCTTGAGGGCATGCGCTACGAGGAAGTCGCCGCCGTCCTCGACGTTCCCGTCGGCACCATTCGCTCGCGCCTCTCGCGCGGCCGCGAGATGCTGCGCCAGCTCATGGGCATGATCCCCGAAAGCGAGGAGACCGGCCGCGCCGTCCTGCCGCGACGGCTGGCCCCGGCACGGGGGCAGTCGGAGATCGCCGTTGGCGAGGTGCTCCGCCGGTCTCGTCCGCTCCATGGCCGGGAGAGCAGCCCGCTGTCGCGCCGCAACGCCTGAAGGGGCGGCGGAACCCCGGCAATTGGGCCCGTGTTGAACGAAGGTAGGGCGCTCCCCATGCCCTGCCGGGTCACGGGCCGCGCCGGGGGCCCGCGCCTAAGACCCGATCTCCCCCAGCCCGGCATTGGCAAAGTCTCCCCGTAGTGGGTTGACCACCCGCTGACTGGCCGGGCGCGGCGGACGCGCCCGGCCGACCTTTGCCCGCCGGTGCCTGCGACGGCTGGCTCAGATGCGGAGGTGGGTGGGCTTTGCCGGAACCGGCGGTGGCGGAATCACCGAGCGCGAGGCGGCCGCGGCTACCGGCGGATCCGCGGAAGCATGCAGCACGCCGAGCTGCTGCGCGAAGGTGCTCCCCGCCAGCAACAGCAGCCCGGCAATCCCGCCCGCGACGATCACCGGCGTCCATGAGCGCAGCCAGGACCGCTTCGCCATGATCCTGACCAGCCGTTTGGGCGGGGTCTCGCGCGCGACACCGTCGAACAGCGCCTGCATCCCCTCCTTTTGGGCGCGGAAAGCCTCGAGCCGCGCCGCTTCCTGCGGAAAGCGGGCGAGATAGGCCGCCACTCTGAAGCGGCGCGCCGCATCGAGCGCGCCATCGAGATAGGCGTGGAGATCTTCCTCGCTGATATCGCTCCAGGGTTGCTTCACTCGACTTCCACTTCGCCAGATCGACAAGACCAACCATCTGCGCGGCCGCCTCTGAAGCCGCGCGGGAGAGCCGCCAATGTCCAGGTCGGGAAAGGTCCGGGTCGGAAAACTTTCACAGAACGCCGCGTAGGCCCTTGAGTTCCCTCGGCGGAACATGCAGCGCGCGGCGCGCGCTGCATATCGGAGTCTGAGCAAGCCAGCGGGGAAAGCGATGCTGCAGCGCCCTGTCGTTCGCGTCCCTGCGTTCGATGGCGGCGCGCGGCCCGTGTCCACGGGCGGCGCGCTCGGGACGCGGTGCCGCGCTTTCGCAGCTGCAGCGGAACTTCGCCGCTTGAGCTGCTGTTGATGCTGTTAGGCAACCTGTGGCGGCGCGGTGAAACAGACGCGCGGGAGACCGATGTGGCCTTGTCGGCCTCCGCTGCCGCTCCGAATTCTGCGCGATGGAATGCTGGTATCGCGTCCTCGGTTCGGTCCTAGGAAAACGAGCCGGAGGAGCAGCCTGGGGGAACTCAGGCCACAGGCGCCTTCTTCTTCACCCCTTGCCCGATCACGCCGGCGATGACAGATCGCAGATCCGAACGCGCTAGCGCGCCCGGGCCCGCCGAAGGGCTCCGCATCTACAATCTCTTTCCGCTGCTCGCCGGCAGCGTGGCCGAGTGGCGCGAAGAGCTGCCGCGCATCGCCGCAATGGGGTTCAGCTGCGTCTTCGTCAACGCTTTCCACTACCCCGGCTTTTCCGGCAGCCTCTACGCCGTCAAGGACTACTACCGCCTCAATCCGCTGTTCCGCGGCGCGGCACGGAAGAGCGACGACGCCTTGCTCGAGGGCTTCACCGCGGATTGCCGGCGCCACGGCCTCGTCGCCATGATGGATCTGGTGGTGAACCATACGGCGCGCGACAGCGAGCTCGCCGCCCGGCATCCCCATTGGTTCGCGCGCGAGCCGGGCGGCGGCCTGCGCTCGCCCTCGGCGATCGACCCGGCGAACGCGACCAATGTCACCGTCTGGGGCGACCTCGCCGAGATCGAGTATCGCGGCGACGACGCCGAAGCGGAGACCATCGCCTATTTCGCCGACATGGTGCGCCACTACGTCAGGCTCGGCTTCGGCGGCTTCCGCTGCGATGCCGCTTACAAGGTGCCGGGGCGGGTTTGGCACGGGCTCATCGCTGCGGCGCGGTCCGAGGCGAAAGACTGCCGCTTTGCCGCCGAGACGCTGGGCGCGCGCCTTCCCGAAGTGCACCGTCTCGCCGGCGCCGGGTTCGACTACCTCTTCAACAGCAGCAAATGGTGGGATTTCGAGAGTCCCTGGCTGCTCGAGCAGTACCAGGAGTTTCGCGCCATCGCACCGTCGATCGCTTTTCCGGAAAGCCACGATACCGAGCGCTTTGCCGACGAGCTTGCGCACAGCGGCACCAGCGCGGCGGCGATCGAAGCGCGCTACCGCCAAGCCTATGCTTTTGCCGCCTGCTTCTCCACCGGCGTGATGATGCCGATGGGCTACGAGTTCGGCTGGCGCCGGCGGCTCGACGTCGTCAAGACCCGGCGCCAGCCGGTCGAGCCCCGGGCCTTCGACCTGTCTTCTTTCATCGCCGGGATCAACGCGCTGAAGCGCGCCACGCCGGC
>DATIYL010000036.1:0-5088 GCA_035517635.1 Allostellaceae bacterium | reverse complement strand
TGCTAGCGTCCCCCTCGCGACGAGACAGGGAAGCCGGTGCGATGCCGGCGCTGCCCCCGCAACTGTAAGCGGCGAGATCGCGGCAAGAGAGCCACTGGCCGGTGCGAATCGGCCGGGAAGGCGCCGCGATCGGCGACCCCGAGCCAGGAGACCTCCTCGTCGCATGGTCTCAGCCGATGATCCTCGGGCGGAGGAGCGTCTTGTCGGAACGAATCGATCCCTATTCTGCCGCGTCGCCCGCTCTGCGCCTGCCGCGCGTTACGCTCGTGCTCGGCGGCGCGCGCTCGGGCAAGAGCCGCTATGCCGAAGCGCTGGTGGCGAAAGCCGCGCCGCGCGCGCTCTATCTCGCCACCGCCGAGGCCGGGGACGAGGAGATGGCGGAGCGCATCCGGCGCCATCGCGAACGGCGCGGCGCGCTGTGGGAAACGGTCGAAGAGCCGCTGGCGCTCGCCGCGGCGCTGCGGCGCGAAAGCCACGCCGATCGGCCCATCCTGGTCGATTGCCTCACCCTCTGGCTCGCGAACCTGCTCGGCGCCGAACGTGTGGTCGAAAGCGAGATCGCGGCGCTGCTCGACGCGCTGCCGCGCCTCGCCGGCCCCGTTGTCTTCGTCGCCAACGAGGTCGGCCTCGGCATCGTGCCGGAGAATGCGCTGGCGCGCCGCTTCCGCGACGATGCGGGACGCCTCAACCAGAGCGTCGCCGCGCGCGCCGAGCGTGTCGTCTTCGTCGCTGCCGGCTTGCCGCTGGTGCTGAAGGAGCAGGGCTGATGCGCAAGCTCCCGGCCACCATCGTCACCGGCTTCCTCGGCGCCGGCAAGACGAGCCTCATCCGCCACCTGCTGCAGCACGCCGAGGGGCGGCGCATCGCTCTCGTCATCAACGAGTTCGGCGAGCTCGGCATCGACCGCGAGATCCTGCTCGGCTGCGGCGTCGCGAGCTGCGGCGACGAGGATGTGATCGAGCTTGCCAATGGCTGCCTCTGCTGCACTGTCGCCGAGGATTTCCTGCCGACGATCGAGCGCTTGCTGGCGCGGCCGGATCCGCCGGAGCACATCGTCATCGAGACTTCCGGCCTCGCTTTGCCGAAGCCGCTGGTGCAGGCTTTCGCCTGGCCCGAGGTCAGGGCGCGCGCCACCGTCGACGGCGTCGTCGCGGTGATCGATGCCGCGGCCTTGGCGGAGGGAAAGTTTGCCGATGATCCCGCGGCACTCGCGGCGCAGCGCGCGGCCGATCCCGCGCTCGACCACGACAACCCGCTCGAGGAAGTGTTCGGCGATCAGCTCGCTTCGGCCGATCTCGTGCTGCTCAACAAGACCGATCTGCTGGCGCCTTCGACGCTCGACGCGGTCGAAGCGGCGCTGCGCGACCGGCTTCGTCCCGCGGTGAAGCTGCTGCGCAGCCAGGGCGGCGCGGTGCCGCCGGGCCTGCTGCTCGGCCTTGCCGCCGCGGCGGAGGAGGATCTCGCCAACCGGCCGTCGCATCACGATCTCGACGGCGCGCATGACCACGAGGATTTCGAGAGCTTCGTCGTGGCGCGCGGCCCCGTCGCGGATCCCGAGCGGTTCCTCCACCGCATCGGCGCCGTGCTGGCCGCGCATGACGTGCTGCGGCTCAAGGGTTTCCTCGACATTCCCGGCAAGGAATTCCGCCAGGTCGTTCAGGCCGTGGGGGCGCGGCTGCAGCATTATTTCGACCGGCCCTGGCGCGCCGGCGAAGCGCGCGCGACCCGCCTCGTCGTCATCGGCCGCAAAGGCCTCGACCGCACCGCCATCACCGCAGCACTCGCGGTATGAAGTTCGTTGGCAACATCGCAATGATTTTCCCTCTCCCCTTGCGGGAGAGGGAGGGGACCCGTCGCGTGAGCGACGGGGAGGGTGAGGGGCGCCGACTCCCTCTCATTCCCAGGGCAATCGCATTTGTCACCGCACCTGTGGCAGAGAAAGGTTCACCACGGAGGCACGGAGATCACGGAGAAGGGAAGAATGGCGCGCTTCGCGCCCCAAACACTTATTCTCCTTCTCCGTGCCTCCGTGGTGAATCTATATGCGATAGCCGCCCCCTCACCCCGACCCTCTCCCGCAAGGGGAGAGGGAGGTCGCCGTCGGCATGCATCTCCTAGCCGCCGAGCCCGGCACCATCGCCGATGGCAGCGTCGCGGTCGATCTCGGCCAGACGCCGGGCGACATCGTCGTGCTCTCGGCGGCGGATAGCGAGATCGCCTGTCTCGCCGCGGCGCAGCGCCGGCGCATCGACAGCGATCCGTCGTCGCCTAGCCTGCGCCTCGCCAGCCTGCTGCGGCTCGGCCACCATTATTCCGTCGACCGCTATGTCGAGACGGTGCTGAGCGAAGCGCGGCTCGTCATCGTGCGGCTGCTCGGCGGCAGCGCCTATTGGCGCTACGGCGTCGAGCGCTTGACTGAGCTGGCGCGCACGCGCGGCTTGGCTCTGGCGCTGCTGCCCGGCGACGATCAGCCCGATGCCGAGCTGGCCGCGTTCTCGACCGTGCCGGCCGAGGCCGGGCATCGGCTCTGGCGCTATCTCGGCGAAGGCGGCATCGGTAATGCCGAGCAGTTCCTGCGCTACGCCGCGACCTTGATCGGTCGCAGCGCCGCCTGGCGCGAGCCGGCGCCGCTGCTCCATGCCGGGCTCTATTGGCCGGACCGCGAGCACCTCTCGCTCGCGGAGCTGCGCCGGGAATGGCAAAGCGACGCGCCGGTCGCCGCGATCGTCTTCTATCGCGCGCTGGTGCAGGCGGGAAATCTGGCGGTGATCGACGCGCTGATCGCGGCGCTGGCGCAGCGCGGCCTCAACCCGCTGCCGCTCTTCACCCTGTCGCTCAAGGATGCGCAGGCCGCGGCGATCATCGCCGCGGCGCTGGCCGAGGCGCCGCCCGATATCGTGCTCAACGGCACCGGCTTTGCCGTCTCGGCGCCGGGCGAGGCGCATCGCGCCGGCGTTCTCGACGCGGCGGATTGCCCGGTGCTGCAGGTGATCTTCGCCGGCGGCGACGAGACGGCGTGGCGGCGCGGCACGCGCGGGCTCGATGCGCGCGACATCGCCATGAATGTGGCGCTGCCGGAGATCGATGGCCGCATCATCACCCGCGCGCTCTCCTTCAAATCCGCGGCGCGGCGCGATCTTCTGACCGAGACCGACCTTGTCGCCTATGCGCCGGTCGCCGACCGCGTCGCCTTCGTCGCCGAGCTGGCGCGGCGCTGGGCGCGGCTGCGCCGCGCGCCCGCGGCCGAGCGCCGCATCGCTTTGGTGCTGGCGAATTATCCGCACCGTGACGGCCGCATCGGCAATGGCGTCGGCCTCGATACGCCGCAAGCGGTGATCGAAGTGCTGCGCGCGCTGACGGCGGCGGGCTACCGGGTCGAAGACATTCCCGCCGATGGCGACGCGCTGATCCGCCGCCTCCTCGCCGGCCCGACCAATGCCGACCGTTTCCGCCCCGCCGAAGAGAGCTTTCCGCGCAGCGACTACGCCGGTGTCTTCGCCGGTCTGCCGCTGGCGCTGCAGGACAAAGTGGCGGAGCGCTGGGGCGCGCCCGAGCGTGATCCCGCTTTCCGCGAAAGCCGGCTCGATTGCGGCAGCTTCGCCATCGGCGCCATCCGCTGCGGCAATGTTGCGGTGGCGATCCAGCCCTCGCGCGGCTACGACATCGATCCCGCCGCCAGCTATCACGCGCCCGATCTCGTGCCGCCGCACGGCTATCTCGCCTTCTATGCTTGGATCGCCGACGGCTTGCGCGCCGATGCGGTGGTGCATCTGGGCAAGCACGGCAATCTCGAATGGCTGCCGGGCAAGGCGGTGGCGCTGTCGGCGGAGTGCTTCCCCGACGCCGCGCTGGGGCCGCTGCCGCATCTCTATCCCTTCATCGTCAACGATCCCGGCGAAGGCACGCAGGCGAAGCGCCGCGCCCAGGCGGTGATCATCGACCACCTGACGCCGCCGCTCACTCGCGCCGAAAGCTATGGCCGCCTCGCCGAGCTGGAGCGCCTCGTCGACGAATACTACGAATCCGCCGGCAGCGACCCGCGCCGCCTCGCGCTGCTCTCGCGCCAGATCCTCGATCTCTTGCGCCTCACCGGCCTCGATCGCGATTGCGGCATCGCCGCCGGCGACGCCGATGCCGCGGCGCTCGGCAAGCTCGATGCCTATCTCTGCGAATTGAAAGAGATGCAGATCCGCGACGGGCTCCACATCTTCGGTCGCGCGCCGCAGGGCGAGCAGCGCGTCGACCTCATCGTCGCGCTGGCGCGGCCGCCGCGCGGCACCGCGCCGGAGCAGGCGTCGCTGATCCGCGCGCTGGCCGATGATCTCGCCCTCGCGTTTGACCCGCTCGCCGCCGAGTTCGGCGCGCCCTGGGCGGGGAAGCGGCCCAAGGCACTCGCCGGCGCCGGCGTCTGGCGCAGCACCGGCGACACGGTCGAGCGGCTCGAGCATCTGGCACGGCGACTCGTCGCCGGCGAGCGCAAGCCCGGCCGCGGCTGGACGCGAACGCGCGTCGTGCTGCGCTGGATCGAAACGACGCTGAAGCCGGCGGTCGACGCTTGCGGCGAGGCCGAGCTGAAGGGGTTGCTTGCCGGGCTCGCCGGCCGCTTCGTTCCGCCCGGGCCGTCCGGCGCGCCGACGCGCGGCCGGCCGGAGGTGCTGCCGACCGGGCGCAATTTCTATTCGCTCGATACGCGCGCCGTGCCGACGGCGGCGGCCTGGCAGCTCGGCTGGAAATCGGCGCAGCTCCTCGTCGCGCGCCATGCGCAGGAGCATGGCAGCTATCCCCGCCGCCTCGCGCTCTCGGCCTGGGGCACGTCCAATATGCGCACCGGCGGCGACGATGTGGCGCAGGCCCTGGCGCTGATGGGCGTCCGGCCGCAATGGGAGCCGAAAACCGGCCGCGTCTCGGGCTTCGAGATTCTGCCGGCAAGCGTGATCGACCGGCCGCGCATCGACGTCACCTTGCGCGTCTCCGGCTTCTTCCGCGACGCCTTTCCCAATCTCATCGCGCTGGTGGACAGCGCCGCGCGCGCCGTGGCGGCGCTCGACGAGCCCGGCGAGATCAATCCGCTGGCCGAGCGCGTCAGAA
>DATIYL010000035.1:0-3536 GCA_035517635.1 Allostellaceae bacterium | reverse complement strand
TCGGCAGTTCCTGCCGGGGGCGGCAAGCTTTGCCGCGCGCTACCGCGCCTCGTCGAGCTCGGGATAATGGCGGAAGATGCCTTGCTCGTTGAAGGCAAGGCGCCGCTCGGAGGCGAGATAGGCCTTGAGCCGCGGCCGCTCGGCGACACGGTCGTGCAGCGCCGTCACCCGCTTGCGCGTCCGCTCGACCCGGCTCATGGCGCGCGGGAAGGCGTAGCGCAGCCCCTCGACGATCTGGAACAGCGACAGGTCGGGATAGCTGAGCCGGGCGCCGACGAGATGCTTGTCGCCGGCCGGATTGGCCGCGAGCGCCGCCTCGAAATAGTCGAGGAATTTGGGCACGCGCTCTTTGAGGAAGATCGCGGCGCGGCGCTTCGCCTCCGGCCGCTGCTCCTCGTAGTAAAGGCTGCCGGCGATGGGGTGATGCGTGTCATGCGCCTCGAGCACGACATCGGCGATGGTAAGCTGAAGCTGATGCGCCCAGAGCCGGCCGGCCTCGTTGGCCGGCGCCAGACGCAGCGCGCCGCCGAGATAAAGCAGGATGTTCGCAGTCTGCGCGATGACGAGCTTGCCGGCCTTGAGAAAGGGCGGCGCGAAAGGCGGCGTCTTCGTCCCCTTGCCCTCCATCAGCCGGAACATGCGCTCCATGCCGCCGCGCTCGCGCGCGACATCGACATACTCGGCGCCGGCTTCTTCCAGAGCCAGCCGCACGAACTCGCCGCGCCCCTGGATCTCCGGCCAGTAATAGAGCTCATAGCGCATAAGCTTCCCCCGTTCAGAGCGTCCGCGTCGCGCCGCCATCGATGTCGATCAGCGCGCCCTGGACGTAATCCGCGCGCGGGCTGACGAGGAAGGCGACGGCGTCGGCGATCTCCTCGGCGCGGCCGAAGCGCTCAACGCCCATCTCCTGCGGCAGGAGCTGCCGCGCCGCCTCCAGCGGGATGCGCTTTTCCGCGGCGTAGCGCTCGAGGCGGGGCCGCAGCCGGTCGGTCTCGATCGCGCCGGGATTGATGGCGTTGACGCGCACGCCGTCCTTGATGCCGATCTCCGCCATGGTCTTGGTGAAGGCGAGAAGCCCGGCATTGACCGAGCCGCCGATGGCGAATTCCGCGCCCGGCGTGCGCCCGCCGATGCCGATGATGTTGACGATGCCGCCGCGGCTTTGCCTGAGCAGCGGCCAGGCGGCGCGGGTCATGCGGACATAGCCGAAGAATTTGAGCGCGAAGCCTTCCTGCCAATCGGCTTCGGCGAGGGCGAAGACGTCCCCCCGCTTCGTCGTGCCGGCATTGTTGACGAGGATGTCGAGCCGGCCGAACTCGCGCTCGGCCGCGGCCACGGCGCGCGCGACGCCTTCTGCTTCGCGCAGATCGGCGATGGCGGGGACGAGACGGCGATTGCCGGCGCGGCCGACCTCCTCGGCCAGGTCACGCAGCGGCGCTTCGCTGCGCGCCACCGCCAGCACGTCGACCCCCTCGCGCGCCAGCTCCGCGGCAATGGCGCGGCCGATGCCGCGGCTGGCGCCGGTGACGATTGCGACCTTGCCGGCCAGTCCGAGATCCATCGCACGATCCTCCCGCGGCGTTCTTGCCGCAGAAGTGTGCCGCCGGCCGGCGCGGCGGCGCAAGCCTGAGCGGCGCGGGCACCTGGGCTAGGGTCCAGGAGCATTGCCGGTCGGCGAGCGGACTTTCATCCAGGCTTGGCATATCCTGCCGTGATCAGCCGCCGCCGGGTCGCAGATCATGAGCCGTTTCTGGAGTCCAATCGTCCACAGCCTTTCGCCCTACGTGCCCGGCGAGCAGCCAAAGGGGGGAGAGGTCGTCAAGCTCAATACCAACGAAAATCCTTACGGCCCGTCACCGAGCGTGCTGGCTGCGATTGCCGCCGCAACGGATCGTCTGCGCCTCTACCCCGATCCGAGCGCTTCCCGCCTGCGTGAAGCGATCGCGGCCCGCTACGGTGTCGCGCCTGAGGAGGTCTTCGTCGGGAACGGCTCGGATGAGGTTCTGGCCCACACCTTCCAGGCCCTGCTGAAGCATGATGCGCCGCTCCTGTTTCCTGACATCACTTACAGCTTCTACCCGGTCTATTGTCGCCTGTATGGGATCCGCTACGAGGAGGTGCCCCTCGACGCCGCGATGAGGGTGCAAATCGCCGACTTCCGACGGCCCTGCAGCGCCATCATTCTCCCCAATCCGAACGCCCCCACCGGCATAGGGCTGCCGCGCGATGCGGTCGAGGCGCTGGTGGCCGAGCATCCGGACCAGGTGGTGGTCATCGACGAGGCTTACGTCGACTTCGGCGCCGAGAGCGCGGTATCTCTCGTCGCTCGCCACGACAATCTGCTGATCGCCCAGACCCTCTCCAAGTCGCGGGCACTGGCCGGCCTCAGAGTCGGCTTTGCCATTGGCCAACGGCCTTTGATCGAGGCATTGGAACGGGTGAAGGGCAGCTTCAACTCCTATCCGCTTGATTGTCTCGCCATCGCTGGTGCGGTCGCGGCCATCGAGGACGACGCCTGGTTTCAGGAGACGCGCGCGCACATCATTGCCAACCGCGAAGCGCTGGTCCGCGGCCTCTCCGCGCTGGGCTTCGAGGTTCTACCCTCGGTGGCGAATTTCGTATTCGCGCGCCATCACCGTCGCGGCGGCGCGTATCTCGCCACCCGGCTTCGGGAACTCGGCGTTCTGGTGCGACATTTCCAGAAACCCCGAATCGAAGACTTTCTGCGCATCACGGTCGGGACTGGCGAGCAATGCAGCCGCCTGATTGCCCTGGCGCGCAGCCTGGTCTGATCCCGTGCTCGTGCATTTCCCTCTCTGAGGAATCGCCCAGGGTAATCAGCGCGTCGGGAAGCAGCGGCGGATTAGCACCGCCTGAGATTGAGATAGCGTGCGAGATCATCGACGCCCCACCTCACCCTCCCGCTACGCGGGTCCCTCCCTCTCCGCCCCTTAGGGGCGGAGAGGGTTGGGGTGAGGTGGGGCGCGTAACGAGTCTGCGATCGGCGGGACTTAGCTCCGCGGCGCGTGCTTGCCGAGGATGCGCTGCAGCGTCCGGCGGTGCATCTTGAGGCGGCGCGCCGTCTCGGAGACGTTGCGGTCGCATTGCTCGAAGACGCGCTGGATGTGCTCCCAGCGCACGCGGTCGGCCGACATCGGATCTTCCGGCGGCGGCGGCAGTGCCGCTTCGCTGGCGAGGAGGGCGCGCTCGACCGCATCGGCATCGGCCGGCTTCGGCAGGTAATCGAGTGCCCCCGCTTTCACCGCCGCGACTGCCGTGGCGATGTTGCCGTAGCCCGTCAGCATGACGATGCGCGCGCCCGGGCGCGCCTTGCGCAGCGTCTTGACGATCTCGAGCCCGCTGCCATCGCCGAGGCGGAGATCGACGACGGCGAAGGCCGGCGCGTTCTCGCTGACCGCGGCAATGCCGGATTGGACGCTCTCGGCGGTGGCGACGAGGAAGCCGCGGCGCTCCATCGCGCGGGCGAGTCGCTGGCAGAGCGGCGCGTCGTCATCGACGATGAGCAGGCTGCGCTC
>DATIYL010000034.1:0-15800 GCA_035517635.1 Allostellaceae bacterium | reverse complement strand
CAGGGCTACAACACGATGCAGTTCGCCGGCGCGGGCGAGGATTATCCGGTGATCAAGGAAATTCAGGCGATGTACAAGGAGGAGGGAAAAGCGCCTCCGGACGCGATGAAGTCCACGGTCTACTACAATCGCGGCGTGCAGCAGGGTGCGCTGTGGGTCGCCGCGATCAAGAACGCGCTCACGCTCACCCATGGCCAGAAGCCGACGCCGACCGACGTGAAGAAGGGCTTCGAGATGATCCACGACTTCACGCTTGGCGGTCTAAACGCGCCGCTCACGATCACGGCGGACGATCATGAAGGCGGTGGCTGGGTCAAGATCTTCCGCGTCAAAGGCGAAGGCTTCGCCCCCGAGACCGAGTGGTTCCGTGCCTATCGCGACTTGATCGTGGACCGGGAGCACAAAACCGCGCAGCAAATGGCCAAGGCGAACTAGCCGCGGTCACCTTAGATCTGCGACTGACCCCACGTCACCCGCCTGCGCCGCGAGTGGGTGAGGTGGGGCCTTGATGATGAAAGCGACATGCTGGCGCTGAACAACATCGAAGTCGTCTATGACAACGCCATTCTGGTGCTGCGCGGCGTTTCGCTCGCGGCCAAAGCGGGACAAATCACCGCTCTGCTCGGCGCCAACGGCGCCGGCAAGACGACGACGCTGAAGGCGATTTCCGGTCTCCTTCATTCCGAGCGCGGCGAGGTGACGAAAGGCAGTGTCGAGTTTGCGGGCGAGCGGCTCGATCGTCTCCCGCCCCATGATGTCGTTGAACGCGGCATCGTCCAGGTCTTCGAAGGACGCCGGGTCTTCGCGAATCTGACTGTCGAGGAGAACCTGACCGCGGGCGCTCATACGCGCCGGGACCGCGGCACGGTGAACGACAGCATCGACCGGATCTACGAGATGTTTCCGGTCTTGAGGGAGCGCCGCTACCAAGCGGCCGGTTATCTCTCCGGCGGTGAACAGCAGATGCTGGTCATCGGCCGGGCGTTGATGTCCAACCCCAAGGTGGTCTTGCTCGATGAGCCGTCCCTCGGCCTTGCGCCGCAGCTCATCGAGGAGATCTTTGCCGTCATTCGCCGGCTGAAGGAGGAGCGGCATCTGACCGTGCTGCTGGTCGAACAAAACGCTACCTTGGCGCTCGGCATCGCCGATCACGGCTATGTCATGGAGAACGGCCGCATCGTCCTCGAAGGCCCGGCGGCGGCGCTGCAGCAGAACTCCGACATCAAGGAATTCTATCTCGGCCTCAACGAGGCCGGAGCGCGCAAATCCTACCGCGACGTCAAGCATTATCGGCGCCGCAAGCGATGGCTCGGGTAGCGAGGTGGTCGACGCCGGATTCAGCCCCTCGTCCAAGCACCATCACGCCTTGCCCGCGGCACTTCCAACGCTCTAGGCTCTCTTTGGGGAGAGGGAGAGCCATCATGCCGGACAACTCTGTCACCGTCGTCTGTGCCCAGTTCACCGCGATTGATGGCGAGAAGGAAGCGACCATACGCAAAGCCCTGACCCTGGTGCGCCAGGCGGGTGAGCGCGGCGCGCGGCTGGTGGTTCTGCCGGAAGTGTGGACGGGTCTCGGCTACAGCACCAAGAACGCCTATCGCGAGATCGCCGAGCCGATCCCCGGGCCGACCACCGAGCGCCTGGCGGAGCTCGCGCGCCGCTATCGCCTCTACATTACCGGTTCGATGTACGAAGATGCCGGCAGCGGCGTCTATTACAACACCTGCGCGCTGCTCGGGCCGGATGGCCGGATCGTCGGCTCTTATCGCAAGACGCATCTCTTCGACGCGCCCGATCGCGAAGACATCCAGGGCGGCATCCGCGAGAGCGACAAGGTGAAGGCCGGCGATGCCTTGCCGGTGTTCGAGACGGAACTCGGTCCGATCGGCCTTTCAGTCTGCTCGGACCTGCGCTTTCCCGAGGTTTATCGCGAGCTGACGCTCAAAGGGGCGCGGCTCATCGTCTGCGCCTCCGCTTTTTTGAGCCCGCGCTACGATCACTGGGAATTCTTCCTGCGCGCCCGCGCCGCCGAGAATCAGGTCTGGGTCGTGGCGTCGGGTCAGTACGGCACGGAACCCCGATCGGGGATCGCCTTCGTCGGCCGCAGCATGGTGGTCGATCCCTGGGGCGTCATCACCGCCACGGCCTCGGACGACGAGACCTGCCTCTGCGCCGCCATCAATCCGAGCTTCGTCGATGAGATTCGCCGCCGCTATCCGCTTCTGTCACAGCGTCGACCCGAGCTCTACGGCAGCCTGACGGAATTGGCGACGCAACCACGGCAGCGGGTGGCATAGCGAGCGCCGCGCGGAGCCGCCGTGACGGTTTCTTGACGCTCACTTACATCTTTGATTAACAACAACTTGCTATCGCTGCGGCCGCTGCGCTTCCCGGGAGTCCCTCTCGACAATGCCGTCCCTCGCGACGAAGGCCGTGTGGTGGCCACGCCTCAGCTTGCGTTGGCGGCTCGTGCTACTCGTCCTGCTGGCATTGCTCCCTGCATTGCTGTTCTTCGTCCAGTTTGTGCAGGAGGAGCGTGCGCAACTCATCGCCGCGGCCGAAGCGCGCGCGCTGCGACTCGCCCGCGCCTGGGCGCAGAATCATGATGCGCTGGTGCGCGAAGCGCAGCTCGTGCTCGAAGCCGCCGAGCGCGATCCCGCCTTGACGCAAGCCGCACCCGCCGGCTGCGCCGCGAGCCTCGCGCGGCTGGTCGCCGATACTCATTGGTCCTCGGCGGTCGAGATCGTCGATCGCCACGGCATCGTTCTCTGTGCCAGCGACTCGCGCGGCGAGCCGCTGCTGCCGCCGCTCGCCTTTCTCGACGATCTCTTTGCCGATCGCGGTCCCGAGGTCAGCGAGTTCGTGCTCGATGCCGGCGGGCGCTCCGTGGCCTTCGCCGGACGCCTGCTGCCCGGCGCGCGGTCACGCGCCGTCGTCGCCGTCATCGATCTCGCGGAAATCCAGCGCCGCACCGCGGTCGAGGCGGCGGGCGCGCAATACAACATCATGGTGATCGGCCGCACCGGTCTCATTCTGGCGCGCGATCCCGAAGAGCCGGGTTTCGTCGGCACACCGATCGGCGCTCATCCGCTGATGCCGGATCTGATGGTGAAGACCGAGGGCACGGCCTTCGGCCGGGGGCGCGACGGCGTCGATCGCATCTTCGCCTTCACGCAGCTGCCGGCGACCGGCGCCAAGATCTCTGTCGGCCTCGCCCGCGAGGACGTGCTCGGGGCGCAGGAGCGCAGCGCCGACCGCCAGCTCATGCTCCTCGCCGCGGTCGCCGTCGCGGCGCTCGCCGGCGCGTGGCTGGTGAGCGAGTTCTCGCTGGTGCGCTGGGTCCGCACGCTTCGCCGCACCGCCGACGGCTTCGCCCGCGGCGAGCTCGCGCGTCGCGTCGATATCACGCCGACGGCCGGCGAATTCGCCGCGCTCGGCGAGGCGTTCAACCGCATGGCGGCGACCATCGAAGCGCGCACCGCCGCGCTCGCCGCGAGCGAGCACCGCTTTCGCGACATTGCCGATGTCGCGGGCGATTTCTTCTGGGAGCGCGATGCGGAGGGGCGCTTTACCTTTCTCTCCGACCGTTTCACCGAGGTCACCGGTCTCGCCGCCGCGGAGATCATCGGCCGGCGCGCCGAGGATCTGGTCGGCCCCGCGCCCGGCGGCGGCGATGCGCCGCGCCTGCTGAGCGCGCTGGCCCGGCGCCAGCCCTTCCGCAATCTCACGCTCGCGATCATGCCGGGCCCCGGCGCGAGCCGTTGGTGGCGGGTGAGTGGCAGGCCCTGCTTCGACGCGGCTACCGGCGCATTCCTGGGGTTCCGCGGTGCCGGCAGCGAAGTGACCGAGGCGATCGAGGCCGAGCAGGAGCTGCGCTGCGCCAAGGAAGAGGCGGAGGCGGCGAATATCGCCAAGTCCGAGTTCCTGGCGACGATGAGCCACGAGCTGCGGACGCCGCTCAACGCCGTCATCGGCTTTTCCGAGATCATGCACAACGAGCTGCTCGGTCCCATCGGCATCGACACCTATCGCCAATATGCCGGCGACATCATGCAGAGCGGCATGCATCTGCTCGGCATGATCAACGACATCCTGGATTTCGCCAAGATCGATGCGGGCCGCCTGCATCTCAGCGAGGCCGAGGTCGATCTCGTCAGCGTCGCCGAGCGCGCGGTGCGTGCGGTGGCGCCGCAGGCGCAGGCCGCCGGCGTGACGGTCTCGGTCGCGGCCGCGACGCCGGCGCTGATCGCCTGGGGCGACGAGCGCCGGCTGATGCAGGTCCTGCTCAATCTCGTCAGCAATGCGGTGAAGTTCACGCCGCGTGGCGGCTCGGTCGAGCTGCGCCTCGGCCGCACCGTCGCCGGCGAGGTCGAGGTCAGCGTGCGCGACACCGGCATCGGCATCGCCGCCGAGGATCTGCCGCGCGTGATCGAGCCTTTCCGTCAGGTCGATTCGGGCCATGCCAGGCGCCACGAGGGGACGGGCCTCGGCCTTGCCATCTGCGATCGCCTGGTGCGGCTCCATGGCGGCACGCTGTCGCTCGCCAGCACGGTCGGCCAAGGCACGGTCGCCACCGTCACGCTGCCGGCGGCGCGCAGCCTTCCCGCCCGCTTCGGCGAAGCGGCGATCATGCGGCTTCAGGCAGGGTCCAGAACGGCTTCGCCTTGAGACAGCCCGCCGCGGGCTCGAAATCGAGGAGCTCGGGCGCCTGTGCTATAGAGCGCCGATCTGCGGCTCGTTCACGAGGCGCGGCTGCCGGCGACCGGCCATGCGGCGATCGCCCCGTCCTAAGGAATAGAACGCATGGAAACGATCGGGCTTGGACTTTGCTTTGAGGATCTGCCGCTCGGACGACAGTTCAAGACCATAGGTCGGACCGTCACCGAGGCCGACATCGTGAATTTCGTAAATTGCACGGGCATGGTCGAGGTGCTGTTCACCGACCAGGAGTTCCTGCGGCATGAGTCCGACATAAAGGGACGCCTCGCTCCCGCGGCGCTCGTATACTGCTTCGCCGAGGGCTTGCTGGTGCAGGCGACCATGCAGCACACCGGCTATGCCTTCCTCAACATGGAACTGAATGTCGAGGCGCCGGTCTTCGCGGGCGACACGATCCATGTCGAGTGTGAGGTGATCGAGGCGCGCGCCAGCAAGAGCAGACCGGGCCGCGGTCTGGTGCGTACGCGCAACAGGGTCGTCAAGCAGGACGGCGCGGTCGCGCTGACCTACACGCCGCTACGCATGATGAAGTGCCGCGAGGACAATGACGATAAGCGGAACTGACAACCGGACGCCGATCGTCGGGGCAGCCTCGGCGAAGCGGTGATCATGCGGCTTCAGGCAGGGTCCAGAACGGCTTCGCCTTGAGGAATCCCGAGACGCGCTTATCGAGCTTCGCTTCGCGCTCGGCGGCGACGCGGCCGAACCACCCTCGGATCATGGCTGCGCCTTGGTGCAGGCGCGCGCCCTCCGGCAGCTGCTCCAGCTCCGCGAGCAGCCGGTCCATGGTCGCGATGTCGTTGAGCAGGCCGAGATCGTCCTGCAATGCCGCCAATCGCTGCAGCTGCCGCTTGACCAGCTTGCGCTCGTAGATTCCGGCGAGCGCATCCATGGCATAGCGCAATTCCTTGAGGGCGATGCGGAAGCGGTGGCGCTGCGCCACGTCGAGCCCTTCGAATTTCTTGGCGAGCTTGCGCGCTTTGCGGTAGCGCCGGTCGAGCAGCGGCGCGGCGAGCTGGCGGATCGGCGCGGCGAGCAGCATCGACGCGCCGGCGGGACGCGCCTCGCGACGGTGGCGGGTCAGCGCGCCCAGCATCTGCAGCACGAAATCCGTATAGCGGGCGGACGCGATCGTGTTGCGCGCCGCGGCATGCGCGGTTTTCTGCTGTTCGGCCGTCACCTCGACCAGCACTTCGAGCGCCGCATGGCCGGGAAATGCCGCGACGACCTCGGCGATATGCTCGGCGAACACGTCCCAGTTCCGCGCCATGCCCAGCGTCCCCGAGATCCATTTCATTTCGCCGACCGCGTACGCGCGCTCCTCTTCGGGAATGATCGCCTTGAACAGCTTGAACATCGCTCTGAGGCGGCGCAGCGCCACGCGCATCTGGTGCACGCCTTCGACCTCGCTGCGCCGCGCCGCGCGGTCATTGGCGATCATGTGGTTGAGGCAGTGCTCGACGATCGCAGCGAAAGCGTGGTCGACCGCCAGCTCCGGGGTCAATCGGACCTTCGCCTGGCGGCGCGCCGCCTCGACGTCGTCGCCGCGCAGCAGCGCATAGCCGCGCGCCGCCTTGCTGAACGGCTCGACATGGAGCGGCAGGCTGCGGTTCAAGGCGCGCGCAAGATCGAACAGCGCTTCGGCGTCGCCCTCTTTCAGCTCCAGCTCCAGCTCGCAGACCGGAAGGCTCGCCCCGGCCGGCGTCTCGATCTCGCCGCGGTCGCAGGACAGCTCGATCATCGCGCCGGATTCGAGGCGGACAAGCCGCGTGCTGCGGCGGATGCGGCTGACGAAGACCGGCTGCAGCGCGCTGGCATCGAGGCCGTCGAGCCGCTCGCGCAGCGCCGGCCGCGCCAGCTCCGGCCGCGACAGATCCGGCGCCGCCGCGGTCAGCGGCGCCTGAATCTCTTCGCGTTCGGTCGGCGTCGTCGCCTCCTCGCCCGCCTTCACCGTCTGTACATAGTGCCGCCCGTCCCGCCGGATGCGCAGGCTGAGCGCGCGGTCGCGCAGCGCCAGCTCCGGCGTGTCGAAATAGGTGCTGGCAATGATGCGGCTCTTGGCGCGCGCGCCGGCGAGCAGCGGGTGGCGGAGCACCCGCCGCAACTCGTCTGCCGAGACCGCGAACTTGAGTTCCAGCTCGATCGGCCGATCGGGCTCGGGCAGCGCCATGTCTTCGTCCATGCCGGATCATCCTCAGCGCTGCCGGCCGGCGCAAGTCCGGAGTGACGGCATCCCGGCCCCCATAGCCTGCGGGCGCGTCAGGCGGGAATTGCCGCGTGCGGCAAAACATTGTTTGCTCGGGCTAAACAATGCGGGGGAACATGGACCGCTTCACCGCTCTCGCTGTCTTCGTCAAGGTCGTGGAAGGTCAAAGCTTTGCCGCGGCGGCGCGCGACTTCGGCTTGTCGCCGGCGATGGTGAGCAAGCATGTCCGAGCGCTCGAGGAACGCCTCGGCGTCCGGCTGCTCAACCGGACGACGCGGCGCTTGAGCCTCACCGAGGTCGGCCGCGGCTATTACGAGCGGGCGCGGCAGATTCTTGCCGATCTCGAGGATGCCGACCGCTCGGCCAGCGACCTGCACGCGGCGCCGCGCGGCACGCTCAAGCTGAACGCGCCCTTCTCCTTCGGCATCCGCCATGTCGGGCCGGCGATCGCCAGCTATCTCGCCTCATATCCCGAGGTGACGCTCGAGGTCACGCTCAGCGATCGCTACGTCGATCTCCTCGCCGACGGCGTCGATGTGGCGCTGCGCATCGGCCGCCTCGCCGATTCGAGTCTGATCGCGCGGCGACTCGCCCCGATCCGCCTCGTCGCCTGCACCTCGGCCGAGTATCTCGCGCGCCGCGGCACGCCACGCACGCCGCGCGACCTCGCCGCGCATGATTGCCTGCTCTACACCTATGCAGCGAGCGCGGAAGAATGGCACTTCATTGGGCCTGGCGGCGCCGACGAGGTGGTGCGCGTCGCGGGCCGGCTTTTCGCCAATAACGGCGACATCCTCATCGACGCGGCGCTGAGCGGCCTCGGCATTGCGTTGTTGCCGACATTCATGGCCGGGGAGCATGTGCAGGCGGGGCGGCTCGTGACCTTGCTCGCGGGCTTTGCCGCCCCGGAGGCGGCGCTCTACGCCGTCTACCCGCCGGGCCGCCATCTCTCGGCCAAACTGCGCAGCTTCATCGACTTCCTGGCCGCCCGCTTCGGCGAAGAGCCGGAATGGGATCGCTGGTGCCGCGAGGAGAGCAAGGTGCGGTAGGCATTGAGAAGCTGGTTCATCAGCGGACAACTGGATGCCAAAGTGTCTCGCGTGTCGCCATGTCGAGAAAACCTGCGTGCCGGGTGAGGACCGCGCGAAGATCGCGACCGATGTCCGTCTCGGGCATAGACGCAAAACCGTGCCGTCGGAACCAGGGCCCGTTCCAGGGCGGCGCGCGGAAAGTCGCCAAGGTGACCGCGGAGGCGCCGAGTTCCGTCGCCCGATCGATGACACGCCGAAGAAGTGCCGAGCCGACCCCACGGTGCGCCGCCGCTGGTGCAACGGAGATGTTGGCCAGATAGAGGTATCCGTCCATCGGCTGCACCAGAGCGAAGCCCACCGGAGCTCCCATGAGGTCGGTTACCCATGTCTCGCCCGCGGTCAGCCGGTCGGCCGATATGGCTGGCGCGGCGCACACGAACTCGAAGCCCGCCAGTCCTGCATATCGTGATCGCGCTTGCTGCTCAATGCTCTGAAGAGCGCCGGTGTCCTCGGGGCGACCAGGTCGTATCATCGAGATCCTTCCTCCATAGAGCCCCGCAACTCGCGTGCTGATTCTGACGCTTTTTTGCTTTGACGTCATGGCGGGGCCGGCCGAAGGCCGAGTCCCGGCCACCCACGTTGAGCGGCGAGGCGCGGAAAGGCGTGGGTGGCCGCGACCTTCCTGCGCGAAAGCCGAAGCGGCTTCGCTTCGGCGAAGGCAGGCGAACGCGGCCATGACGATTTGAAAGCGTAAACTCTTCGTCGGGTCTTCGAAAATGCAGGCTGCGATGTGAGCGGGCTCGCCCTCAGCCCTGCCGATAGCCCATGCGGAACGCGCCCCAATGCCGGCCGCGGACCCAGATCGGCGACGAGCAATCCTTCATCAGCACGAAATTGCCGGCGCCCATGTCGCGCCGATAGGTCTGCAGCAGAAACGGCTTGGTATTCGCCGCGACCTTCTGCACGGCGCGGTCATTGAAGAGCCGCCGATTGCGGCAATGGGCGGCGTTCCACGCCGGGTCCTTGCCTTGCGGCTGGCGGTAGTTGGGATTGTGCGTCGGCAGATAGCCGTCGCGCGCCCAGGCGACACAGAAGACGATGCGTGGATCCATTTTCTGCAAGGGATCCTGGATCGGCGGAAGCAGCCGATCGGTGAACTCGACGTAGCGATTGAGATATTGCTGCGGGTTCGTTCCCGGGATCTCGACGTAATTCTGGTCGAAGAGCGCGTCTTCCGTGATCTCGTTGCGCTCGATCGCCGCTTCGAACGCCGCGCTGATCTCTCGGGCGGCGCCGGTGACGGCGGCGATCATCGGCGTATCGGCCGTCTCGACGCCGCTTTCGGCGATGAATTCGACCAGCGCCTCGCTGAAGCCGAGCAGCCCGTCGACGCGCTTGTCCGCTTGCTTGAGATTGGCCGAAGAGAGCTCGACGCCGGCGGCGAGATCGCCGAGCCCGCCCAGCATGGTGTCGCAATGCGCGAGATTTCCGGCGGCCGTCCGCGCGATCGCGTCGATATGCTGGCCCATCGAGGCGAAGCCGTCATGGACACGCTGCATCACGCTCTGCATGCGCTCGGCGCCGGTCTTCGCTTCTCCGGCATGCGACGCGGCCGTGCCGCTGTCATCGACGAGGCTGCCGATCTGGCTCGTCAAATTGTCGACGATCGTCGCGATGCGGGTGGTCGCTTGGCGCGTTTCGCCGGCAAGCGTCTTGACCTCGCTGGCGACGACGGCAAAGCCGCGGCCCGCTTCCCCGGCACGCGCCGCTTCGATCGTCGCGTTGAGTGCCAGCAGATTGGTCTGCTTGGCGATCGCTTCGATCGCGGCCGCAACGTTTCTGATCTGGTCGAGCACCGGCCTGAAGGAGCCGAGGCGCTCCTCGACGCGCGCGACCGCCGACGTCAGCTCGCCGACATGGCGGGCAGCGCCGAGCACGTCGGAGCGCGATGCTGCCACCTCGGCGCTCGCGGCTTGAACGGCACTCTGCGCGCTGCGCGCCGCATCGTCGATGCCGCGGTTGCCGGCCACCATTGTCTCGGCGGCGTTGCGCAAGGACCGGAAATGGTCGGCTTGCTGCGCCACGCGCGCCGTCACCTCCTCGACATTGGCGGCGATATCCGCGACCTCGATGCCGAAGCTGCCCAGCCGGCTCGCGAGCTCGGCAACAATACGATCGGCCTCGCCGCTTTCCGATCCGGACCGCAGAGCGGCCCTCCCGCTCGATAAGGCGCCCATCGAAAACCCGCTAGCATGCCAAGTTTTTTAGACACGTCAGAGTAGAGGGACAAGGTAAACAGCTTCTGAACAAAGCCCTGGCTCGGCTCGATCGAAGGCGCCGCAACGGCAGCTCCTCCATCCGCTCATAAACCATTGAGATAACAGGATAACCTTGGGATCCCGGGCGCCGCCTAGCGGGGCGTGACGCGCGAAAACAGCGGTGCCGGCTGGTAGCCGGGCTCGAAATGGCACCCGCCTTCACCCTCGTGGTCGAAGCTTGGGCACCGCGCCGCGACCTCGGCCGCGCTGGGCCGCCGACCGCTGTCGATCCAGCGGCCGAGCGCGTCGAGCAACGTCGCATATTCCGCATCGGCGAGCTTGCTGTGCTCATGCTCCTCGGTGAAGGTCTGAACCAGCAGCGCCGACCGCCCTGCAGCGGCCACCCTGTCGTGATAGACGGATTCGTATTCGACCATTGCCGTCGGATCATCGATCGCATGCATGGTGATCACCGGGACCGCAATCTTCCCGGTCAGATCGCCATCCTCCGCCAGCGCCGCCACGGCGCGCGGATCGGCGTCGAAACGCACGACGCCCCGATTGAGGGCCGCGTCGTCGGACGAGCCGTAATAGAGCGCCTTGCGGTTGGAGAACGGGTTCTGCGATGCCAGCGTGCGCTGGACCATGTCGCGGAAGAGGAATGTCGCCCAGGCCATGTGAGCGACCAGCGTGCGCCGCGGAATGCGGATCACCGCCAGAATGTTTTTGAGGTTCTGTTTTTGCGCCGCGCTGCGCTGTTCGGCGGGCAGCTCGACGCCGGTGCAGTCGGTCACCCGCTCGGCGAGATCCTTGCGGGTCAGGCTGGAATCGGCGGGCAGGCCCATCCACAGCGGATATTGCGGTTCATCGGGCCGCGGCATGTTGCGGCAGTAATACTGGTAGACGGCGCGCAGATCCGCGCGGAAGAGATAGGCCTTCGTCGCGCCCGCGATCACGCCGCTGGTCAGCATGACGCCGTCATAATTGCGCGCGCCGTCGGGCCCTTTGGCATAGAGCTCGATCGCCTTGGCCGCGACATTGCCGCCCCAGGATTGGCCGTGCAGGATGACGCGCTTCGGCTTGCCGAACCGCGCGATGAAGCGGCGGCGCAGATTGTCGACATCCGCGGCCGCCAGGCGCACGCCCCAGCCCGGATGCCGATAGCTGGTGCCTGCCCAGGCATAGCCCTGTCGCACCACGACCGAGAAGCGCTCCAGATCCTCGCGGCTGATCTTGGCGCTCACCGGGTCGAGCCGCGGTCCGCCATGGGCATGCACGACGAGACCGTTGTTCCAGTTCTGCGGGATCGCGATCCAGTACCAGGCGCCGTTCTCGTCCTCTCCGGAATAGCAGCGCGTGCCGGTGGGCAGCGTGTCGGGGCAGGGCGCCGTGTCCTGCGCGCGCGCCGCCGCGCCCGCCAGGATCAGCGCGCCGCCGATCAGGGCGGGGAGGAGCCGTCGCAATGCCTTCATCGGATGGGACGCCGGAGCGAGAAGTCGATTGCTGCGAGGGATGTGGGAGAACGAGGTCGCTGTCAACCCGCGACCGCGGGCATGATTTCGCGCGCAAAAGCGGCGAGCGTTGCCGGCGACGGCGCGGGATCGACGAGCAGCACATAGCCGACCCCGCCGGCCTTGAGCCGGTGCAGCCGCGCGATGATCTCGTCCGGCGTGCCCAGAAGCGGCGCATCGTCGGTCTCGGGGTCGAAGTTGGGATCGGCGTAGCGCTCGGCGCCGGGGCCGCGCGCCAGCGAGCCGATGTTGCGGATCACCTGCACGCGCGTCTGCAGCGCCTTCTGCCGCTCCTCGCGCGTGCGCGCGATCTGCAGGCCGCGCGTCACGCCGACCATCGTCGGCTCATAGACGCGGCCGATCTTGGCGCATTCCTCGCGGAAAATGCCGACGCGCTCGATGATGAGATCGGTGGCGGCGATCTGGTCGAGCAGCAGATTGTAGCCCTCGCGCGCCGCGCGGCGGATCGATTCCGCGCTGCCGGCGCCGAGCCAGAAGGGCGGGTGCGGGCGCTGCACCGGCGCCGGCTCGACTACGACATTCTCGTAATGCCAGCGCTTGCCGTGATGCGAGAAGCGGCCGCTCGCCGTCCAGGATTTGCGGATGACCTCCATCGCCTCGTCGAAGCGCTCGGTCGCTTCCTCGATCGGCACGCAGAAGCCGCTGAACTCGTAATCGCGATAGCCTTTGCCGACGCCGAAATCGAGACGTCCGCCGGAGAGCAGATCGAGCGTCGCCGCCTCTTCCGCCACCAGCACCGGGTTGTGCCAGGGCAGCACCACCACCGCCGTGCCGAGGCGGATGGTCTGGGTCCGGGCGGCGATGTAGCTGAGCAGCGCCAGCGAGGCCGAGACCTGGGCATAGCCGGTGAAGTGATGCTCGACCAGGAAGATGCTGCGATAGCCGAGCCGCTCGGCGGCCACGACGTAATCGATGAAGTCGCCATAGCCTTGGCTGTCGCCGCTGGGACCGCCGCGTTTCGCCCGGGCACCGCCGAAAAGACCGAATTGCATGGATGTCCTCGCTGTTGGGGAACCGCGCTTAGGCCAGGAAGTCGCGCACGAGACGGCGGAATTCCTCGGGCTGCTCGAGGATCGAGCAATGCCGTGCCGGCCCGAGCAGCCGATGACGCGCGCCGGGGATGGTCGCGGCGAGCCAGCGCGCCGCTTCCTGGAAGGGGGGCATCTCCTGATCGCCGCAGAGCACCAGCGTCGGGCTCTTGATCGTTGGCGCCAGCGGTCGCAAATCGGCGGCACCGAGCGCTTCGCAGGCGCGCGCATAGCCTTCGCCGGAGCAGCGGTTCAGTGTGTCGCGGACATAGCGCACCGCCGGCGGATCGGCGGCGATGAAGCCGTCGGTGAACCAGATCTTCAGGAGGTTGTCGACCAGCGCCGCGACCCCATGCTGGCGGGCCGCGGCGGCACGCTCGACCCACATGCGGCGCGCTTCGTCGGTGTAGCGCGGCGTCGTGTCGAGCAGCAGCAGCTTCATCACCCGCTCCGGCGCAGTGGCGGCGAAATGCTGCGCCACCAGGCCGCCCAGCGAGATGCCGGCGATGTGGGCCCGGTCGATGCCTGCGCGCGTCAGCACCGCGCCGAGCTGGGCGGAGAGATCCTCGATGCCATAGCCGCCGCGGGGCAGGGGCGTCTCGTGATGCCCCGGAAAGTCGTAGCTCAGCAGCGTCAACTGCCCGTCGAGCCCGCTGGCGGCGATGTCCCAGAGGTGGTGATCGACCCCGAGGCAGTGCAGCAGCACCAAGGCCGACCCGCTGCCGCGGCGATGCAGCGTGATGGCGGCGGGATCGAGAAGGCTGGTCATGCGAGGCTCTCCTCCGTTCGAGCCTCATTGCGCGCCGTTGCGGCGCCGGGCCCGTTGCCCGAGAGCTTATCAAGGGATCAGCAGTGCCGTCGATGGGTCTTGCGATCAGGCCTCGGCCGAAGCGGCAAGCCGGTCCGCCACGACCTGCTGCCATTCCGCCATGGGCCGGAAGCCGGGGCGGCCCCGGCAAAACGCCTCTGTCTCGGCGAGGATCTCCGCCTCGCTACGGTCGAGATCGATCGGCTCACGCACGGGTTGCGTCACATGCCAGGCGGTGTCGGCGAAGACTTCGATCCGGTTGCCTTCGGGGTCGCGGAAATAGATCGACCAGGCATTGCCATGGGTGACCGAGACCAGATCGCGCGGCGCCGCGCGCCGGATCCGGCGCCAAAAGGCGAGGAGGTCGCCGAGCCCATCGACGCGGAAAGAGACCTGGTTGACGATGCGGTCGGGAAGGCCGGGCGGGCGTCCTTCGACCAGAACGAGCTGATGGTGTTCCCGCGGATCGCGGCTCAGGAAGGTGAGGGTGGCATCGCCGAGCCGGCCCGCATCGGTGACGACAAAGCCGAGGCCGTCGCGATAGAACGCGACCATCGGGGCCATCTCGGCGACGAACAGGCCGACATGGCTGAAGCGCAGCGCGATTGGCACGTCGCCCATCGGCGGATCAGCAGGTTGGCTCCATGACGTAATCCTCGCGCCGTTCGAGCCAGCCGACCATCTCCGCGTCGTTGGGCTCGCGCGCGTCGAGCGCCTCGCGGTCGACATCGCTCGGAATGAGCTCGAGCGCGGTGTCGATCGCGTCGCTGGTATCGGCCGCCCGGACAACGGCCAGCGGCTGCTCCCCCTTGGTCACGGTGTAAATCCGCATATCCCCGTCCTCCGCGCTTTTGCGGACATTTTAATGCAAACACCGGGCATCGGCAGCAAGTGCCTTTGTCGGGGCACTCATGAACTGGCGAGAGCGAGGAACGCTATATCCCTGAACCCGGGATATTTTGTCCGGAAGCGCTGACGCGGCTTGGGCCGCCTCCCCCTAGGCGCGAGCGGCCCCTCGAAGCTTCCCTGAGAAAGCCGTCAGAATTTCCCGGAGAAAAAGCCGTGCAGCTCGGCCGTGGTCTCGGCCGGGCTCTCTTCGCTGAGGTAATGGCCGCACGGGAGCGCCGCGGCGCGGCGGACGTCGCTGGCATAGCGCGGCCAGATCTCGGCCGGCCGGTGGTGGCGGCCGACGCCGCCGGTCGCGCCCCAGAGCAGCAGCACCGGGCACTCGACCTTGCGCCCGGCGGCAAAATCGGCCGTGTCCGTCTCGAGATCGATCCCGACGGTGGCGCGGTAATCCTCGCACATGGCGTGGATCGTCGCCGGATTCTTGATGCAGCGGATATAGTCGGCGAGCGCTTCGGGCTTGAAGAAGCTCAACCCCGCCGGCGTCTTCGCCAGCTTGCGGCGGATGAAATATTCGGGATCGGCGCCCATCAGCCGCTCCGGAAAATCGTAGGGCTGCACCATGAAGAACCAGTGATAGGAAAAGACGGCGAAGCCGAGATTGATGTTATTGAGCAGATGATGCTGCGGCAGGATGTCGAGGAAGGCGGCGCGCTCGACCTTGTCCGGATGGTCGAGGCACATGCGGTGCAGCACGCGGGCGCCGCGGTCATGCCCCGCCGCGGCGAAGCGCCTGAAGCCGAGCTCGGCCATGACCTCGACCTGATCCTGCGCCATGGCGCGGAAGGAATAGTTCTCGTGCCGCTCGCCGCCCGGCGGCTTGGAGCTATCGCCATAGCCGCGCAGATCGGTGCAGACGACGGTGAAGTCGCGGGCGAGCGCCGGCGCCACCGCATGCCAGGAAAGATGCGTGAAGGGATTGCCGTGCATCAGCAGCAGCGGCGGCCCTTTGCCGCCGGTGACGGTGACGATGCTGGCGCCGCTGGTGCGGATCTCGCGACGGGTGAAGCCTTCGAGCATGGGACATCCTTGTGGGCGTCATGGCGGGTGTCAGCGCAGGCGATCGGGGCGCCATCTTGGCCGCGGCTTGATGCCTGGTCAAAGCGAGGCGCCATTGATCCGCTTCTGGGCGCACCGGGCAAGGCGGCGCGGACCTCTGCTCGGCGGTCACTGCAGCCTTGAGAGCCGCGCGAATTGAGAGTCGTCCCTGGCGGCAGTAGCATGACCACCTCGGATCGAGGGGAGGATGCCATGTCGCTGATGGAAGAGCGCCGCGCGGCGATCGATGAGGCTCTGGCACGCGTCCGGCGCA
>DATIYL010000033.1:0-12460 GCA_035517635.1 Allostellaceae bacterium | reverse complement strand
GGAGGCGGCGTAAGGGGCGCTTTCGGCGCAGCCGCCGATCGCGGTCAACATGAGACATGGCAAGATCGTGTACAACGGCCGCATGATCGGGTCCTCCCGGTTTGGAGAACGACCTTCTCAGTCGCATCGAGCGAGACGAGTACGGAGCCTGCGCCGCTGATCGGTCGAGCAGGCTCCGCAACGCTGACCGCTACTTCGACGCGGCGTTGTTCTTGGCAACGTCTTTGGTCGCGCTCGAAGCGGTCGGCGCCGGTGCGGTTGACTTGGCCGTCTCTGTCGCGGGCGTGGTCGCGGCACCCGCATAGACCGCTGAACCGGAGTCGAGGATCTCCCATTCGGCATGGGCGGAGGTGAATGACGCAAAGCCGAACAGCAGGGCGAAAGCGAGCAGCATTTTCATCGTGGTCCTCCCTCGTCGATACGAAGAAGGTAAGCAGAAATGCATGGCTGCCGGTGATCGCGGTCACGGTGGGTCCCGGTCTCGGAATGGGATGTGACGAGCGTCACGTCTGCGAGTCGCATCGCCTGTGCTATCTCACAAACTGCCGGCGGTGAAGCGAGCCTTCCATCCCTCCCTCGAGATGGCCCCGCCAACCGGCGCGGCGCTTCGCCGTCGGCCCCGGACTGGACGCGTCCTTGATACCGACATGAGACTCACTGCGGCAATCATCCTCTGCATCGCCCTCGCGCTCGGCGTCGTCGGCTGCGGCTTTCATAGAGGCTCGGCTCCGTACTCGCCTGGACCGGACACCCAGGCGGGGGCATGACGCTGCACCGCTGCGTCACTTCGACCAGCGTCATCGCGGAGTGTTCTTGCGCGAGCAGATAAACACCTGCGCCGGCGCAAGCTTTCTCGGAAGCGTGTCGCGGTGGTAGTGCAAATTCCATGACATCAGCGTGCTCATCGCCCAGTCCATGACCACGAACGCCCGCCTGTCATAGCGTTTCGGTAGCTTCAGCAGTCGGGCAAACCGCTCCGTGGTCGGCATGGCGCAGTAACGTCGGCGAAAGACTTGCAACCCGACATCGGCAAGCGACTTCCGAAGCCAGCCCAGCGGCAGCCCGCGTTCATTCGTCGTCAAGCCCCTCCGCGCACGCCGCCAATCGCCCATCGTATGGATCGGCTCCCGCAGCACAAATACGCCCCCCGATCGAAGCACCCGAGCGACCTCGCGGAGCACGTGGCTGACGTTCGGAATGTGATGCAGGACGCCCAGGCTGACCACGAGGTCCACCGAGCCGTCCGGCAACGGCAGATCATTGCGCAGCGTCGGCTTCCGATATTCGGCAGGCACGCCGCAGATATCGCGGCGCCACCACTGCTCCGCCGGCTCTATCGCCACAAAGCGCCCCACTCGGGACGCGATCGGCTCGACGTCCGTGCCGTCGGCGCATCCAAGCACCAGGCATGTTTCGAACAGCCGCGCCTCGAGCGCCGAGAAGGCGTGGAAGTGGTTCAGCGCGCGGTACTCGTGCCGGGTATCCCAATTCTCTCTCTGCACCAGTTCGTAATACCCGTGCTCTTCGGCGCGATGCCATTCGGCGATGGCTGCATCGTCCAGCTGATCCCCATAGACGGCGCGGCCCGAGAAATAGCTATCCTCGAATGATTGAACTTGCGCCATCGATTGTTCCCCCCATGAGCGATTTTTTTGCACGGCCGCACATCGCACCGTCCGCACATACGAATGTGAACTATCCGCCCTGGACGGACGTGACGATCCCGCGCGCATCGACGTAGATGGCGACATCCGCGATGATATAAGGCGCATCGTATCTGTATAAGTACCGCGTTACGGGTCCGGCGGCGGTCTGCCGGGTGCTGACGGCACCCAGCGCGAGATCGACATCGTTCCGAGCGTAATGGCGCATGACGCTGCACCGTTGCTTCACATCGGCCAGCGTCATCCCGGGCTGCACCTGCCGGCAGCGATGATAGGCGTCCTGAAATTCGCGCGGCATCGGCGCGCAATGCGTCAGCGCGCACGCAGCAACTGTGCCGACGATGATCCGGGCCATGCAGTGCTGTCGCAGCATCGGCAGAACTCCTCCGGTCGATAGGCCAGCAGGCGCCGGGCGGGGACGCAGCTTGAACAATGCCGCAGCCATTCTTCCACTTGGCTGTTCGCTCGGGGAGTCGTATCGTTACTTATGGGCTATTTGTTACGATTTTGTGTTGCCGCCTCACCCGGGTTGACGGGGATAGCTCTACTCTTGGTCAGCGGAACGCTGGCCGCGCAGCAATCGCCGGCAACCACGGTCCAGACCAAGATTCCGGCCGCGCACGTCGCGGCCCTCGTCTCGGCCTGCCGAGAGGACGCTGAGAGGCAGGCCGTCTCGGGGCAGCCCCTTCGCTGGAACGAGAAAGCGCAACCCCTGGTGACGACATCGCGAAGCGGGGGGCGCGCAATTACGCGCATTTCAGTGGCGGGCTGGGCGCGCCATGGCGATGACTGGGTTCCGATCATCGCCCGATGCGAATTCGACAAGGGTCGGTCCGCCGTGTCGCTGGATCTGGCGCCGGCACCGCTGCCGCGGGTGCATCTCGATCTTTCCGGAATCGCGGCGCTCCCGGCGTCACCATCCGAGCCGCAACCGACGCTGCCGTCGATTTCGCTCTCGTCGCCGGCCACCGATCCGCCCGCCTCCAGCGGCTCGTCGCTGGCACCAACCCTGGGCAAGACGCCATCCGGGGTGCCGGCCGCCATCAACAAGGACCAGGATTTCCTGCACCATCACTGGTTCGGCGTCGAGTTGCACACGCCCTTCTGACAGCAGCCTCCTCCGCTCCCGCGCAGTCGTGATCGTGGACGTCTTTCATCCGTCGCTCTTCCGGGTATAGGATTGGTGTTCGCAGGATGAAGGGGCTGCGCGCCCCTTGATCCGCATGGACCGGAGGGGTGCCATGCTGCCGACACCGATCGAATTGCGGGAACAATCGCGGCTCTTTCGCAAGGCCGCCAACGAGGCGCTCAACCTCGCCACCAAACGCCGTCTTGCCGCCTATGCGCTCGCGGTCGCGCAGATCGCCGAGAAGCTCGAACGCGACGAGCCGTCGGGCGCGCCGCTGCCAGGACTCAAAGCCGAACATTACAAGCACCTCCTCGCTCACGCGCTTGACGAGGGGCGGCGGCAAGTCGAAGCGCAACCGAACGAGCCGCGGGTCGATCCGAAGGCGCAACGTCGGATCAGAGCCTGGCGCCTCAGGGCCGAGGAGCTGCGCACCACCGCCGATCAGTTCACCGTGCCCTCGGCCCAGGAATCGCTGCGCCACGCCGCCGCCAATTACGAGCGGCTCGCGGACGAGGCGGAAGCGCTGCTGACCGGGCACATCCGCGCCAAGGACAAGGCGGGATAAGCCGCGCTCGATCCCGCAATCTCGGGCCACGCGTTTCCGGCTTCCCGCGAGTCGCGCTGCTGCAGCGGCCCGCCGCAGCGCCGCACCGCGCGAGCGCCGGCGTTGACGCATTTTCGCGGACGTGCATGCATCGGCGCAGCTTCCCTCCGAGCTATGCTCAGTGCGATTTTTCGTGGGAATCTCGGTATTCTAGGGCGCTTTCCGTCGCTACTGCCTTTACGAAGCCGTGTATATCTTGCATGCTAGCGTCGATAAGCGAATTCACCTCACACCATGGGGGGAGTGATGGCCCGCACGGGATCGAAATCGAAAGCCAAGCGGACCGGACGCAAGAAGGGGAAGCGGCCGGCCAAGAAGGCGAAGAAGATGGCGAAACGGCGCGGCGCAGCTGCGCGCGTCAGCGCCAAGAAGGCGAAGAAAGCCGGCAAGCGCAAAGCGGCAAAGAAGGCCGCGCCGCGCAAGAAGGTTGCCCGCAAGAAGGCCGCGAAGAAGGCGGCGCCAAAGGTGGCAGCGCCAAAGATCGCAGCGCCGCGCCCGGCGACGCCGATGGCGACACCTGCCCCGACGCCGCCCGCGCCGAAGCCGGCAGCCCCGCCGCCGCCCAAGCCGATGGTGTCGGCGCCGCCGCCCCGCCCCGCTCCACCGCCGCCGCCGAAGCCGCCAGCGCCGCCCACGCATACGCCGTCGCCCTCGATGACGCATGGCAGCGCGCATGCGCAGCCGAAGCCGCCCGAGACGCCGTCCCCGCCGACGCCGCCGAAACCCCCAAGCTGGGGCGGCTCAGGCTCCGGCGGCTCTTCAAGCTTCTAGCTCGCGGCGAACGCGCAGCGTTCGTCCGCAGCGGCGGCAGCGGTTGCGCAGCAACCGCGAGCGCCGCCCCCTCCGACAAGCCGCCGCCGCCTCCCGCGGCGGCGGTTTTCTATTGGCCCTGGCGGCGCCTCTCGAGCCCGGACGACGCGCCCAACCATCTCATCTGAAACTCTGGACGCCCGCTTTTCAAGCCGGTGAAGGCATCGATTTCGACGAAGGTGATGCTCGGACATCGTATGGATTCCCGCTTTCGCGGGAATGACGGAATACTTTGATTTTGCTTTTAGAATTCGTCACCCCCGCGAAAGCGGGGGTCCATCTCGACGCCGCCCGTTTTCCGAGAACACCTTGAGATTTCTTCACACGCTCTTTCGCGGGCAAGGCGACAGTTGTTGGCGGGATGGCGACAGCAACCGCGCCCCTTGCCGCGCCCCCCGATCACGCAGCAATCACGCAGCTTTGCTTGGCTCGATCGCATGCGTCTTGGCACCATCGGGCGGTGTGAAAAGCTCTAGGCTCAGGGGTACCGATGCGCACGATGCTCACTGCCGCGATGATCCTGCTGCTGGCCGGGTCGGCATTGGCCGCCTGCCAAGCCGATCCCTCCGACTCGGCTGTCGCGTGGTGGCGGGCTGATCCGACGCAACAGGGCGGCGGTGGTGGAGGCGGAGGCGGGGCCGGCGGCGCGGGCGGCGGGATGTAGCCTATTCCGCAGCTTCGCGGCGCGGCCGCGCCAACGCCGCTCCGGGCCAGAGATCGGCACGAACGCGGGCATATTGCGGCGGCATGGCCGCGCTGGCGCCGAGCGCCTCGGCCGCGTGCCAGACCCAGCGCGGATCGTCCAGGAAGGCCCGCGCCATCGCCACCATATCGGCTCGGCCGGAAGCGATCACCGCCGCCGCCTGATGCGGCTCGGCGATGAGGCCGACGGCGCGCGTCGCCATGCCGGTGTCGCGCTTGACGCGCTCGGCGAGCGCGAGCTGATAGCCGGGACCGACCGGGATCGGCGCCTTGCCGACGATGCCGCCGCTCGAGACGCAGACATAGTCGCACCCCACGGCCTTGAGCACGCGCGCCAGCCGGACCGCGTCCTCGACCGTGAAGCCGCCTTCGAGCCAGTCGGTGCCGGTGATGCGTGCGCCGAGCGGACGCTCGGCGGGCCAGGCTTCGCGCACGGCCTTGGCGATGCGCAGCGGCAGGCGCATGCGGTTCTCGAGGCTGCCGCCATAATCGTCGTCGCGGCGATTGGCGATGGGCGACAGGAATTCGTGCATGAGATAGCCATGCGCGCAATGCAGCTCGACGAGATCGATGCCGAGCCGAGCCGCGCGCCGCGTTGCCGACACGAAGGCTTCGACGAGCGCGTCCATCTCGCCCACGCTCAACGCCTGCGGCGCCGGCCAGCCTTCATCGAGCGGGATCGCAGACGGCGCGCAGGTCTGCCACGCGCCTTCCGCCGCGGTGAGGGCGCGGATGCCCTCCCAGGGCCGCGTCGCCGAGCCCTTGCGCCCGGCATGGGCGAGCTGGATCCCGAGTGGCGTGTTGCCGAAGCGGCGGCAGGCGGCGACGACGCGCTGCAGCGCCGCTTCATTGGCATCGCTGTAGAGGCCGAGACAGCCGAGCGTGATGCGCCCGCGCGCTTCGACCGCCGTCGCCTCGATCATCAGCAGCCCGGCGCCGCCGGCGGCGAGCGAGCCCAAATGTAGCAGATGCCAATCATTGGCACTGCCATCCTCGGCGCTGTATTGACACATGGGCGCCACGACGATGCGATTCTCGAGCGTGAGCTGGCGCAAGGTGATTGGCGTGAAGAGCGGGCTTGTCATGTTGAGATCCATCCCCGGGGCGAAGCGCGGTACTCTATCGTCGCAGCGGCATCGCTCGCAATCGCGCGCCGCCGGAACGCAGCCCTGCGCCTTCCGTTTAGCAGAAGTCGCCGCCCGGCCCCCGAGGGCCGCCGGCTTTGCTCCGACATCGCTGTGCTGTGAGGAGCCCCGCCCGCAGCTTTGGAGGAAAGGAGTGCAGGCGGGGCTGACCCAGGGGTCTTCGCCCGCCAAGGGGGTTGAGCGGGCGTTGCGGCAGAGCCGCTGAGGCCCATTTGCGCCCATCGACGGGGGCGAGCCAAGTTAAACCTTTGTCATCATCAAACCCGCGGAAATGAGCATAAAAACCGAGCAAAAAAGCGACCTTCGGGACATCGCCAAGCTGTTGATTTCCCGCTACGGAGAGCGCGCTTACGCGCATGCGATGCACCAGGCGCTGAAGGCGCGCCAGCAAGGCGACAGACGCCTCATGGACGCCTGGCGCTGGATCGCGCTCGCCGCGCGCGAAGTGCTGCGCGCCGAGCCCGACGACGACCCCAATCAGAGTTAGCGCCGCGCTCCACGCCACATCCCGGCGGCGAATCGCGATGCCGACGCACCTATTGAAAGGGGATTAGGGGATAAGGGGAGATAGGGGGATAAGAATGGGTTGCGCGCTGCGCGCGCGAAGCGCAATCAGTTCATCCCCTATCCCCAATCATCCCCCTCATCTCCCTTCACAAGCCTCGCCAGGCGATGGCTCGCAATGAGGGAGTACGGTCGCTTACGACATCAAGACGGCGAAGACGCACATCACCGCGCCGGCGAGCAGCGTCAGCCAGGACAGCCACTTCGTCTGGCGAAGAGAGTGCCGATCTCGATCGTTCGCCATCGATTGCCCCAGGGAAAGCGCGCCTGCCCCGTCATAGGCGCGCGCCGAGCGAAGCATCCCCGCCTGCTGATCAGCCTTTCGGTAGAAAATTCTCCGACAGCGCGTGATAGATTGGCCGCGTGCCGATGAAGCGCGCCGTGCCATAGGCGATGACCGCCGTCAGCATCACCGGCACCGTCATCGACTGGCCGTTGGTCATCTCCAGCACGATGACGAAGGCGGTGATCGGCGCCTGCACCACGCCGGAGAAATACCCCACCATCCCCAGCAGGATCACCGCCCCCGCGGGCGTTCCGGGCAATAGCGCCGCGAGATTGGCGCCGATTCCCGCCCCAACCGCCAGGGAGGGCGAGAAGATGCCGCCGGGAATGCCGCTCACGGTCGAGAGCGTCGTTGCCAGGAATTTGAGGATGCCGAAGCTCGGCGCGACCGGTGCCGTGCCTTCGACGAGCGCTTTCGCCTCATCGTAACCGGTGCCATAGGTGGTACCGCCACCCAGAATGCCGATGCCGGCGACGGCAAGGCCGCACAGCGCTGCGAAGATCACGGGGTGGCGGCCGATCAGTGCGCCGATTCGGCCCGGAAGGCCCCTCGCCACCGCCACCACGATCTTGCTGAAGACACCGCCGAGCAGCCCGCCGACGACGCCGCAGAGCGGCACTGCCGCCCAGTCCTGCAGCCGCGATAGCGTCGCGGCGGTATGGCCGAAATAGCTGTAATTGCCGAGGAGGGCGAGCGAGGCGAGGCCGGCGATGATGACCGCGGTGATGACCAGCCCGCTGGTGCGCTGCTCGAAGCTGCGGCTCATCTCTTCGATGGCGAAAACGATGCCAGCCAAAGGCGTGTTGAAGGCTGCGGCAACGCCGGCGGCGCCGCCGGCGAGGATGAGGCCCTGATATTTCCCGGGCCAGATGCGGCCCACCGCATGCATCACCGACGCGCCGACCTGCACGGTCGGTCCTTCGCGTCCCGTCGATGCGCCGGCGAAGAGGCCGAGCAAGGTCAGCACGACCTTGCCCGCGGCAAGGCGCAGCGACAGCAGCTTGTTGCGTGCGGCTTCGCTCTCGAACTGGCGCGCGGCGATCGCCTGCGGAATACCGCTGCCTTGCGAGCCCGGGAAATAGCGCTGCGTCAGCGCCACCGAGAGCGCGAGGCCGGCGGGCGTGATGATCAGCGCAAGATAGGGCGAGGGCGCGATGAGCGTGCGGAACCACGCTTGCACGTAATCGGCGGCGAGCGCGAGCGCGACCGCCGTGATGCCGACCGACAAACCGCCGCACCAGAAGATGATGCGCACGCGCCAAGCGTCGCGCCGGAGCAGCAGTTTGATGCGCCGGTAGAAGCCCGGCGGGCGCAGCCTCATGCTCGGCGGCTCAGGGATTCAGCAGCAAGTGGATGAGGCTCGACGTGTCCCAGCGTCCGCCGCCGCGCTCCTGCACGCGCTCGTAGAATTGATCGATCAGCGCGGTGATCGGCAGCGCCGATTTGTTGCGCCGCGCTTCGGCCAGGCAGATCGCAAGGTCCTTGCGCATCCAGTTGACGGCGAAGCCGAAATCGAACTTGCCGGAAACCATCGTCTCGGCGCGGTTCTCCATCTGCCAGGATTGCGCCGCGCCCTTCGAGATGACCTCGACGACGAGCTTCGGATCGAGCCCGGCGCGCATCGCGAAGCCCAGCCCTTCGGAGAGTCCCTGCACCAGCCCGGCGATGCAGATCTGGTTCACCATCTTGGTGAGCTGGCCGTTGCCGACCGGACCCATCAAGGTCACGGCGCGGCCGTAATGCGCCATCACCGGCTGCGCCTTGGCAAAGGCCGCCGCTTCGCCGCCGACCATGACGGTGAGCTTGCCGTTGACCGCGCCCGCCTGGCCGCCCGAAACCGGTGCGTCGAGGAAGCCCAGTCCCTTCTCCTTGGCCAGCGCCGCCATCTCGCGCGCCACCTCCGCCGAGGCGGTGGTGTGGTCGGCAAGGATCGCGCCGCGCGCCATGCCGGCGAAAGCGCCGTCCTTCCCTGTCAGCACTTGGCGCACATCGTCGTCATTGCCGACGCAGGTGAAGACGATCTCAGCGCCCGACGCGGCTTCCGCCGGCGTCGGCCGATGCT
Organism: Allostellaceae bacterium; assembly: GCA_035517635.1. GTDB lineage: Bacteria > Pseudomonadota > Alphaproteobacteria > ATCC43930 > CGMCC-115725 > DAHUYF01. The sequence continues at coordinate 3,494 of DATIYL010000033.1, read as the reverse complement.
GGCCGCCATATTCTTTCACCCATTGCGCGGCCTTGGCGGCAGTGCGGTTGTAGACGGTGACCTGATGGCCGGCCTTGGCGAGATGCCCCGCCATCGGATAGCCCATGACGCCGAGGCCCAGGAACGCCAGCTTCATCGTCTCCTCCCGTCCGATCGCCGCGCCATGCTAGCCTGGATTCCCCGAGTAGCAACCCCTGGCGCGCGGTAGGTCCGCGGCCGAGGCATGAGGCAACGCCCCACCTCACCCACCGGCTGCGCGGGTCCCCCCTCTCCGCCCCTCAGGGGCGGAGAGGGTTGGGGTGAGGTGGGCTGAGTGACGGATTTCCGATAGTCGCTACTGAGAACCGCTTCCGCGCAACGCGACAACGTCGCGCGAAAGCGGCGGGCTCCCCCTACTCCGCCTCGCCCATCCCCTCAGCGCGCGGCTTGGCGCCGGCGGCGCTCAGCGTGCTCACGGCTTCGCTGCCGGCGCGTTGCCATTCCCGCGCCGCGGCTTCGCTCGTCTCGCCGAAGCGCGATGCCGCGCGCTGCGACAGGCTGAGCGCGCCCGAGGCGAACTCGGTCAGATCCGCCGTCAGCCGACGCATCGAGCCGAGCATCCATTGCTGCTGCACGCGCAGCACCTCGCCCCAATTCTCGCAACCGCCCATGTCGTCGAGCGATTGTCGCGCGGCATCGAGGTCTTCGCGGCGCCGCTCGAGCCAGCGCTTCGTCATCTCGTTCATGTGATGGAGCAGGATCGTCTGATTGCCTAGCAAAAGCTCCATGCCTTTGCGCGCCGCCGCTTCGCTCTCTGCGCCTTCCCGCTCCGCCTCGTGTTCCATCCGTCTGCGTGCCATGACAGGTCTCCCGCTGCTCGAAGGCTCCGGTCAGAGTGAAACGGCTGATCGTGCGTCGAGTTCGCGAAGAAACTGCACCGAGACGAATTACCGCATTGGCGCTGATGATGCGTGCGCCTCTCGACCGCAGCGCGCGCTTCTCCTCGGCTGCTTGCGCGACGCGCAGAGACGCGCTCTTGCGACGGCGATTGACAGCGCGGCCGTCTTCCCCGAGCATGGATTGATGCGCTTTGCTCTCGTCATCAAGTCGCGAAAGCCCGTCTCCTGCGGGAGCGGGGGTCTTCGCCTGCGCTGAGCGCGCGAGCAGCGTCAGATCACCCCAGGCCCCGCCGGTTCGGTCGGGGCCTTCGTTTGTCCGGCTCCGCTCGTTGCCGCCGCGGCCGCAACTCAGGAGCACAGAGATGGACAGAACATCATCGACATCGATCGACCCGTCGCTTTCCGGCGTCTTCCTCGCACTGGTCACGCCGTTTCGCGACGGCGCACTCGACGAGGCCTCGCTCTCACGGCTGGTGGCGCATTTTGCCGCGAGCCCGATCGCGGGTTTCGTTCTCGCCGCGACCACGGGCGAAGGTCTCGTTCTCGACGAGGACGAGACCGAGCGGCTCGTCGCCATCGCAGCGGCCGCCGCGGGCCCTCTGCCGCTGTGGCTCGGGATCTCCGGCAGCGACACGCGCCGGCTGAAGGCGCGCCTCGATGCGACCGCGCGCTGGCCGATCGCCGGCCATCTCGTCGCCTGCCCCGCTTATACGCGGCCCCCGCAAGACGGCTTGCGTCAGCATTTCACTCTGCTCGCGCGTGACGCGGCAAAGCCGATCCTGCTCTACAACATTCCTTACCGTACGGGCGTCAACCTTGCGAATGAGACGCTGCTGCGCCTCGCCGAGCTGCCAGCCATCCGCGGCGTCAAGGATTGCTGCGCCGATGCCGCGCAGAGCTTCGACCTGCTGCGCCACCGGCCACCCGGCTTCGCCGTGCTCACCGGCGAGGATGCGCTCTTCCACACCGCGCTGACGCAAGGCGCCGATGGCGGCATTCTCGCCGCCGCGCAAGCCGACCCCGCGGCGTTTGTCGCCCTGCGCGAAGCGGTGCTCGCCGGCGATCTCAGCGACGCGCTGCAGCGCTGGCAGGGTCTCGTCGATCTCGCCCGCCTCCTCTTTGCCGAGCCGAGCCCGGCACCGATCAAGCATTGGCTCTGGCGCAGTGGCCTCATCGCCTCGCCCGAGCTGCGCCTGCCGATGACCGGCGTGAGCCCGGCGCTCGCCGGGAAGCTCGACCGCCTGCTCTGGGAGCGCCGCGCCGCCACGTGAGGCGCGGCGATGTCGAATTGCACGGGCAAAACCGGAGTGTTTGCCGCAACACCCGCGCCGATATTGGGCCGAAAGCCAATCTGCCCATATTGCGAAGGAAGCTATCATGCGCCCCACCACAAACACGGAAAAGTATGCGTCCGATCGCGTCGACTTTCGCGCAGAGGATGGTGCCGGTCCGACCTGCGACGCGCGACGCGAGACGATCCGCTTCGCTGTCGGCGACAGCTCGCTCGGGAAGATCCTCGTCGCCGTGACGGCGACGGGCATTTGCACGATCCTCTTCGGCAATAGCGCAGACGCCATGGCGCACGATCTTCAGGACCGTTTCCCGTCAGCCGAGCTGATCGAAGGCGGCGCCGACCTGCATCGGACGCTCACCAGGGTCTTGGCTCTCATCGAGGCGCCGGCGAGCGGGCTCGATCTTCCGCTCGATCTGCGCGGCACGCCCTTCCAGCGGCGGGTCTGGCAGGCCTTGCGCGAGATTACACCGGGTGCCACGGCGAGCTATTCCGAGATTGCCGAGCGCATCGGCGCACCCGCGGAAGCTTACGCGGTCGGCGAGGCTTGCGCCGCCAACCCGATCGCCGTCGCTATTCCCTGCCATCGCGTCCTGCGCAAGAATGGGGAGCTCGCGGGTTACCGCTGGGGTTTGCGGCGCAAGCGGACCTTGCTCGCCCGCGAAGCCGAAGGCGGCAAAGGCTTGCCGCTCTTCCGCGGGATGCAGTGATGGCATGATGCAGGATCTGTTCGGCGACGATGCCGTGGACGAGCCGCGCCGGGTGCTGCTCGGGCCGGGTGGTGTCGTGCTGCGGGGGCGAGCCTTGCCGGTCGAGCGCGAGCTGCTCGCCGACATCGACGAGATCGTCGCGGCGGCGCCGTTCCGCCGCATGGTCACGCCCGGTGGTTTCGAGATGTCGGTCGCGATGACGAATTGCGGGGCGGCGGGCTGGGTCACCGATCGGAAGGGATATCGTTACGATCGCCTTGATCCCGCGACCGGGCGCGCTTGGCCGCCGCTCCCCGACTTGTTCCTGGGCCTCGCGCGAGACGCCGCAGCCGATGCCGGGTATCAGGCCTTCGCGCCGGACGCGTGCCTCCTCAACCGCTACGAGCCGGGCACGCGGCTCTCGCTGCACCAGGACCGGAACGAGCGCGATTTCGGCCAACCCATCGTCTCGGTCTCGCTCGGTCTCCCCGCCGTGTTCCTGTTCGGCGGCAACGAGCGCTCCGACAAGACACTGCGCGTGCCGCTACGGCACGGCGACATTGTCGTCTGGGGCGGCCCCTCGCGGCTCTTCTACCACGGCGTCCGCGCGCTGAAGGACGGCAACCACCCGACCCT
>DATIYL010000032.1:0-56582 GCA_035517635.1 Allostellaceae bacterium | reverse complement strand
CCAACCCCAGCCAGCAGTTTGAATCAGATTTTCCCAACAAAGGGAATCCCCTATCGATTCAGGATAACCCGATCACGCTCTAGTCCGAAGTAGCGCATGCGCACATCGGAGCACTGCGCGAACGCCTGGTAGTCCGTGACGAAGGTGTTGGTCTTGACGACATCAGCCCAAGTCGCACCGGCGGCCTTGAGGCAGGCGTCGAGGTTCTTGAAGGTCTGTTCGAGCTGCGTCCGCATGTCGCCCGGGCCGACGATGTTGCCCTCTGCGTCGCGTGCCAGTTGGCCGGCGATGAAGACGGTCTTACCCGGGCCTGTGACCGTGACGACGTGCGAATAGGCGGGCTTCCCCTGCTGCATGCGGACGTTCATGCCCGCAGGCTGGATCCGGTCGATCTTCATGGCCATTCTTCTCCCGTAGCAGTTGCTCCCCACGGCTCAAGCCTGGTTGCGTGCCCATTGCGTGCGCAGGCGCGACAGCCAATCGGCGACGGGCTCGCCGCTGCTCATGTCGGCCTGAACCAGCCCGTCGATCATGAACGTTGGCGACACATGGATCCCGTTCTGGCGGGCATATTTACAGTGCCACTTCACCTCGCGGTCGAGGTCGGGGATGGCGAAGGCCTCGGCAAGTTTCACGCCACTGTAGCGCTCGATCCGCCTGATAATGTCGTTGGGCGTCGCGTCCAGATTCGACCCGCCGCAATGGCGATCGAATTCAAATTCTTCACGATGCGCGGCGACCGCCGCCATGACCGATCTCGCCGCTACCTTCCCGCTTTCGAGGGTCGAGGCGGCCAGGATACAGCGCACGATCACGCCCGAGTACATGTGCCAAGGCTGGGAGTGAAGGCGAATCTTGATGGTGATGCGGTCCTCGCCCGCTTGCCCGAGCAGGTCGTCGAGTTTGCCGAGCGCCTTGACTGAAAATGGGCAGGTCGGTTCCAGGAACACCTCGAGGACGCCAGGCCCGTGCCCCCAGACAAGCGGATCAGCGCGCCACACATTCTTCATAGGATGTTTCCTCCATCACCTGATTCTTCCCGCCGACGATCGTTTTATCTCGTTCGATGCTGGCACTCCACTCCCTGCGCAGGGGCCCGGGCGGCTCGCCGGCGCGGTGCGGCTTAGGCGGTTGCTGGCGCAACTTGCCATGCAAGTTCGCCGAGCGCCTAACACATCCTAGCAACGTCTAACGTGCCAAGCCCGCATTGCTCCTTCATGGTGACGCTGGCCTCGGCTGCACGCGATGCGCCGAGCACGGCCCTGCAAGGGAGCGGCTCGCGACATGTCGAAGGGAAAGACGGCCAAATCGAGCAACGCTGACGTGACCCCGAGGCGCGCCGGGCGGGATGAGGCCACGCCGCCTGAGGCGCTGCGCCGGCGCGGGATCGACGCGCTTCTGGACGCCGCCCTCGAAGCCACGTTTCCCGCCAGCGATCCGATCGCGATCGAGGTCGATCGGTGATCGACGACTGCCCCAGAAACCCGCCCAGAGGCACCCATGTCAGAGGTACGGCCGCCGCTTCCGCCCTTTAGCCATGAAAGCGCCGTCGAGAAGGTCCGCCTCGCCGAGGACGCCTGGAACAGCTGCGATCCCGAACGCGTCTCGCTCGGCTACGCCATGGACAGCTATTGGCGAAACCGCTCGGAATTCCTGCAAGGGCGGGCGGCGATCGTCGCTTTCCTGACGCGCAAATGGGCCGAGGAGCTCGATTATCGGCTGATCAAGGAGCTGTGGGCGTTCACCGACAACCGCATTGCCGTGCGCTTCGCCTATGAATGGCACGACGATGCCGGCCAGTGGTTCCGCTCCTATGGCAATGAGAACTGGGAGTTCGGCCCGGACGGTTTGATGCGGCGGCGCCTGGCCAGCATCAACGATCTGTCGATCGGCGAAGCCCATCGCAAGTATTTTTGGCGCCAGGGCCCGCGACCCTTGGCTCATCCCGGCCTGTCGGAGCTGGGACTTTGAAGCGGGCCGGCGCGTTGGCAACCGGCGCGCAACTGTCATGATGCGCGAGCTAGGCTTTGTCAGGCGAGGCGACATCTTCGCCTTGACCGCAGCGCTATGCCTATGGGGAGTGCATGCAATGGCGGCCGACGGGTTGATTACGCTACGGAGCAGCCACGGACCGAAGGATACGATGGCGAGGCTCGCGGCCGCGGTTACGGCAAAGGGACTCGCCATCTTCGCCCATGTCGATCACGCGGCGGGCGCCGAAGCCGTCGGCCTGAAGCTGCGGCCGACCGATCTGCTGATCTTCGGCAATGCCAAAGGCGGCACGCCGCTGATGCAAGCCGAACAGACGGTCGGCATCGACCTGCCGCTGAAGGCGCTGGTCTGGCAGGACGCGTCCGGCACCACCTGGCTTTCCTATAATGATCCGAGCTGGATTGCGAAGCGGCACGGGGCGAGCGGCGCCGACGCAGTGATCGGCGCTCTGACCGGCGTCCTCGACGCGCTCGCGAAGGCCGCGACCTCTCCTTGAAGGAAAAGGCTCACCACAGAGACGATGAGGCAGTGAGAAAGGAAGCTTCGGCGCGCTTCGCGCGCCCATGCCTTTGTCTTCTCACCGCCTCATTGCCTTCTCTGTGGTCCCTCTTGGTCAGCAGCCGAGGCGCGCGCGCAGCGGCGGCAGCAGGTCGAGCAGCGCCCGAGCCGCGCGCAAATCGGCCGTGTCGAAGCCCTCGGTGAAGCGATCGTAGACGGGCGCCAGCGCCTGTCTCGCCTCCTCCTCGCGGTCCTGCGCCATGCGCAAGCGGGCGAGGCTGCGCGCAGCCCGCAATTCCCAGGACGGGACCTGCTGTCGGTTTGCCCAGTCGAGCGCGCGCCGGAAATGCGCTTCGGCCGCGGCGCCGTCGCCGTCGGTCCCCTCCAGCAGCAGAAGCTCGCCCTTGATGCGCAACAGCTCGGCGATGCACCAATGCTCTTCATGGCGCTCGCATCGCGCCAAGGTCTCGTCGATCGTCAACAGCGCTTTGCCGGTCTCCCCGACATGGCCGAGCGCCTGCGCCTGCTCGGCGGAGAAAGACGTGTAGTGCAAATGGAACGCCGCTGGGGGCAAGCTCGCCAACGCGGTCTCTAAGCGCTGAAGCCCCGCGGCGATATCGCCACGCCGGATCAGCAGCACGCCGTTGAAGCATTGCCCCCAGACGTTCCAACCTTCCATCGCATGTCGGACGGAAAGCTCGAACAGCGTCTCGACGAAGCCCTGCGTCGCAGCGAGATCGCCGGCGAGAAGCGCGATGGGGCACGCCGCCAGGGCCAGCGCATAGAAGAAAGACACCGGCTGATCGAGGCCGCGCGCCTCCTCGACGGTGCTCGCGGCGGCCTGCATGGCCTGATCGGGAAAGCCCTGCAGCCACAAGATCCGGGCATGGAAGCTGCGCGCCGCCACCCGCTGGTCGAATTGAAAGCGGATGACATCCGAGCGATGGGCCGGCGCGATGTAGCGGCCGAGCATATATTCGATGCGCCGTCGCGCCTCGGACTGCTCGCCGAGGATATGCAAGGCGGTGCCGATCATGCGCTCGCCGACGAGCAAATCGGCGGGATCGGCGCTCGCCGCGAGGCGATGAAAGCTTTCGGCGAGCCGCAGCGCCGTCCGATGCTCGCCGCGGCTCATGTGATCGACAAACAATCCCCACAGCGCCCGCATGCGATAATCGGCATCCTCGAGGCGTTCGGCGATCGCGAGCGCGCTGCTCCAGTCGGCAGTGGTTTCCGGGCCGGCGCCTCGCGTCAACAGCAGCGCCGTGCCCAGCGCCCAAAGCAGCTGCATCTCGCGCCGCGGATCCGGGCTCGCTCGGGTGGTGAGGCCGCTCAGCGCCTGCTCGATGCGGCGGCGGCATTCCTCCATCAGCGATGCGTGCGCCCAGAGCGGCACGGCGGCGACAGCGATGTCCGCGCCGACGGCCGCGTCGCCAGAAGGCGAAAACGACCAGTCGAGCGCTGCCCGGATATTGTCGATCTCGCGATCGTAGCGCGCGATGTCGTTCACGCCGGCGGCCACCGGCGAGCCGATCCCCAACGGGGCGATGAGATCGCGAAAGAACGCGGCATGGCGCCGCGCGGCCTCACCGGCTTCGCCGCTCCCGACCAGCTTCTCGAGGGCATAAGCGCGTATCGTCTCAAGCAGCCGCCAGCGGCCGGCGGGCGCCGACGCATCCAGCGCAACCAACGATTTGGCGACGAGAGTGGCGATACCCTCCAGAACAATCGACGCGGCAATACCGGCATCGCCCATAACGGCGGTTGCCGCTTCGAGCGTGAACCCCGCCGGAAAGACGGCCAGGCGGCGCAGCAAGCGCCGTTCCCCCTCGGGCAAGAGCTCGTAGCTCCAATCCAGCGTCGCCCGCAGCGTCTGATGCCGCGGCAAGGCCGTGCGGCGGCCATCGGTGAGCAAGGCGAAGCGATCATCGAGGCGCGTTGCGACCTGCTGAAGCCCAAGGACGGCGGCGCGCGCGGCGGCAAACTCGATGGCGAGCGGGATACCATCGAGACGCCTACAGATGGTGGCGATCGCCGCAAGGTTCTCGTCCTGCGGCGAGAAGCTCGAATCCAACGCCGTCGTTCGAGCGACGAAAAGCTGCACGGCGCTGCGTCCCAGGAGAGTGTCCGGCGCCTCCTCCTGCGGCGGCACATCGAGCGGCGGAACGCGGTAGACATATTCACCCTCGATTCGCAGGACCTCGCGGCTCGTCGCCAGAACCGTCGTGTGGGGACAGAGGCGCGTGATCGTTTCCGCCAATTCGGCCGCCGCGTCGATGACGTGCTCGCAATTGTCGAGAACCAGGAGGAGCTTCTTCCCGCCGATGGCCCGGGCGACGGCTTCGGCGGAAATCTCGCTCCCGCCCAGCTTGAAGCCGAGGACGCCGGCGACCGCGGAGGGCACCAGGCGGGGATCCGACAGCGAGACCAGCTCGACCAGCCAGGCGTCGCCGTCAAAGTTCGGGACCAGGCTCCGGGCAACCTGCAGCGCCAGCGCGGTTTTCCCGATCCCTCCCGGTCCGGTCAGCGTGACCGTGCGATAAGCCGAGAGCAGATCGCGCAGCTGCTGCAGGGCAATCGCCCGGCCAATCAAGGTGGACCCCAGCGCGGGCAAATTGGTCAGAGAGAGCTCGACAGGCGTCCGCGCCGGCGCGCGCGCAAGCGTCTCGACCGGCGCCCCTTCCGGCTGGATCGTCCACTTCCCGAGAAGGCGATAGCCGCGCCCGGACGAGGTCTTCAGCAGGCCTCGATCGGGACCCAGCGCCTTGCGCACCGCCGATATGTGAACCTGAAGCGTATTCTCCTCGACGATCGAGCCCGGCCAGACACGATCCATCAAAGCGTCCTTGCTGACGAGCTCCCCGGCTGAGCGAACCAGAACCTCGATGATCTCGAAGGCGCGGCCGCCAATGGCGACGGGAATCCCCCGCGCGCGCAGCTCGCGCCGCGCGAGGTCGACTTCCCATTCGCCGGACTCGTATACCGGCCCTCCGCCCTGTGCAGGCACCCGCACACCCCTCTTCAGGTTTTTTCAGCTTTAGTTAGAAACTCGACCCCGCGCGTGCAAGAACTCGATCGGGACGAACAGCCCGAAAGGTTGTTTGCCTCGGGCTCGATTGCTGCCGCGGACCGGGCGGGCGCTTTCCGGGAGAGTGGCTCAACCGCGACGCGGAAGCCCCTTCGACGTGAAAGGCCGGCCGAGGCGATGCGGCTTCTTCAGGACAATTCAGCACTGCCCCAAGGATCGGCGGCGCGGACTGGAATAAACCCGTCTCGCCAGCCTCGGCGGCGAGCCCGGCTGGCCGATCGGTGCGTCAACGAGCGTGCGGCCGCGGAATACCGCGGCGCCTCTGGAGGAGAATCCGATGGCAAAAACCGTCGCCGATCAATTCGCGGAGATTCTGGCGGCAGCGGGCGTCAAGCGCATCTATGGCATTGTCGGCGACAGCCTCAACGGCATAACCGACTCAATTCGCCGCCAGGGCAAGATCGAGTGGCTTCATGTCCGGCATGAAGAGGTTGCCGCTTTTGCGGCCGGCGCCGAGGCGCATATGACCGGTGCGCTTGCGGTCTGCGCCGGGAGCTGCGGGCCCGGCAATCTGCACCTCATCAACGGCCTCTTCGATTGCCACCGCTCGCGCCTGCCGGTGCTCGGGATCGCCGCGCAGATTCCCTCGCCCGAGATCGGCGCCGGCTATTTCCAAGAAACCCATCCCGAGATGCTGTTCCAGGAATGCAGCCATTACTGCGAGCTGATCTCCGGCCCGCAGCAGATGCCGCGCACGCTCGAGCTGGCGATCCGCGCGGCCGTCGGCCAGCGCGGCGTCTCGGTTGTCGTGATTCCCGGCGACGTGGCGCTGCGACCCGCCGCCGATGCGCCGCTTCCCAAGCTGGGCGGCCTGCTGCCGCCGGCACCGGTCGTAACCCCGGCGCAACCGGATCTCGAGCGGCTGGCGGCGCTGCTGAACGGCGATGGCCGCGTCACGATCCTGTGCGGCTCCGGCTGCCAAGGCGCGCATGACGAGCTCCTGGCCTTGGGCGAGCGTCTCAAGGCGCCGATGGTGCATGCGCTGCGCGGCAAGGAGCATGTCGAGTGGGAGAATCCCTACGATGTCGGCATGACCGGGCTGATCGGGTTCTCCTCCGGCTATTATGCGATGCTCGACTGCGACATGCTGCTGATGCTCGGGACCGATTTTCCCTATCGGCAATTCTATCCGCAGGGCGCGGGCGTCCGCATCGCGCAAATCGACATTCGGGCGGAGAATATCGGCCGCCGCGCTCCGGTCGATCTCGGCGTGGTGGGCGACGTCAAGGCGACGCTCGCCGCGCTGCTGCCCTTGCTCAGGGAGAAGCGCGACGGCACGCATCTCACGCAAGCGCGCGAGCACTACGCCAAAGCGCGCAAGGGCCTCGACGATCTCGCCGCCGGCGGAAGACGGCTGATCCATCCGCAGCAGGTGGCAAAGGCGATCAGCGACCAGGCCGCGGCAGATGCCGTGTTCACCTGCGATGTCGGCCTGCCGACGGTATGGGCCGCGCGCTATCTCGCGATGAACGGCCGGCGGCGGCTCATCGGCTCCTTCTGGCACGGCTCCATGGCCAATGCCATGGGTCAGGCGATCGGCGCGCAAGCGGCGTTCCCCGGCCGTCAGGTGGTCTCCCTCTCGGGCGATGGCGGCTTCACCATGCTCATGGGCGACCTCCTCAGCCTGGTGCAGCTCGAGCTTCCGGTGAAGGTCGTCGTTTTCAACAACGGCGCGCTCGGCTTCATCGAGCTCGAGCAGAAATCGACCGGCTTCATCGAGTTCGGCACCGACTTCCAAAACCCGAATTTTGCGGCGATGGCCGAGGCCGTCGGCATTCGCGGCATCCGCATCGAAAATCCCGCCGATGTGAAGGAGGGCATCGCCGACGCGCTCGGCCATAACGGCCCGGTGCTGGTCGATGCGGTCGTGAACCGGACGGAGCTCGCCATGCCGCCCGCGATCACGACGGAGATGGCGAAAGGCTTCACGCTCTATATGGTGAAGGCCGTGCTGAGCGGAAAGATGGACGAGATCATCGATCTCGCGAAAACCAACCTGTGGCGCTAGCGGGAGGTCGCCATGGACCTTACGGCACTTCTCCTGTCGCGGCTCCAGTTCGCGTTCACCATCTCGTTCCACATCATCTTCCCGTCCTTCACCATTGGCCTCGCGGCGTGGCTGACGATCCTCGAGGCCTTGCATGTCGCGACCGGGCGCCCGGCCTACCGCTCGGTCTTTGAATTCTGGCTGAAGATCTTCGGCGTCGCCTTCGGGCTCGGCGTCGTTTCCGGGATCGTGATGGCCTTCCAGTTCGGCACGAATTGGAGCGTGATGGCGGAGAGGTCAGGGCCAATCCAGGGCGTGCTCCTCTCCTACGAGACCTTCACCGCCTTTTTCCTCGAGGCCAGCTTTTTCGGCATCCTGCTCTTCGGCCGCCCGCGCGTCCCGCCCTGGTTCTATCTGTTCTCGACCGCGATGGTGGCGCTCGGCACCACGCTCTCGGCCTTCTGGATCATGGCCAACAACAGCTGGATGCAGGTCCCGGTCGGCTATGTCGTCGAGAACGGCGCCTACGTCCCGAACGATTGGTCGAAGATCATCTTCAGCCCGGTGCTCTGGGTACGCTTCCCGCATATGCTGCTCGCCTCGTATCTCACGGGCGCCTTCTGCGTGGCCGCGACCGGCGCGTGGTATCGGCTGCGCGGCGAATTCGCCGCCGAGGGCCGGATCATGCTCCGCATGGGTCTCGGCCTCGCAGCCATCCTCGTGCCGGTTCAGCTCTTCTTCGGACATCTCAACGGCGAATATGTCGTTCACGACCAGCCGTCGAAAATGGCGGCGATCGAGGCCCGCTGGCATGACGAGACGCCGGCTTCCGAGGTGCTGCTCGCCTGGCCGGATGTCGACAATCAGCGCAACCGCTTCGCGATAACGCTGCCGGCGCCGCTCGGCAGCCTCATTGACTCCGACAGCCTCTCCGCGCGAGAGGTCGGGCTCGACAGCATCCCGCCGCAGGACCGGCCGCCGGTGCTCATTCCGTTCTTCGCCTTCCGGATCATGGTCGGTTGCGGCCTGATCATGCTGATGCTTGCCTGGGTCGGCAGCTATCTCAGCCTCAAGCAGCGTATCGAGGAATACCGCCTGCTGCTGTGGGCTGTCTTTTTGAGCTTCCCGCTCCCCTTCATCGCCATCCTGACGGGCTGGTTCACGGCCGAAGTGGGGCGTCAGCCCTGGACAGTCTATGGCGTCTTGCGGACCGCCCAGGCGGTGACACCCTTCCTGACGGCCCGCGCGGCGATGACCTCGCTCGTGGTCTTCTGCGCGGTCTACAGCTTCATCTTCGCCTTCGGGGTCGTTTATATCCACCGGCTGCTTCGCATCGGCCCGGCAGGCCGCCTCGTGCAGCCGCCGACCGGCGCGATCCCCAACCGCCCGATGTCGGTTACCGACGAGGCGCTCGCCTCGGGCCCGCATCACCTCGTTGCCGGGGAGTGAGCAATGATCCTGTTCTGGGTGTTCGTCCTCGCCGTTGCCATGCTGCTCTACGTCCTGCTCGACGGCTTCGATCTCGGCATCGGCATTCTCTTCGGTCTCACCCGCGCGGAGACGCGACGGCACGCCATGTTGAGCGCCGTGGCGCCGGTCTGGGACGGCAATGAGACCTGGCTCATCGTGGCCGGCGTGGTGCTCTGGGGCGCTTTCCCCATCGTCTATGCAACGCTGCTGTCGGCGTTCTACCTGCCGCTGCTGCTCATGCTCGCCGGCCTCATCCTGCGCGGCGTCGCGTTCGAGTTCCGCTACAAGGCGGAGCGGATGCGCTGGGTCTGGGATGCCGGCTTTGCCGGCGGATCGCTGTTCGCCGCGTTCGTCCAAGGCATGACGGTGGGCGCCCTCGTCGAGGGGCTGCCGATGGTCGACGGGCACTATGTGGGCGGCACCTTCGGCTGGCTCAGCCCCTTTGCGGTGCTGTGCGGCATCGGACTCTGCCTCGGCTATGCGCTGCTCGGTGCCTGCTGGCTGGTCAAGAAATGCGACGGCGAGGTGCGCGATGCCGCTTATCGCCTCATCCCCGCGCTGTCGCTGGCGTTGCTGGCCTTCCTGATCGTCGTCTTCGCCTATGCGCTCGCCGAAAACCTTCGAGTGATCGGCCGCTGGCTGGAGCGCCCCTATCTCTTCGTGTTTCCCGCGATCGGCATCGTGGCGGCCATCGTGCTGGCGACGAGCGTCCGGCGCCGCCGCGACGGCGCGCCGTTCTACATGGTTGCCCTCATGTTCGCTGCTGCCTTCGGCACGCTCGCGATCTCGTTCTGGCCCTACATGATCCCCTTCGCCATCACCATCGACCAGGCGGCCGCACCGCATGCCAGCCTTGCCTTCATGTTCTGGGGCGAGGGTCTTTTCGTCTTTCCGCTCATGCTGGTCTACGCCGCGGTCAGTTACAGCGTCTTCCGGGGGAAGGTCCGGCCGGCCGCCGACCACTACTGAAACAGCCGATGAAGGAGTGTGTCGATGATACGCTGTATCCGGCTTTGGACAGGTGACGACAAGAACTCGCACTTCGAAGAAGGTATCATTGACCTTCCCAGGGGGGAGCGCGGCGATATCCTCAGCGGTAAAGTCGGCGTCGTCAGCATCTCCTTCCGCGAGACAAGAGCGGGCGGCGCCTTCGAGTGGCACGACGCGCCGGTCCGACAGTTCGTCGTTACGTTGAGCGGCACGCTTGACTTCCAGACCCGCACGGGCGAGCACTTCTTGCTCCACCCGGGCGACATCCTGCTCGCCGAGGACACCGCGGGAAGCGGGCACAGCTGGCGGCTGGTCGACGACAATCCCTGGCGCCGCGCCTACGTGATACTGGCGCAGGGTGTCGAGGTACCGTTCGTCGCCAACACGCAGCGTTCATCACGTCACGAGGGAGGCCCGCTATGACCCAGAGGCAAAACGGTGGCGCGCCCCATGTCGTGCTGGTCGGCGCCGGCATCATGAGCGCGACCCTTGGCACCCTGCTCAAGGAACTGGAACCCGCCCTCGAGATTACGATGTTCGAGACGCTGTGGGATTGCGGGCAAGAAAGCTCGCACGCCTGGAACAATGCCGGCACCGGCCATGCGGCCAATTGCGAGATGAACTACACGCCGCAGCGCGAAGACGGGAGCGTCGACATCGCCGAAGCGCTCAAGGTGAATACGGAGTTCGATTTGTCGCGTCAGCTGTGGTCCTACCTGATCCGCAAAGGCGCGATCGCGGACCCGCGCCGGTTCATTCATCCCTGCCCGCATATGAGCTTCGTCTGGGGTCAGGACAATGTCGCCTTCTTGCGCCAGCGCTTCGAGGCGATGTCCGCACACCATTGCTACCACGGAATGGAGTATTCGGAGAATCGCGGCAAGATCGCCGACTGGGCGCCGCTGATCATGGATGGCCGCGGGACCGAGGAGCCGTTTGCGGCAACGCGCATCATCACCGGGACGGATGTGGACTACGGCGCTTTGACGCATTTGCTGATGAAGCATCTTTCCGCTCAGCCCGGCGTTTCGGTGCGCTACAAACATCGTGTCGTGGGCCTCGATCGCGAGGGCGACGGCGCCTGGCGCGTCGGCGTCGAGCATGTCGACACGGGGGAGCGCGACGCCGTGACCTCCGCGTTCGTCTTCATCGGCGCCGGCGGCGATGCCATCGAGCTCCTCCAGAAGTCGCGGATTCCCGAAGGTCACGGGTATGGCGGCTTCCCCGTCAGCGGTATCTGGCTGCGCTGCGACGAGAGCGCCGTCAACGACCGCCATCATGCCAAGGTCTACGGCAAAGCCGCGCACGGCTCGCCGCCGATGTCGGTGCCGCACCTCGATACCCGCATCATCGACGGCAAGAAGTCGTTGTTGTTCGGGCCGTATGCCGGCTTCTCCACCAAATTCCTGAAGCACGGTTCCCTCGCCGACCTTTTCGAGTCGATCAAACCCGGCAACATTTTGCCGCTCATGGCGGTGGCGCGAGACAACGCGCAGCTGACGGAGTATCTGATCGGGCAGGTCCTGCAGAGCTCGGCGCACCGGTTTGCCGCGCTTCGCCAATTCTTTCCCAAAGCGGCGCGCAGCGACTGGCGCGAGGCGATCGCAGGGCAGCGCGTCCAGATCATCAAGCCGGACCCGGGGCGGGGCGGCGTGCTGGAATTCGGCACTGAACTGGTCGCCGCAGCGGACAAATCCATTGTCGCCTTGCTCGGCGCGTCGCCCGGCGCATCCACCGCAGCCTTCATCGCTTTAGCCGTGCTCGAAAAGTGTTTTGCGAACGAGCTCAGCGCCAGCGGTTGGCTCCCCAAGCTGAAACAGATCATCCCGACCTATGGGATCGATCTCACGCGGGACGCCGACGCCTGTCGCAAGACCCGGGCAGAGACTGCGGCGGTTCTGAAGGTGGAGAATATCTGACAGGCGGATAAGCCGAGACATTGTTGCTGCGCTGGTCGCTTCGTTGGGGCTACCCTCGTCAAAGTGCGCGCCGCTTTGGATGCTGCGGTCGCTGCCTGAGCGTTGCTATGGGCCGGCGATAGTTGCGTCCTGGTTGCGCGGACGGAGGAAGTCGATGCGATGACCGAGCTTCACGGCAATGCCATGAGCGACCGGCCGGTCGGCGCGGAGCACACCGTGGCGCGCGCCATCGAAGATCCGATCGCGCGCGCGCCGCGCGATCTTCGGACCCCGTCGCGCAGCTCGCGCTGGACGAGCCTCGGCATTCGGCTCCTCATTCTTCTGCTGGTGGGCGGGCTCGTGGTCGTCGTGGCGCGCGGGTGGGACTGGTGGGTGAGCTCGGCGGTCTACCAGAGCACCGACGACGCCTATCTCACAGCGGATCTGACGCCCATGGCGGCGAAGGTCGCGGGCTATGTCCGCAGCGTGCCGGTGCAGGATTTCCAAAGGGTCAAGGCGGGCCAGCTGCTGGTGCAGCTCGTCGACGACGATTACCGCGCCACGCTCGCCCAGGCCCAGGCGAACGTCGCGGCGGCGCAGGCGGCGATCGAAAACATCAAGCAACAGAAGCTGTTGCAGCAAGCGACAATCAAGCAGGTCGAAGCGACCATCGCAGCGACCAAAGCCGACCTCACGCGCTACCAGCTCGAGGCGGTGCGCCAGCAGAGGCTGCTCGCCCAAGGCCTCGCCGGGACGCGCCAGATCACCGAGCAGGCGATCGACAACGAGAAGCACACGGCGGCGACGCTGCAGCTCAACGAGGCGCAGCTCCAGCAGCAGCGCCAGCAGATCAACGTGCTGGACAGCCAGGAGAAGCAAGCGGAGGCGACGCTGAAGGCGCAGCAGGCGGCGCGTGACCTCGCCGCCATCAACCTCGGCTATACCCGCATCACCGCACCTGTCGACGGCATGGTCGGCCAGCGGCAGATCCAGGCCGGCCAATATGCCGCCGTCGGCACCCAGGTGATCGCGCTGGTACCGCTGCCCCATGTCTGGGTCATCGCCAATTACCGTGAAACGCAGATGACCCATGTTCGCCTCGGCCAGTCGGCGCGGGTCACGGTCGATGCCTTTCCCGGCGTGGTGCTCCACGGCCATGTCGACAGCTGGTCGCCGGCCTCGGGCGCGGACTTCTCCTTGCTGCCCCCCGACAACGCCACCGGCAACTTCACCAAGGTCGTACAGCGCATCCCGGTCAAGATCGTGCTCGAGCCCAATCCGCAGATTGCCGACCTGCTGCGACCGGGCATGTCCGTGATCGCTACCATCGACACCGACTCCAGCCCGGCCAAGACAAGCGGCGACGCCCGAGCGGCTGCCCGGTGACTCCGCCCGGGAGTATCGCTCCGCAAGCCGTGCCCGGCGCCGCGCCGCGCCCCGTCGTCCATAGCCTGTGCCATGAGGCCGATCGGGCGGCGCAGCATCCTCCGGTCATGTCGACCCGTCCCTACATCGGCGTGCTTGCGGTGCTCCTGGGCACAATTATCGCGACCTTGGACAATCGCATCTCGTCCTTCGGCCTTGCCGATGTCCGCGGCGCCGTCCATGCCGGCTTCGATCAGGGCGCCTGGTTCACCACCGCCTACACTGTCGCCCAGATGGTCGTCGGGCCGGTCGCCGCTTGGCTCGGCACGGTGTTCGGACCGCGCCGCGTCCTGCTGATCTCTTGCACTGTCTTCGGGGTCTCCAACTTCCTTCTGCCCTTCTCGCCCGACCTTCGCTCTGCCCTGGTGTTCCAGACAATCAGCGGCCTTGGCTCGGGCACTTTCATCCCCCTCACCATCGGCTTCGTGGTGCAGAACCTGCCCCAGCGGCTGGTCGTCTATGGCGTCGCGATTTATGCGATGAACCTTGAATTGTCGCTCAACATTTCCGCTTCAATCGAAGGCTGGTTCAGCGACAACGGAGTGTGGCAGTGGATTTTCTGGGACACGGCGCTGATGTCGCCGCTCATGCTCGTCTGCATCCATTTCGGCATGCCGCACCAGAAGGTGAACCGCGAGCTGCTGAAGAATGCCGATTGGTGTGGAATCCTCTACGCATCGGCGGGCTTCGGCGTTCTTTATGCCGGCCTCGACCAGGGCAATCGCCTCGACTGGTTCAATTCGGGGCTGGTCAACGGCTTGCTGCTCGGCGGCGTGATCCTTCTTATTGCCTTCGTCGTGCATGAGCTCCGCCACGACCGTCCCTGGATCAACCTGCGTTTTGCGACGAGCGGCAACATTCCGCTGTTGTTTCTGCTCATCACCTTTTTCCGCTTCGTCCTGTTGTCGACCACCTACATCATCCCGCAATACCTGACGACGGTGCAGGACTATCGAGCGATCGAGGTTGGCAGCGTGCTGATCTGGATCGCGCTGCCGCAGTTTCTCATCGCGCCGACCGTGGCGACCATCCTGCGCTTCGTCGATCCCCGCGTGCTGACGGCCTTGGGTTTTGCGCTCGTCGGCGTGGCCTGCTTCATGGCAGGGCAGCTCACCGATAGCTGGGTGGGTATCGACTTCCTGCCCTCCCAGATCGTGCAGGCGATAGGCCAATCCGTCGCGCTGACCTCCGTGGTTTGGTTCTTCCTCAAGCATCTGCAGCCGAGCGAGGCAACCACCTTTGGCGCGATACTGCAAACCGGCCGCCTCTTCGGGGCCGAGCTCGGCACGGCTTTCATCGAGACCTTCATCCGCAAGCGCGAGCAGACCTATTCGAACCTCCTCGGCCTTCACGTCACGACGGGCTCGGTGTTCACCGACCAGCGATTGCAGGATTACGCACGGGCCGTGGGAGGACGGTCCATCGGCCAGCCGGAAGCCAACGCGCGGGCCACCGCCCTCCTCGCCCACGCCGTGCAGTCCCAGGCTTATGTCCTGGCCTATATCGACGGCTTCATGGTCGTGGGTTTCGCCGTGATCGCCGTCCTGCTGCTGATGCTGCTGCTGCGCGATCCGCCGGCGCAGCTTGCGCCGGGTGCGCCGCGCGCCGCACCGTAGGCGGGCCTTCAGGTTCTTTCAGATTATTTTGGAAATTTCCGCCTCGGCATCGCGCGCTGGGCAAGACCCATTTTTCAGGACTATTCAGCACTGCCCCAAGGATTCGACACCGGCCGCCGGCTAAAACGGGGCAAGGGTGAGCGACGTGCCTTGCCGGGGCCGGGTTGTGATGATCCGCGTGTCGAGCGCCGTCAACACGGGAATTTGATGCAGCGGGCTGGATGCCTGTGCCGGACGGCGAGCTCTTATATAGCAACCGATGAGCGGCGCATGGGAACCTCGCCGAGAGCAGCACAGATGGTTCGAAGAGAGCGCGCTTCGCGGCGCGCGGGACCAGGAGCGCTAGCCGGCCCGTCGAGGCAAACGCCAGCACTTTCGGTTTTCTCGATCGCCAAGAGGGTGGGAATGCCGAGAAGCGAGCACGACGAGGAAGGGGCCGTATCGTTCGGTCCCTTCCGGCTGTTCCCGGGGGAAAGACTGCTCGAGAAGGACGGCGCTGCGCTTCATCTGGGCGGGCGAGCCCTGGATATCCTTATTCTTCTGGTGGAACGCGCCGGCGAAGTCGTCGGCAAACGCGAGATCGTCGCCCGGGTCTGGGCGGATGTCACGGTCGATGAAGGCAGTCTTCGCTTCCACGTGGCGGCGCTGCGCAAAGCGCTCGGCGACGGTCAATCAGGCGCCCGGTATGTGACCAACGTTCCCGGCCGGGGCTACTGTCTCGTCGCGCCGGTGTCGCGCGCACACACGCCGGACGCCGCGTCGGTCGAGAAAGCCGCCTCGGCTCAGCCACGAACCCTGCCGGCAAAGCTGGCGCGGATGGTCGGTCGCGAGGACACCGTCCGGAAGATCGCGGACGACATCGCGGCGCAGCGCTTCGTCACCGTCGTCGGTCCCGGCGGCATCGGCAAGACCACCGTCGCCATCGCCGTTGGCCATCGGCTGCAGGCCAGTTTCGACGGCGCGGTTCATTTCCTCGATTTGGGCGCGCTCAGCGATCCGCGCCTCGTCCCCATCGTCCTCGCCTCGACGCTCGGACTCGTGGTGCATTCCGACGATCCCGTTCCCAGCCTGCTCGTCTCGCTCAAGGACAAGCGCATGCTGCTTGTCCTCGACAGCTGCGAACGCGTCATCGACACCCTGGCGCCCTTGGCCGAACGCATCGTCGCAGCGGCGCCGCAGATCCACATCCTGGCGACCAGCCGGGAAGCGCTGCGCGTCGAAGGCGAGCAGATCCATCTTCTGCCGGCGCTGGACTGCCCGCCGGCGGAGGCGAGGCTGAAAGCGTCCGCCGCGCTCGCCTTCCCGGCAGTCCAGCTCTTCGTCGAGCGCGTCGCGGCCGGCTCGAACCGTTTCGCGCTGAGCGATGCCGACGCGCCCGCCGTCGCCGAGATCTGCATCAGGCTCGACGGGATCGCGCTGGCGATCGAGATCGCGGCCGGCCGGGTCGGCGCCTACGGCATCCGCGGCATCGCCGCGCTGCTCGACGGACGGTTCGGTCTCTTATGGCAGGGCCGGCGCACGGCGCTGCCCCGTCATCAGACGCTGAGCTCGGCGCTGGATTGGAGCTACGATCTCCTCTCCGACGTCGATCGCGCCATTCTGCAGCGGCTCGCGGTGTTCGTCGGCGTTTTCACCCTGGAAGCGGCCCAGGCCGTCGCGGCGGGCGACGGCATCGACGCGGCACAGCTCGTCGAGGCGATTGCCGATCTCGTCGCCAAGTCGCTCGTATCGTCGGAGATCGGCGCGACGCCGGTGCGTTATCGGCTGCTCGATACCACGCGCGCTTATGTTCTGGCCAAGCTGATCGAGAGCGACAAGGCGGACGCCATCCAGCAGCGGCATGCGGCCTATTATCGCCAGTCGCTCGAACGCCTCCTGGCGGAGGCGCCGGGCGGGCTCGCCGCCGGCATGGCGCTGCCCCGGGAATTCATCGGCAATGTGCAAGCGGCGCTCGAATGGAGCTTCTCGCGCCAGGGCGATCCGGCGCTCGGCATCGGCCTTGCCGCTGCGGCGGTGCGCTTTTTTGCCCAAGCCTCGTTGCTGACCGAATGCCATCGCTGGAGCGCGCGGGCGATCGCCGCGCTCGACGCGGCCGCGCGCGGCAGCCGCGGCGAGATGGAGCTTCAGGCGGCGCTGGGTCTCTCGCTGATGTTCACACGCGGCAACACCGAGGACGTCCGGACGGCGTTCGCCAGAGGGCTGGAGCTGGCCGAAGCGCTCGACGACCCCTCCTATCAATTGCAGATGCTGAGCGGGCTGCACATCTACTTGACCCGGATCGGCGATTTCCGCGGCGCGCTGAAGCTCGGCGAGCGCAGCGAAGAGATCGCCAAGCACCTCGCCGATCCCGCAAACCTCATGGTCGCGCAGTGGATGGTGGGCGTCGCCCAGCATTTGCTCGGCAACCAGGCGGCCGCCCGCGCCGGCTGCGAGACGGCCCTCAAGCCGGCGCCGATACCGCCATGGGCGCGCGTCGGTTACGACCGCCGCATCATCGCGCTCGTCGCCCTGACGCGCGCGCTCTGGCTCGGCGGCTTTCCGGAGCGCGCCATGAAGGTCGCGCGCTATACCATCAAGCAAGCGGAAGCGCAGGGGCACCCGCTGACGCTCTGCATCTCCATGATCTGGACCGTCCACGCCTTCCTTTGGGCCGGCGACTGGCAGAGCGCCGAGGAAATCATCGAGCAGATCATCACCCATGCCGCCAAACATTCGCTCGGGCCGTACCATGCCGTCGGACTGGGGCTCCGCGGGGCGCTGTCGATCAAACGCGGAAATCCGGAAGCCGGAATGGGAATCGTCCACGCTTCCCTCGAAGCCTTGTACGGGAACCGCCACCAGATCCTGACCACGGTATTTGCCAGCCACCTCGCGGAAGGCCTGGCGATGACCGGACAATGGGACGAGGCGCTCGTCACGATCGAGAGCGCCATCGCCGAAATCGCCAGCAGCGAAGGGTCCAGCGACATGCCGGAAATGCTGCGGATCAAAGGGGAGGTTCTCGGCCGCTTGTCGCCGAAGGACGGCACCAGGGCCGAAGACTGCCTGCGGCAGTCGCTGGATTGGGCACGCCGGCAATCCGCTCTCGGCTGGGAGCTGCGGACCGCGACGAGCCTCGGGCAGCTTTGGTCCAGAGAGGGCCGCGCCGGAGAGGCGCTCGCTCTCCTCGCGCCGGTCTATGCACGGTTCACCGAGGGTTTTGAAACCGCCGACCTCCAGGCCGCACGCAAGCTGCTCGAGGAGCTCGGAAGTGCGACGGCGCCCTAAGCGCATGATGAAACGATGCGCTGCAAATCCAAGCTGCGTCCTTCGACAAGTTCAGGATGAGGTGAATTCTTGGTGGCACGAAGAAAAGTTCCTCAGCCTGAGCCTGTCGAGCCACGCACCGCGCTGACAACTCCTCGCAAGATTTAACGCGTCAAAACGGCGCCCCTCCATCACCCTAGCGCTGTGTCCGCTTCCCCTTCGCCCGTCCAGAGTCCCGAAAAAGGAGACGATTATGCGTGTTGACGTAACGAGCCGTCCGACCATGACGGTGATGCTGGTATCCGCTCTCTTGTCGCTTGCGCCGGCGGCGGCCTTGGCCGACCCGCCCGGTTATGACTTCATGATGTTCCCGGACCGGATGGCGCTGGTCGTCGGTGACGCGAACCAGGCACCGAAGGCCGTCATCTCGGAAGAGGATGCCGCGGCGCTCACGGCCGGCGTCCAGCCCTTGAGCGGCCGCAACATCGTCCTGATGTATCACGGCAAATACTACATCGTCCCGGACAAGCAGATGCCGAACGGAGAAATGGCCTCACACAAAGTGATGTCCGCGGCGGCGAGCGCCAGCAAGTGATCACGCGCGGCGTGGCGGACCCACGTCCGACGCTAACACATCCTACCAAGGTCTAACGTGCCGCCGTGTCGCCGTTCCGTCATTGTCATCGGGCGGCCGGTCGTTCCATCCGCCGGCCGTCGCTTCCGCGCCCGCGCTGCGGATCGATGTCCATCGAGGAACAAGGGCCATGACGCGTCCCCAACAGTTCAGCCGCAGTCGCACCCGCCGCCTCCGGACCGCCGGCATCCTCGGTGCGATGGCCGCCACCTTCCCAGCCTGGGTCGATCCTTTTGTCGGTCTCGACCTGCCGGACGGCCCGGACCGGCGCGATCCGACGAAAGCCCTTCTGCAGCAAGGCGCAGCGCGCGCGGCCGTTGCTGGAAAGGCCGCGCGACGTGTTCGCTCGTGACGTGTTCACATACCATGGGCACGATGACGACGAAGGACGGAGCCGAGATCTATTTCAACGATTGGGGCGCGGGACAACTCGTGGTTTTCAGCCATGGCTGGCCGCTCAGCGCCGACGCGTTCGAGTCAGCGCCGATCTGCTGGAGTTCTTGAAGTAGCGATCGACGGCGTCAAGGAACCCAACAACAGAGGAGAAAGAGCTCATGGACACCAAGACCGCGCATGCCCGGCGCACCGCGTCGACCAACCCGCCTTCGGCTTTGGGAGCGGCCGCCGTCAAGGATATTTCCGCGTCGCTCACCGCGCTGCTCTCGGACATGTTCGCGCTCTACGTCAAGACGAAGAATTTCCATTGGCATATCTCGGGGCCGCATTTCCGCGACTATCATCTGTTGCTCGACGAGCAGGGCGAGCAGATCTTCGACGCCACCGATCCGATCGCCGAACGCTGCCGGAAGCTCGGCGGGACGACCTTGCGCTCGATCGGCCATATCGCGCGCCTCCAGCGCATCGAGAACAATGACGCGGAGTTCGTCACGCCGCTCGACATGCTGGCGGAACTGCGCGAGGACAACATGCAAGTGGCGGCGGCCATGCGCGAGACGCACGCGCTCTGCGACGAGCATGGCGACGTCGCCACCGCCAGCCTCCTCGAGAACTGGATCGACGAAGCCGAGCGGCGCGCCTGGTTCCTGTTCGAGGCGACGCGCCGGGGTAATACCGGGGAATAGCAAGCGAGCGGTTGTCGTCGCCCCACCTCCGCGGCGCGGGTCCCTCCCCTCTCCGCCCCTCAGGGGCGGAGAGGGTTGGGGTGAGGTGGGGCGGTCGCGACGTACGCTACTACGCCGCCACCCGCTTCCGATTGACCGCAAGCCGAGCGTCGACCAGCGCCACGGTCTCGTCGAGGACGGCAGAGCGCATGCCGCGCTGCGCGGCGATGCTCTGCACCAGGCGGTCGACGCGCTCGATGTTGGGCGCGCCGGCAAAGAGGGCGCGCGCCGCCGAGGAGGGCCGCACCAACCCTTGCGCCGCCGCGGCATATTTCTCGAACGGCACCAGATCGTCTGGCGCGGCGCCGAGCTTGACGCAAAGCTCGCGCACCCAGTTGTACATCGTGCGCGACGCTTCGATATCGCTGTGCACGGCGTCCTTGATCGAGCGCGCCGCATCCTTCTGCACGCAGCGATAATTGCCGGTGATCAGCATCGCCCATTTGGCGAGCGGCACGAAGATCGACTCATGCACCTTGAGCTTGACCGGCAGCTCGACCGGGCCTCGGTCGGTGTCGTAGCGGATCGCCTCGATGTCTTTCTCCATCTGGCGCAAAATCGCCGTGGCGTCATCGCCGGCAAAGCGCGCCGCCTTGAAATTGGTCGGCAAGGTCACCTGCAGCACGTTGATCTCTTCCTCCGGCGGGCGAAACGCCTGCGGATCGGGGCTGCACAGCGTCATCGTCGCCGGATCGAAATTCTGCCAGACCGATGCATCGGTGTAGCAGGCGGCGAGCGGCTCGGTGGCAAGGCCGGGAATGCGCTTCAGATAAGGCAGCGGCGGCATGTTCATGATCGACATGCAGGGCACGCGCGAGCGCGCCACGGCATCGAGCAGCTCGCGCACGCCGGCGGCGCCATACTGCGGCTCCTGCATCGCCAGCACGACGAGGTCGTAATCGCCGGGTTTGACCGCGCCGGGCCCGGCCGCCGCGAGCTTGCCCGGCAGCTTGCGGGAATCGACCTCGACCAGCTCCTTCCGGCCCTTGACCGGAAGGCGCACGCGCGTCCCCTTCTCGTTGATTGCCGCCACCTCGGCAGGCAGACAGACCAGCATCGCATTGTGGCCCGCCATCAGCAGCTTGGTGGCGAGCAACGAGCCGTAGGATGCGCCCAGAATGAGCGTGTCGTAGGCGGTCTTCATAATGCATACCTCCCGTTCGAAGGCGACCAGCTGGCCGGCCGCCTGGGCTTGGCCCCCTTTATTCGACGGGAATGCTAGGTCTTGAGGGGCCTCGGCGCAACGCCCTCAGTCGGCGCTACGCCGAGGCGGCGGCGCGCTCCGCGCGGGCGACGAGTCGCGCCCGATCCCACATCTCGACCACGTCATAGCCGTGCTTTTGCAGCAGCCGCTCGGCCATGGAGGTGGCGTCGGCATCATCGACGCATTCGACATGCTCGACCGCGCCCCGCGCCGGTGCCTCGCCCAGAAAGTAGCAGCGGTAAGTTCTCATGACGCATCCCTCCGGCTCATCCGAACCGCGAAAGCGGTCAAGGCTCGGCCAATGACGCACCAATCTATCGCCAAATGCGCGCAGAGTCCGGTAGAAACGTATCGGGCGCGTATCGGTCCCGCGATGACGAGGAAATACCCAGCTTTTCCGCGGGCCAAGAGGAGTTCGCTCAGCGCATGGCAGAGGTTTCGGAGCGGGAAGGCTGGCGGCGCAACGAGCGGCGGCGCCTCATCGCACTCCGACTCGTGCTGCCGCCGGAGGAGCGACAGCGTTGCGCCGCCGCGATCGAGCAGAACCTGGCCGGGCTTCTAGCAAAGCTCTCCGGCGGCACCTTAGGTTTCTACTGGCCGATCAAGGGCGAGTTCGATCCGCTGCCGCTCGCCGGGCTGCTCGGCAAGGAAGGCCGCAGCATCGCGTTGCCGGCTGCCACCGCGCCAAGCGCGGCACTTGAATACCGCGCCTGGCGCCCGGGCGATGCGATGGAACCGGGCCGCCACGGCATTCTCGAGCCGAGAGAAAGGCGCCTGGTGCAACCCGACATCCTGGTGGTGCCGCTGGTCGGATTCGACCACGCGCGGCATCGGCTCGGCTATGGCGGCGGCTATTTCGATCGCACCCTGGCGGCGCTTTCGCCGCGCCCGGTAACCATCGGCGTCGGCTATGAAGCGGCGCTCCTGCCGACGATTTATCCACAGCCCCATGATGTGGCGCTCGACTTCATCGTCACCGAGGCGCGGCTCCGGCCGTAGCCGCCTTTTCCAAGGGCGCCGCCGCCGCTAGTCTCCGGCCGGGCCTGCCGCAAGGAGGAGAGATGACGCTCGAGCGCACGCTGGTCGACAGCCTGTCCCAGATCACCACCGCGACGATCACCACGATTTTGCTGAAGAAGGGGCTGCGCAATGTGTGGATGCGCGGCGCGCGGCCGCTGCGGCCGGGATCGCCGCGTCTCGTCGGGCGTGCCTTCACCTTGCGCTTCGTGCCGGCGCGCGAGGATCTGGCGACGCCGGAATCCTGGGCCTCGCCGAAATCGACCCGGGCGGCGATCGAAGCGATGCCCGAAGGCGCCATCGCCGTGGTCGACGCCATGGGCATCACCGATGCCGGCATCTTTGGCGACATCCTCTGCGCGCGCATGAAGAAGCGCGGCGTCACCGCGCTGGTGACCGATGGCGTGGTGCGCGACATTGCCGGCGTGCTGGGAACCGGCCTGCCGATCTGGTGCCAGGGCGCCGCGGCGCCGCCTTCGGTCGCGGGCCTCACCTTCGTCAACTGGCAGGAGCCGATCGGCTGCGGCGGCGTCGCGGTGTTTCCCGACGATGTCGTCGTACTCGATCAGGACGGCGCCGTGCTGATCCCGGCGAAACTCGTCGCGGAGGTCGCCGAAGCCGGACGCGAGCAGGAGCGGCTCGAAGGCTGGATCATGGAAGAAGTGGAAAAAGGCGTGCCGCTCCCCGGGCTCTACCCGCCCAACGCCGAGACGAAGGCGCGGTATGAGGGGACAAAGAAAAAATAGGAAAAGAGCTGAGTATCTGAAGTCCTTCTCCGCCCTTCAGGGCGCCGCGCAACGCGGAGCGTTGTCGAGGGCGGGCGCCAGCGGTTGCTCTTGCAACCGCGAAAGCCCGCACGGTGCGGCTCTCGCGATAGCTGCGCAATCGCTGTCGCCGCCGCGGACGAACTCGCTCCGCGAGTTCGCCTTGACCTCACCCTAGCCCTCTCCGCCCCCGAGGGCGGAGAGGGGAATCATACGCTTTTGGCGATCTAGTGATGGCCCCCATGCGCCGGCGGCGCTTCCCGCTCCTCGCCTTCCGGGCCCGGGATCGCGACGAGGCAGACGGCGACGAGCGCGGTGCCGAGGATGAAGGCGACGACGCCGAAGAGGAATGCCATGGGGTCCTCGCTCAGCGATGCGCGTCGAGCCAGCTCATCATCAGCCGGTTGAAGATGTCGGGGAATTCGACATTGGGGAAGTGCCGCGCCTTGGCGATCTCTTCATAGCGCGCGCCCGGCACGAGCTCGGCGATGCGCCGGTTGCCGGCGGGCGGCGTGCCCTGATCATCGGCGCCGCAGACGACGAGGG
Organism: Allostellaceae bacterium; assembly: GCA_035517635.1. GTDB lineage: Bacteria > Pseudomonadota > Alphaproteobacteria > ATCC43930 > CGMCC-115725 > DAHUYF01. The sequence continues at coordinate 33,086 of DATIYL010000032.1, read as the reverse complement.
TCGGTGTGCGCACGGCCGACAGCTTCGGCGTGAAGTCGAAATCGAGGATCGCGGCGGCGCAGCCGAGATAGCCCGCCGGCGAGGTGCCGCCGATGGTGGCGTGGATCTGCTTCCAGCGGCCGGGATTGCGCGGCTTGAAGGCGTCGGTGAACCAGCGCTCCATCGTGGCATCGCCCAGCGGCGCCACCGAATTCGCCTTGGTCACCGTTTCGATGCGCGGCGCCCAGGCATCGCGCGCGCCGGGCATGGTTTGCGGCGAGGTATCGCACAGCATCGCCGAGATCAGCCTTTTTCCATGGGCGATGGCGAAGGCCTGGCCGAGCATGCCGCCGATCGAGAGGCCGATATATTGCACTCGTTCGATGCCGAGGAAATCGAGCGCCGCCGCCACATCATCGGCGAGCTGCGCCATGGTGTAGGGCCCGGGCGCGGGATCGCTGCCGCCATGGCCGCGCATGTCGAGGCGCAGCACGCGATACCCCGCGGCGAGCAGCGGCGGCAGCTGCTCGGCCCACATCCCGCTGTCCGAGGCGAGCGAGTGGGTGAAGCACACCACCTGGGCGCTCTCCGGCCCGGTGAGATCGTAGTAGAGGCCGCGTCCGGCAAGATTGATCAGCATCGCTTGCTCCCTCCCGTTCAGGATTTCCTGTCGCGGCGCAAAAACGCCTCGATGCTGGTGGCAAGCGCCACCGGCGTCTCGTTCATCGGATAATGCCCGGCATTGGCGATGATCTCGAGCTCGGCATGGGGATACCAGGCGAGATAGGTCGCCTTCATCGTCTCCTCGGTCAGCGCCAGATCATGCGCGCCGATGATGACTTTGACCGGCACCGGATTGCCGATGATCTCGCGGTGGAAATCGGTCTTCGCCCAGGCTTGCAGGTAAGCGGCGAAGGCTTCGACCGTGGCGGTTTCCGCGGAATAGCGCGCGATCCGATCGATCCACGCCTTGGAGAGGCGATTGCCGGTCGAGAAATCGATGATGCCGCGGCGATTGTCGAGGCTCTTGGCCGCACCATCGAAGAGCTTCCAGCTATCGGCATCGAACGGCACGCCCGATGCCGGCACCGGCGTCACCGCCACCAGCTTCTCGACCCGCTTCGGCGCATCGGCGAGAACGCGCTGCACCGCCATCCCGCCCATGGAATGGCCGACCAGGCTGAAGCTTTCCCACTCCAGCGCATCGGCAAGGTCGATGGCGTCGGCGGCAATCTCCTTCATCGTGTACTCGCCGCGCTGCTGGCGCGACAGGCCGTAGCCGCGATAGGCGATGAAGGCATAAGTGAACTCGTCGAGGGTTAGCGCGTCGCGCAGCGGATCGAAACAGGTCTCGTCGCCGAACCAGCCATGCAGCACCATGACCTTCAGCGGGCCGTGACCGACCGTCTTGTGACCGATGGTCATGCAAAGCTCCTCCCGCGTCGCGCACGATAGCGGATAAACGTGTCAGGACTCCAGTCATCTCCCGAGGGAGGCGTCACTGGCCGAGATGCATCACCGCCACGGTGCAGCCCACGGCGAAGATCGGGATCGGCTCATAGCACCAGACCTCGCCGGTCGAGCCTTCGGCCGCGCCGGCAACGGCAATGAACGTGCGGATTTCGAAGCCGCCCTGCCCGCCTTCGCGATAGGTCTCCTCATCGCTATAGGCGAGCAGCGCCGCCTTGTCATTGGCGGTCCAGCGGCGCAGGAACTCGCGGTCCCAGGCTTCGTTGATCTTGCCCGAATTGGGCGTCGCCGGCCAATGCGAAAGGCCGCCGGTGCCGATCAGCGCCACGCGCTCGGGCACGGCATCGGCGGCGGCGCGCAAGGCGCGGCCGAAAACATAGGCGCGGTGCAGCGGCGCCAGCGGCGGGCCTTGGCAGTTGATGTTGGCGGGAATGACCGGCAGATCGAAGCGCGGCGTCAGGAACGACAGGGGCACGGCGATGCCGTGATCGAGCAGCCACTCCTCGGCATAGGCGACATCGACATCGTCCATCACGCGGCGAATGAGCCGCTCCGACAGATCGCGGTTGCCGGGAACGCGGCGGCGGGCGATGCGCAGGAAACGCTCATCCTCGATCGGCCCTTCATAGTGATCGGCCATGCCGAGCGCGAAGGCCGGCATGTTGTTCATGAAGAAATTGGCGAAATGCTCGGCCGCGACGACGACGAGCGCATCGGGACGCGCCGCTTCGAGCGCCTGGCGCAACCGGTCCATGGCGGCATAGAAGCGGTCGCGCGCGGCGGGATCGGCGCGCTCGGCCCGGCCGGTGATGCCGGGAGCATGGCTGCAGGCGCCGGCGAAAACCAGCGGCATCAGTCCGGAACCATGGCATAGACGCCGGCGCGGACCGGCCCGTGGCGCCGTATGCCCTCGCGCATCGCCTCGAGATAAGCGTTCCATTCGAGGCCGCACAGCGCCGCGTAATGCATGAGCAGCTGACCGTTGACGCCAAGCACATAGAGGAGGCCGATATCCGGCGCGGCGATCGCGCCGCGCTCTTCCGCCGTCAGCTCATATCCCGCCAGCACCGCCTCGCGATCGCCCTGAAAGCGCCGCCGCAGCTCGCCATCGCGGTTGAGCTGATAGAGCAGCTTCTGAACGTAGTAGAGGCTCATGGGCGCAAGGGTAGAAGACATTAAGTGGGATTGAAAAGTCCTTCTCCGCCCTTCAGGGCGGAGAAGGATTTAGGATGAGGTGGGTTTGGCCGAAGCGCCGTCGCGACCCCACCTCACCCCAGCCCTCTCCGCCCCTTAGGCCCTTAGGGGCGGAGAGGGGGTAAGCCAGAAAGAGTTTTATCGCAGCGCGCAACCGCATTACCCTCACCCCCGGGAGGAAAACCATGATCGAGATCGGTGTTTTCGATCACGTCGACCGCGGCGCGGGTTCGCTCGGCGACCTTTATGAGAACCGGCTCAAGCTGATCGAGGCTTATGACCGGCTCGGCATCCGCCGCTATCACCTGGCCGAGCATCACGCCACGCCCTTGGGCATGGCGCCCAGCCCAAGCGTCTTTCTCGCCGCCATCGCGCAGCGGACGCGGCGGCTGCGCTTCGGCCCGATGGTCTATACGCTCGCCCTGCATCATCCGCTGCGCATCATCGAAGAGATCTGCATGCTCGACCAGATGAGCGGCGGCAGGTTCGAGCTTGGCGTCGGCCGAGGCATCTCGCCGCACGAAGTCGCCTATTACGGCGTCGATCCCGCCAAGGCGCAGGCGATCTATGTCGAGGCGCTTGCCATCATCCGCGAGGGCTTGGGGGCGAAGACGCTGAGCCACAAAGGTGAGTTCTTCACCTTCGAAAATGTGCCGATGGAGATGGAGCCGGTGCAGCGCCCGCACCCGCCGCTCTGGTACGGCCTGGCGCGGCCGGAAGGGCTGCCCTGGGTGGTCGCCAATGGCGTCAACATCATCTGCAACGGCCCGCCAGCGGTGGTGCGAACGGTAACCGACGCTTATCGCCGCGACTGGGCGGCGGCGGGGCTTAGCGCCGAGAGCCTGCCGCTGATGGGGATGACGCGCACGGTGGTCGTCGCCGAGAGCGCGGACGAGGCGCTGGCGACGGCGCGGCGCGCCCATCGCTGCTGGCATCGCAGCTTCTTCACACTGTGGGAGAAGCACGGCACGCGGCCGCTCAATGCCTTCTATCCCGAGCGCTTCGATGAGGCGCAGCAGCGCGGCTTCGGCATCGCCGGGACGCCGGACACGGTACGCGAGGCCTTGCAGCAGCAGCTCGCGGAAGCACGCACCAACTATCTCGTCTGCCGCTTCGCCTTCGGCGACATGACGCTCGAGGAGGGGCTGCGCTCGGTCGAGCTGTTCGCCACCGAGGTGATGCCGGAACTCAGGCTCGGCTGAAGCGCGCGGCGCCGGACGCCGCCACGTCGATCACGAACGCCAGCGCCAGCGCGGCGCCGCCCAGCGCGAAAAGCAGCGCATGGTCGCGGCCCGCGGCATAGAGATAGGAGAAGCCGTAGGCGGCGGCGGCCTGGCCCGTAGCGAAGGCGATGGTGGCAAAGCTCCAGGCGCGGTCCGCTCCGGCATGGCCGCCCACCAGCTCATGCGCGCGGCCGAAGACGAGCGCCACGATCCCCGGCACGAAGCCGCCGACCACAGCGGCGGAGACGAACAAAGCGGCAGGCCCGGTCGCCACTGCCAGCAGGCCGACAGCGGCCGCCTCGAGCGCGAAGGCGAGGCGCAGCGCTTGGGCGAAGCCGATGCGGTCGGCGAGATGACCGGCGAGGCTCGGCCCGGCAACGGCACCAAGGCCGAAGACGACCCAATATTGCGCGCCGCGCGCAACGCCCTGGCCGAGGCCGCGGGCGATGAAATCGACGAGGAAGACCATATGCGGCACGAGCCCGACGGCGTTGAGCGCGTATTCGGCATAAAGCGCCAGCAGCAGCGGGTTGCGCGGCGCGTGCGGCGCGGTGACGGGCGCAGCGGGAGCCGACCCCTCGGGCCAACCGCTCCAGCCGAGGAGCGTCAGCACCGCGGCAAGCGCGCCCAGCATCCACCAGGTCTGAGCGACGCCGCGGCGCAGCAGCAGCGGCACCAAGGTGCCAGACGCGGCAATGCCCAGCCCGACGCCGGTAAAGATCGCGCCACCGACGAGGCCGCGCCGAGCGGGCGGCACATGCGGCAGCACCGTCGGCGCGGCGAGCACCATGAGAACGCCGCCCGCGATGCCCACGGCAAGGCGCCAGAGGAAATACCAGAGGAACGAGACCGGCGCCGAACAGGCGAAGAAACCGGCCACCGCCAGCACCATATTGGCGCGGAGCGCGGTCACCGCACCCACGCGCCGCGCGAGCGGACGCGCCAAGAGCGCACCGGCGAGATATCCTGCCAGATTGGCGGCGCCGAGATAGGCCGCCGCGGAGGGCGCGAACCACTGCGCGGCGATCAAAGCGGGGATGAGCGGCGTATAGGCGAAGCGCGCCAGGCCGATGCCGATGAGGCTCGCCGACAGACCGGCCAGCGTCGCCCGCCAGAGACTCGTTTGCTTCGCCGTGTCGGATGCCGCCCTCGCCATCGCTCAAACCTAGGCCTTGTCGCCTGTGTCGGCAGGCTCGGACGTTACGTCCGAGGCCGTAGCGAGAACCTAGGAATGAGCGGCGGCGCCGTGAAACGACTTTAAGTGATGGCGGCGATCGCGGCTTGAGATAGCCCTACTCCGCCGCTGCCGCGGCCTGCGCCGGGACAAAGGCGAGGAAAGCGGCGAGCGCGCTCGAGACGAAGGCGTCGCGGCGGCGGATGAACACCGTCTCGACCCGCGCCTCGTCCGTCGGCAGCGTATGCACGGCGACGCGCCGCGCGCGCCGCGCGCTTTCGACCAGCGCGCGCGGCAGCAAGGTGACGCCGAGCCCGGCGGCGGCGCAGCCGAGAATGCCCTCGATGGTGCCGAATTCGAGCCGGCGCAAGCCGACGATGCCGCGCCGCGCCAGGATCTCCTCGAGGCGCTGCCGATAGGAGCAGCCGGCGCGCAGTACGACGATCTTGAGATCGCTGCGCGCCAGGACGCGATCGAGGCTCTTCTGCGTCGGCGCGGTCACCAGCACCAGCTCCTCGGCGAAAACCGGCTCCGCCGCCAGCTCCGGATGCTGCACCGGGCCGCAGACGAACGCGCCTTCGAGGCGATGCGCGAGAACGAGCTCGACGAGCTCGGCCGAGGTGCCGGTGGTGAGCACGACATCGACCGCCGGATAGGCGGCGGCATAGGAAGCGAGCACCGGCGAGAGGCGCAGCGCCGCGGTGGTCTCGAGCGAGCCGATCTGCAGCGGACCGCTCGGCGTGCCGTCGTCTTTGACGGCGCGGCGCGCCTCGGCGAGGAGCTGCGCCACGCGCGCGGCATAGGGCAGCAGCCGCTTCCCCGCGGGCGTCAGAGCCACGCCGCGGCTGTGGCGCTGGAACAGCGGCGTTGCCAGCTCTTCCTCCAGGAGGCGGATGCGCTGGGTCACGTTCGACTGCACCGTGTTGAGCTCGCCGGCGGCGCGGTTCATGCCGCCGAGCCGCGCCACCGCTTCGAACACCCGGAGATCCGCCGCGTCCATGGCCTGGCTCCCGATCGCAAACGACGATTGATATTAGCCCAACCTATCACTTTTCAGTATTGCTCGCGGCGCGTGGCGCGCATGCTAGAAAGAGCGGGCTCGACCAGCGGAGGAGCGTCATGGCCCACCTCACCACCGATGACGGCGTCAAGCTCTACTACGAAGAGACGGGAACCGGCGTCCCGATCGTCTTCGTTCATGAATTCGCCGGCGATCATCGCTCCTTCGAGCCACAGGTGCGCTATTTCGCGCGGCGCTATCGCTGCATCACCTACAATGCGCGGGGCTATCCGCCCTCCGACCTGCCGCGCGACGCAGAGCGCTATTCGCAAGAGCGGGCGCGCGACGATATCCGCGCGGTCATGGATGCGCTCAAGCTGGACAAGGCGCATGTCGTCGGGCTGTCGATGGGCGGCTTCGCCGTGCTGCATTTCGGCATGACCTACCCCGAGCGCGCCCGCTCGCTGGTGATCGCCGGCTGCGGCTATGGCGCCGAGGCCGATCAGCGGCAGAAATTCCAAGAGGAGTCCGAAGCCTGGGCCAAGCGCTTCGAGACGCTCGGCATGAAAGAGGCCGGCGGCATCTATGCCGAGGGCCCGACCCGCGTGCAGTTCCAGAACAAGGACCCGCGCGGCTGGCGCGAATTCGCCCAGCAGCTCGCCGAGCATTCCAGCGAAGGCGCGGCCTTGACGCAGCGCGGCGTGCAGCGGCGCCGGCCCTCGCTTTACGATCTCGTCGAGAAGATGAAGGCGATCACCGCGCCGACCCTGGTCATCACCGGCGACGAGGACTGGCCCTGCCTCGAGCCGGGCCTCTTGATGAAGCGCACCATCATGAGCGCGGCCCTCGTCGTCATGGCCAATTCCGGCCACGCCATCAACCTGGAGGAGCCGGCGCTCTTCAACCAGCACCTCGCCGATCTCTTCCACGCCGCCGATCTCGGCAAATGGCCAATCCGCGACAAGCGCGCGATCAGCAGCGCGATCTTGGGGCGGTGACGCGGCAGTGAAAGCGCTCCGGTATGCACCCATGTTCCCGCCTTTCCCGCGAAAGCGGGAATCCAGAGTCACGCGCTCCGCACGTCGAGGCTGAGGCCCCTGGATGCCCGCTTTCGCGGGCAAGGCGATGATGGGAGACGCGGAGCTACCGAGCCGCGGTCGGGTCGCTCACCACTCCAGAACCAGCTTGCCCTTGGCGCGGCCGCTTTCGACGAGGGCATGGGTGCGTCGGAGCGTGGCGGCGTCGATCTTGCCCATCCTTTCGGCAAGCGTGGTGCGCAAAAGCCCGTCCTCGACGAGGCCCGCGACCTCGTTCAGCAGATTGTGCTGCGCGATCATGTCGGGCGTCGCGAAGCTGGAGCGGGTGTACATGAACTCCCAGTGGATCGACGCGCTTTTGCGCTTGAACGGCATGGCGTCGAGCGTCTTGGGGTCGTCGATGAGGCCGAACTTCCCTTGCGGCGCCAGCAGCTCGACGATCTCGGCGAGATGCTGCTCGGTGGCGGTGATCGAAAAGATGTAGTCGACCATGGGGTGGTCGATTGCCGCGAGCTGCGGCGCCAGCTTCTTGCTGTGGTCGATGACGTGATGCGCGCCGAGCGTCCGGCACCATTCCATCGTTTCCGGCCGCGACGCGGTGGCGATCACGGTGAGGCCGGTGAGGCGCCGAGCCAGTTGCAGCGCGATCGAGCCGACGCCGCCGGCGCCGCCGATGAGCAGGATCGCGCCCGCCTCCGCCGGCTTGCCGATGCGGATGGCGAAGCGGTCGAACAGCATCTCCCAGGCGGTGATGCTGGTGAGCGGCAGCGCCGCCGCTTCGGCAAAGGAGAGCGAACGCGGCATGCGGCCGACGATGCGCTCGTCGACGAGCTGGTATTCGGCGTCCGAGCCCGGGCGCAGGATGCTGCCGGCATACCAGACCTTGTCGCCGGGCTTGAAGAGCCGGCACTCGGGCCCGACCGCCTCGACCGTGCCGGCGGCGTCCCAGCCGAGGACCTTGGGCTGCTCCGGATCGGCGACGGGGCGGCGGCGGACCTTGGTATCGACGGGATTGACGGAGACGGCGGCGACCTTGACGAGCAGGTCGCGGCCGGCGGGCGATGGCTTCTCCAAGGTCACATCCACCAGCGCGCCGGGATCGTCGATCGGCAGCGGGCGGTAAAAGGCGACGGCTTTCATCGGGGACCTCCCGTCTTTCGCTTCGCCGGCAGATTAGCGAGGGTGGATGAGCATCGCCACCAAGCGCCGCGCGTCATCGCGCGTCGCCGCTCCCCCGAATTCATGAAACTGCTATAGTGGGTTCAAGGTGCCGGAGACCCTGATACCCATGAACAAGCCTCACCTTGAATTCCATCGGCTGGACATGAGCGCGGGCTGGGCCACGCCTGAAGGGTATCCGCCGGGCATTCAGCAGAAGATCCTGGCGAGCGATCTCGACGAGCAGCGCAAGACCGGCAGCCGCACGCGGCTGTTGCGCTTTGCGCCCGGCGTCCATACCACAGCGCCCTTCGTCCACGATCACTGGGAAGAGGTGTATCTGATCTCGGGCGATCTCACCGTCGGCAACGACGCGGCGGGGAAAGGCGGCCAAGCCTTCGAGGCGCCGACCTATGCCTGCCGGCCGCCCGGCATCCGCCACGGCCCGTTCAAATCGGAAGGCGGGTGCCTGCTCCTCGAGATTCATTATTACGACGAGAGCCGCCGGCACGCCGGGTAACGGCGGCTTCACAAGCGAGTGTTCCTGTGACTGCGCAAAAGCCTCTGGACTGCCTCAAATGCCCCGCTCTCTGCTGTCGGATGGCGGGATATGTCGAAGTGACCCGCCACGATATCCGCCGCCTCGCGAAGCATCTCGGCCTCACCCCCGCCCAATTCGAGGCCAAGCACATCGTCGAAGTAACCCGCCGCGGCAAGAAGCGCATCAAGGATGCCGACCGGACCTGCCAGTTCCTGGCAGCGGATCGCAGCTGCACGGTCTATGAGGCGCGGCCCAAGGATTGCCGCGGCTATGTCTGCTGGGATCAGGACGACATGACCGTCTACGGGTTCGCCAAGTTCCTGCAGATGCCAGTGGCAAAGCTGCGCAAGACCGAGGCCGAAGAAGACGCGGCAGAGAAGTAGTCAGCGCCGCCTCGCCGGGAGCGGTGCACTCCAGGGCTACTGCATAAGGTTTCACCACGGAGGCACGGAGATCACGGAGCAACGAGGAATGGCGCGCTTCGCGCGCCAAACGTCCAATCTCCGTGTCCTCCGTGGTGACCCTTTTTTCCTGCCGCGGGAGCCCGCGCCGGCGGCCGCTCAGGCAGCGGCGCGGGTGAATGGTGGCGCCGCGCCAGGCCAGCTCGCCAACCCCGCGAACAATTGCGACAACCTGGTCGCCTCGTCGAAATATTGCTTCATCGCCGTCTCGGCGAAGCGCTGCTGACAGGCGAAGGCCTCTTCGACGCTCCGGCAGCTGGCAAGCTGCATCCACGCCTCGGCATCCTCTTGCAGCCGCTGCTGGGTGAAGCGCGCGATCTCTTGTGACAGCTCCGTCATACCGCTCAGCCACTGCCCCATCACCTGACCGCCGGCAGCGGCAGCCATCATCGGCGCGGCCGGCTCCATGGGCGCGCTCGACTCGACGGACGCGCTTGCCTCCTCAACCGGCGTGCCCGACTCGATCGACAGGCTTGGCTCGGCAGCGGCCGCTGCCGCGGCTTTACGCCTGCGCGGGGTCGGCGTCGGCGCGGCCTCAATGTCGCTCATCTCTTGCCTCCAGTTTCTGATAAGGATCCGAAAGTCGAGCGCGCCCCGGCGCCCCTCGCATTGATCTACCGCAATCCCGCCGCGGGCGAGCCGTCGAGGAAGCGATCGATCGTGCGAGCGAGGCCCGGCTCGCCGGTCTCGGCGAAGCTATACTGCGCGCGGATCATCGGCTTGTCGACCGCGATCAGTCGAGCAAGATCGATCGGCGTCGCCGAGACCACGATCTCGGCCGGCGCGGCGGCGATCGCGGCCGCGAGCGCTTGCAGCTGCGGCGCGCCATAGCCCACCGCCGGCAACACCTTGCCGATATGCGGATAGGCTGCGAAGACGGCAGCGATCTCCGGCGGCGCGGTCGGGCGCGGATCGACGATCTCCGCCGCGCCGGCGGCGCGCGCCGCGACATAACCGGCACCATACGGCATGCCACCATGGGTAATGGTCGGACCGTCCTCGACGACCAGCACGCGCTTGCCGGAAACGGCGGCCGCGTCATCGAGACGCACCGGCGAGGCGCCGCACAGAATAACGGCATCGGGATTGACCGCGCGGCAGCGGCAGGTGAGCGCGAGGACGGCGTCCTCCGACGCCGCATCGACCTTGTTGATGAGGAGGAGATCGGCCATGCGCGCGACCGCTTCGCCGGGGTGATGCGTCGCCACCTCGCTTGGCCGCAACGCGTCGGTAACGCAGATGTGAAAGTCCGGGCGCAGGAAGGGGAAGTCGTTGTTGCCGCCATCCCAGACGATGATGTCGGCCTCGCGCTCCGCCGCCGCCAGGATCGCGGCATAGTCGACGCCGGCGAAGACGATGTTGCCCACCGCGATATGCGGCTCGTATTCCTCGCGCTCCTCGAGGGTGCAGCGTGCGGCATCGAGATCGGCGAGGCTGGCGAAGCGCTGCACGCGCTCGCGCGCGAGATCGCCATAGGGCATGGGATGGCGCAGCACGGCGACGCGCCGACCGCGGGCGGCGAGATGCCGCGCGAGGAAGCGCGCGACGGCAGATTTGCCGCAGCCGGTCCGCACGGCGCTCACGGCGATCACCGGCAGCGCCGAGCGCAGCGCGGTGCGCGCCGGACCGAGCAGCACGAAATCGGCGCCGAGCGCCAGCGCGCGGGAGCCGAGATGCATCACATGCTCATGACGCACGTCGCTATAGGCGAAGACGATCTCGTCGACGCCGTCGCGGCAGAGCGCTTCCAGCCGCTCCTCGGCGAAGATCGGAATGCCGTCGGGATAGAGCGGACCGGCGAGCTCCGCCGGATAGCGCCGGTCGGCGATGCCGGGGATCTGCGTTGCGGTGAAGGCGAGCACCAGCGCCGACGGGTCGTCGCGATAGACCATGTTGAAATTGTGAAAGTCGCGGCCGGCGGCGCCGAGGATGACGACGCGCTTGCGCTGCGGCGCAGCGTCAGACGCAGTAGGTTCGGAGCGGCGGGAAGCCATTGAATTCCACCGAGGCATAGCTCGCCGTGTAGGCGCCGGCCGAAAGGAAATCGACGGGGTCGCCGATCGCCAGCGCCAAGGGCAGCTCGCAATGCGTGCGCTCGTAGAGGATGTCGGTGCTGTCGCAGGTCGGACCGGCCAGCACCACCGGCCCCGCGGGCCCGCCGCTATGCGGCGCGCGCAGCCGGTACTCGATGCGCTCGCCCAGCGTCTCCGGGAGCCCGTTATACCGGCCGGCATCAAGATAGACCCAGCGCCGGCCGCCGCGATGCGGGCGCTCGCCGACGAGCAGGACTTCGGCGCGCAACAGCCCGGCATCGCCGACCATGTAGCGGCCGGGCTCGACCAGAATGCGCGGGCGCGCGCCGCCGAAGGCGGCGGCGAGCGCCGTCTCGATCGCCTCGGCGTAGCGCGCGAGATCGCGCACGACGTGGCGATACTGCGCGGGAAAGCCGCCGCCGAGATTGAGCAGCTCGAGTGTGATGCCGTGACGCGAGCAGTGCTGAAAGATCTCGGCCGCATGCGCGATGGCGCCCTGCCATTGCGTAGGATCGGTCTGTTGCGAGCCGACATGGAAGGAGACACCGGCGGGGCGCAGCCCGAGTTGCGGCGCCGCCAGCAGCAGCTCGGCGGCCCTGTGGCGATCGCAGCCGAATTTGCGCGACAGCGGCCATTCGGCGCCGCGCCCTTGGACGAGCATGCGGCAGAAGACGCGGGCGCCGGGCGCGGCGCGCGCGAGCTTCTCGAGCTCCTCGCGGCAATCGAAAGCGAAGAGGTCGATGCCGTCGGCCTTCGCGGCGGCGACATCGCGTTCGCGCTTGATCGTGTTGCCGAAGGAAAGCCGCTCCGGGGCAATATTCAGCGCGCGGCAGCGCGCGATCTCGCCGGCGCTGGCAAGATCGAAGCACGCACCGAGCGCCGCCAGCACTTCGATGATGGCGGGCGCGGGATTGGCTTTGACCGCGTAATAGATCGAAGCCGCGGGGAACAGCGCCTGCATGCGCCGATAGCGCGCGCGCACGATCTCGAGATCGATGACGAGGCAGGGCGTCGCCGGCCGCGCCTCGGCAAGAAAACGGTCGATCCGGTCGAGCGCCGTCTCCGGCAGCGGCGGCTCGGCGAGGAATTGCTCCATGGCTCCCCTCAGGGGTCGATGCGCCACGCTAGAGCGGGCCGGCCAAGGCGACATTGAGGCAGATCAAGGCGGGGCCCGGGCACCCCTAAAGCGATAGTGACCGGGATCACAGCACACGGGCGCCAGCCACCACAGATGAAAGGCCGACGGTTTCAACCCGATGATGATGGCGGCGTGACCATGGGCGACAATCACAAATATGGGAGCTCTTTGATCCCTGATCTCGCGCGCGAGCTTGCCCGCGACGGCGATCTATCCCTGTCCGAAGATGAGATCGCGCGGCTCCGCAGCCTTGCTGAACTTTACGAGCGGCTCACCAATGACGATCTCTGGCGGCTCGCCGGCGCGCTGCACGATCGCGCGGACGGCGTCTACGCCGATGGCGGAAAGGAGAAGGCCGACGCCAGCCGGCGCTTCATGAGCCTGCGTCGCGACGCGCTCGAGGTCGAAGCCGAGATCGATCGGCGCGCCACCGAGGCCTACGCCCATCTCACCGACGATGAGCTGCGGAGCTGCTTCAACGATCTCTCGATCACGCGCGACAGTTTGAGCTCCACCGATGGCGCGCGCCCTGCCGTCGCCCATCGCTGGGCCGAAGCCGCCCGCGCACTGATGCAGCGGCACCCGAAGTGATCGAGCGGACAGAGGTTTCATTGATGCAGCGGTAAGGCCGTATCGGGCCAAAGGGACCCGCTCTTAATCGTCTTAAATCGCTCTTATCTTATTTGTCACCCCCGCGAAAGCGGGGGTCCATCGTCGTGGATTCCCGCTTTCGCGGGAATGACAACAAAGAAGGTAGGCGATTCCACCTGAGAAGACCGAGCGCTAGCGCGGACAGAAGTGCGGCGCACCCTCAACGCGGCGGCTTCGTCCGGTTCGCTTCCTCCTGCGGACAGCCCGGTCGCGGTTTGGGGCCGCGGCGGTCTTTGGGGACTTTGCAGTTGTTGACGCGTTGCTCGTCGCTGGCCTTGTCGCTGAGACGCTCCTTGAGCGTTTCTGCCGCGGCCTGCTGCCTCGCCGGCGGAGACGGGTCGGGCGGCGCCTGGGCAGAAGCGCTCACCGAGAGAAGGCCGAGAGCCAGGGGGATCAACAAGACGCCGCTCTTGCCGGACATGGGGAGCCTCCGGAGCTGACCTCCCGGCGATGCTGTCACGGCCGGCGCAGGCCGCCTATCCGGATCGCGCCGCTAGAGGCTGGAACCATCCGCGGTCCCGATTGTTGTCGGTGCGGAGCCTATCCTTAACGCGAATACGCGGGGGGTGGGCGCTATCTGACCGATGGTGGGCACTGATGGGAGAGCTGCTCTACCGCCGCATACCCTTCGCCGTGCTGGCCGCACTGGCGCTGTGGTTGATGGTAATTTTATTGCTGATCGCCGGGGATGGTGTGCTCGCCGCCGCCGGGTGGTGAGGGGTTCATCTCGTAACTGCCGAGCAGCCTGTCGACGAGGCCGGTCGCGCGCGCCCAGTCATAGGTGCGGAAGCTGTGGCCGCGGGTGACGAAGGGGGCGCCGGCATAGAACATCTCGTATTGCAGGTGGCGGGAACCGAATTCCGAGCCGACGGCGTCCCAGGCGAGCTTCAGGAATTTGACGCGCTCTTCCGGCGACAGCGCCGGCGAGCGCTGCGTGCGGCGGATGATCTCCGCCAGCTCGCCCTCGCCCCAATCCGCCACCGATGACGGCAGCATGATGAGCGCGCCGCCGGCGAGCTCGCGGATGCCGGCGACGAGCTGCGGGTAGATCTCCTGCGTCAGCACTTGCGCCGTGTACATGAAATGCTTGTTGGGCGCGAAATAGCCGTCGCCGGTATGGCCGCCGGCCTCCATGCCGATCATCATCGAGTCCACCATTGCCGCCAGAGCGGCGATGCGGCCGAGCTGGTCGCGCACCGGAGGCAGGTTGATCGTACCGATGGTCTCGGCCAGGCGGAGCGCGATGCCGGCGAGGAAACGCGCCTTGACCGACAGCCGGATCTGCGACTGATAGTTCTGGAAGACATGGGCCAGCGTGTCGTGGAACTGCGCGCGGCACATATCGGTATCGCGATAGACGAAGACGCGCTCCCACGGCACCTTCACATCGTCGAAATAGAGGAGGGCATCGTTCTCGTCGAATTGCGCCGAAAGCGGGTTGTCGAAGCGCGACACCGCCGCCTTCTCGTAGGATTTGCGCGACAGGATCTTGAGGCCCGGGCTGGCGAGCGGCAGCGCGAAGGACAGCGCCAGATGCTCCTCGCCCGGCTTCAGCGGCTGGATATTGGCGACGAAGACCTCGTTCGCCAGGATGGCGCTGGTGCCGAGCATCTTGGCGCCGCGCACGGTGATGCCGGCCGCATCCTCGTCCACGGCCTGCGCCACCAGAAATTGCTCCTGCTCGCCCCAGGCGCGCGAGCGATCGGCCTGCGGATTGATGAGGACATAGGTGAGGAAGAGATCGTGGCGGCGGGCATAGTCGAAATAGTCGAGGACCGCGCGGGCGCGCGCTTCGCCATGCCGGCGGAAAACCTCGATGCTCAACACCTGGCCAAGCAAGGTCGAGGCGACATGATCGGGCGAGCGGCCGAGAAAGCCGTAATTCGTCTCCGACCACGCCACCAGCGCCTCGCGCCGGCGAACCAGCTCGTCGTAAGAGTGCGGGATCTCCCAGCAGCGATTGACGCGCGCCGTCCCGCCCGGCGGCAGGAAGGTCATGCGCTCGAGGTTTTCCGGCCGCGCCTGGAAATCGTAGAGCGCCGCGGCCGAGCGCACGGCGTTGCGGAACGCGGGATGCGTGGTCACATCGGCGACGCGCTCGCCATCGATATAGACGGCGCGGCCGTCGCGCAGCGACTGGATGTGAGCGGCGCCGGTGCGGGCCACACTCATCGCCGTCAACCCTCCGCCGCGGCGCGGTGCTCCAGCTCCCGAAGCAGCGCTGCCGACAGCGCGATGCCGTCGCGGGCGAGGCGCGCGCGGCTTTGCCGCCGGCGCTCGCCGGGGAGCCGCACCCCCTCCTCCGCCAACATCGCCGCGCACAGCTCTTCGACCCGCGCCAGCACCGCCGCGCCGCCGAAGGGCGCCGGATCGAGCAGCAAAAAGAGCTGACCGACCTGCGGCGGCGGGCCTTCGGCGTCGAAGAAGGAACTCGCCTCATAGCCGAAATGCGAGCGCGTGAGCGCCGCCGCCAGCAGCTCGACGATGAGCGCCAGCGCCGCGCCTTTGGTGCCGCCGATCGGCGCCATGGTGCCGGCCAGCGCCGCTTTCGCATCGCGCGTCGGCCGCCCGGCCGCGTCGAGCGCCCAGGTTTCGGGAATGGCCTCGCCCTTGCCGGCCGCCAGCATGATCTTGCCGCGTGCGACGACGCTCATCGAGAGATCGACGACCAGCGGCGCGCCGTCGCGACGCGGGCAGGCAAAGGCGATGGGGTTGGTGCCGAAGAGCCCGCGCGCGCCGCCGGCCGGCGCGATCGCCGCCGGGGTATTGGCGAAAGCCAGAGCGAAGCGACCGGTTTCGGCGATGCGCTCGACGAAATGGCCGAGCACGCCGCAATGATGCGAATTGCCGATGGCGAGCGCCAGCGCGCCAGTCTCGGCCAGCGCTGCCTCGGCCGCGGCGAGCCCCAGCGCGATCGCCGGAAAGGCGAAGCCGCCCCGCGCATCGACGCGGAAGACGGCGGGCGCCGGGCGCGAGAGCGCGGGCTCGGCATGGCCATCGACCTTGCCGCTCCGCACCTGCTCGGCATAGAAGGGCAGCCGCGACAAGCCGTGCGAGGCGATGCCGTCGAGCTCGGCGGCGATCAGCGCTTCCACCACCGCTGCCGCATTGCCAGGGCTGGTGCCGGCGGCGATCAGCGCGCGCAGCGCCAGCTCCTTGAGCGCCGCCGCGGGGCGCCGGATTTCGCCCTCAGGCATGGGCCACCGCCGCGGCCGGCAGCAGGCTCTCGCCCGGCCGGACCCGGGTGAAGCGCACCGTCTCGAAGCCGACCGATAGCGCTTCGCCGGCCAGCCGCACTGTGGTGAAGGCGAGATCGCGATCGGCAGGACGCGTCGCGGGGAAGTCTTCGCGGAAATGGGCGCCGCGCGATTCCTCGCGCGCCAGCGATGCGGCGGCGATGGCGCGGCTCACCAGAATCAGGCTCTTCAGATTGAGCCAGTCATGCCAGGTGAGGTTGAAGGCGAGATCCTGCGTTGCGACGCCGGTGCGGTCGAGGCGGCGATCGAGATCGATCAGCGCCGCCCCCGCGCGCTCGAGCCCGGCGCGGTCGCGCAGAATGCCGACATCCCGCCACATCAGCTCCTGCAGCTCCTCGCGCAGCGCCGCGACATCGCCCGGCGGCTGGGTCAGCGGCACGCGGCAGCGGGCGACGGCATCGGCGATCGCGCGCTCGTCGGCCGGCCGAAAACGGCCTGCCTCGCGCACCCAATCGGCCATGCGGTCGCCGGCGATGCCGCCGAAGACGGTAGAGTTGGCGACGCCATTGCCGCCGAGGCGGTTGCCGCCATGGACGCCGCCCGTGTCCTCGCCGGCGGCGAAGAGACCCGAGAGCGCGGTCCCGCCATCGCTGGCGAAGACGACGCCGCCCATCATGTAATGCGCCGTCGGGATGACCTCGACCCGGTCGCCGGCGAGATCGAAGCCGCAATCGGCGCAGCGCTCGACCATGCCTTTGAAGAGAGCGCGGACGCGCGCCGGCCCCAGATGCTTCATTTCGATATAGAGCCCGCCATGCGGCGAGACATTGCCGCGGCGGATCTCGCGATACATGGCGCGGCTGACGATGTCGCGCGTCGCGCGCTCGCCCCTCTGGTCGTAATTTTGCATGAAGCGCGCGCCGTCGCCGCCGAGGAGATAGCCGCCGGCGCCGCGCAGCCCCTCTTCGAGCACAGTGCCGGTCATGCGCGTCCCCGGCCCCGCCAGCAGCCCGGTCGGATGGAACTGCACCATCTCGATGTCGCGCAGCGCGAGCCCGGCGCGGAGCGCCATGGCGAGCCCGTCGCAGGTCTTGTCACCCGAGGGCGTGTGGTACTTGTACATGGTCGGGCCGCCGCCGGTGGCGAGCAGCACGGCGCGCGCCTCGACGAAGACGAAATCGCCGCTGCGCATGTCGATCATCAGCACGCCGGCCAGCGCCTCTTCGCTTGCGGCCGGAATCAGCGCCACGGCGCGATGCTCCTCGAGCCGTTCGATGTCGCGCGCCCAGACCTGCTCGGCGAGCCGGTTGATGATCTCGATGCCGGTGAGATCGCCCTTGTGCACGGTGCGGTCGAAGGTCTGGCCGGCAAACGCCTTCTGATGCACGGTGCCGTCGGGGTTGCGGTCGAAGAAGCAGCCGAGCTCGTTCTCGAGCTCGCGGATGCGCTGCTGCGCCACGGTGACGAGCGTCCAGGCGAGCTCCTGGTCATTGAGCCAGCCGCCGCCCTCGACCGTGTCCATGAAATGCCGCTCGGCCGAATCCTCCGGCGCCAGCGCGACGTTGTAGCCGCCCTGCACCATGCGGGTGCAGCCGCATTTGCCGAGCAGCCCCTTCACCGCCACCGTGACCGACAGCTCCGGCGCGCGCTTCTTGGCATGAAGCGCAGCAAAGAGCCCGGCACCGCCGCTGCCGAGAATGAGGATGTCAGTGCGCAGGCGATGCATCAGGCGCCGCGCTTGTCGAACTCCCTCTCCGCCCCATTGGGGCGGAGAGGGTTGGGGTGAGGTGGGGTGCGAAGGCAGATGCGCTGGTGCTGCGCAAAGACCACCTCACCCTCCCATCGCTTCGCGATGGGCCCCGCCCTCTCCCCCGCTGCGCGGCGGAGAGGGAAACGAGCACGGGGTTGCACGAGGCAAAGCATCCTCAGGCTCCCTTCACCCCGAGCGCCGCAAGGGCCTTGGCGCGGCGGGAGGCGGCGGCGTCGCGGACGCCGTCGTAGAGGCTGCCGCCCTGCGCATCCATCGCCACCAGCAAGGGACCGAAGCCGTTGACGCGGAAGCGCCACAGGCTCTCGGGATTGAGCTCGTCGAGATCGACATCCTCGATCGCCTCGATCCAGGCGGTCTCGAGCGCGGCGGCGCCGCCGATGATGGCGAGATAGGCGCCGCCGAGCTCGGCGAAAGCACGCTGCGACTCGGCGCCGAGGCCGCCCTTGCCGATGATGAGGCGGACGCCGCACGCTTGCATCAGCGGCCGGGTGAAGCGCTCCATGCGCGCGCTCGTCGTGGTGCCGACGCAAACCGGCTCATAGCCCGCGGGCGCGGCGGCGGAGACCGGTACTTTGCGGACATTGGGCGCGGTGTGGATCACGGCATGGCCGTTGAGATCGAAGCGCGTCTTGCGCCCGCGATCGAACATCGCGATTTGCGTCGCATCGCGGATGCCGAACAGCGTGCCGTCGAGCGTCACCTGATCGCCGATCCTGAGCGCACGCACCGCGGCCTCGTCGATCGGCGTCCGGAAGCGATGCTGCGCCATGGCTCAGGCTCCGATCGCAACGCCGTCGGGGCGGAAGGTAGCGGTGGCGCGCCGCGCGGAATGGCACTGAATATTGACCGCGACCGGGTTCATCGTGATGTGCGTCGCCGCCAGCTCGACATGGACGGCAAAGGCGGTGCTGTCGCCGCCGAGCCCCTGCGGCCCGATGCCGAGGCTGTTGACGGCATCGCCGAGCGCGCGCTCGAGCTTGGCGCCTTCGGGATCCGAGCACATCGTGCCCAGCGGCCGCGTCGCCGCCAGCTTCGCCAGATGCATGCAGAGATCGGAGGTGCCGCCGATGCCGACGCCGACGATGGTCGGCGGACACACCTTGCCGCCGGCCTCGATCACGCGGTCGATGACGAAGGTCTTGATGCCGTCGACCCCGTCGGCCGGAATGCACATCTTGAGGAAGGAGCCGTTCTCGGAGCCGCTGCCCTTGGGGATCATCTCGATCACCAGCTCCTCGGCGCGCTCGCTGAAATCGACGGTGATCACCGGCACCAGCGCGCCGCAGGAGGTGTGCTCGTTGATGCGGGTCAAGGGATGGACGACGGAGGAGCGCAAGGGATATTCGCGCGTCGCGCGCTCGCAGCCGCGGCGGATCGCGGCCTTGAGCGCGGCGCCGTCGACGGCGACGTCGCGGCCGATGGTGATGTTGTAGATCGGGATGCCGGTATCCTGGCACAGCAGATTGTCGGTCTTCTCCGCCACGGCGATATTGGTGCGCATCGTTTCGAGGATCGTGCGCGCGGTGCCGTCGCTCTCGGCCTGATAGAGCCGGTCGAAGCCGCGCTTGATGTCGTCGGGCAGCAGCTTCAGGGCGCGGATATAAAGGAGCTTCGCGGTTTCCTCGACGACGGCGAGATCGATGGCGAGGGTCATTGCTGCATGCCCCATTTGCGCACGGTGCTGTTCTCGATGGCGCGGAACACCACGCTTTCGATGAAGAGGCCGATGATGATCACGGTGAAGAGACCGGCAAAGACATTGGCGGTCTCGAGCTCGTTCTTGTTTTCGTAGATGTACCAGCCGAGCCCGCCCGAGCCGGAGCTGACGCCGAACACCAGCTCGGCGGCAATCAGCGTGCGCCAGGCAAAGGCCCAGCCGACCTTAAGGCCGGTCAGGATCGCCGGCAGCGCCGCGGGCACCAGGATGCGCGCGACATAGCTGACGCCCTTGAGCCCGTAATTGTGCCCGGCCATGCGCAAGGTCTGGCTCACCGCGAGAAAGCCCGAGAAGGTATTGAGCGACACCGCCCAGAGCACGGAATGGATGAGGACGAAGATGAGGCTGGGATTGCCGAGGCCGAACCAGAGCAGGCCGAGCGGCAACAGCGCGATCGCCGGCAAGGGATTGAACATGGCGGTGAGCGTGCTGAGGAGATCGGTGCCGAGCCGCGTCGAGACGGCAAGGCCGGTCAGCACCGCGGCGATGGCGACGCCGGCGGCGTAGCCCATCACCAGCACCTTGATCGAGACCAGCGTGCGCGCCAGCAGCTCGCCGCTGACGACGCCCTTCACCAGCGCCGCCACGGTGTCGCCAAAGGTCGGGAAGATCAGCGGATTGTCGAGCCAGGAGGCGTAGAGCTGCCAGATCGCGGCGAGCGCCGCGAGCAGCAGGAAGCGCCGCAGCGGGGTGATGTTGCCGAGCCGCTCCCAGAGCGACAGCGGCCGCTCGATCTCGCCGATGTTGCGGGCATCGAGCGTCTGGCGCTCGAATTCCGGGCGGACCGGCGGCAGGATGGCGGCGTGCTCCGCGCTCACGGCGCCGCTCCTGCCCGCTCGATCGCCTCGGCGAAGAGCATGCCGCGGATGCGGCGCTGCAGCGCCTCGGCGCCTTCGCCGCGGACCGAGTTGAGCTCGGCCTTGACCTGGCCCGGATGCGGCGACAGCACCAGGATGCGGTTGCCGACGATGATCGCCTCCTCGATCGAGTGGGTGACGAACAGCATGGTGAAGCGGATGTCGTCCCATAGCTGCAGCAGCTCGTCCTGCATCTTGCGCCGCGTCAGCGCGTCGAGCGCGGCGAAAGGCTCGTCCATCAGCAGGATCTCGGGCTCCATCGCCATGGCGCGCGCGATGGCGACGCGCTGCTTCATGCCGCCCGACAGCATGTGCGGATAGACGTCGCCGAACTTGTCGAGCCCGACCTTGGCGATGTAGGTCATCGCCCGGTCCGTCGCCTCGCGCTGGCTGCAGCGGCGGCTCGCCAGCATCGGGAACATGACGTTCTGCTTGACCGTCTTCCACGGCAACAGCTGGTCGAACTCCTGGAACACCATCATGCGGTCGGGGCCCGGCCGCTCGATGGTGCGCCCGTTCAAGCGGATGCTGCCCTCGACCGGCGTCAAGAAGCCGCCGACGCCTTTGAGCAAGGTCGATTTGCCGCAACCCGACGGGCCCAGCAGAATGAAGCGGTCGCCGCGATGGACCTCGAAGCCGACGCGATAGGTCGCGGTGACGAGATGCTGCTTGGTCTTGTACTGCAAGGTCACGCCCTCGACCTCGAGCAGCGGTGACGCGGGGTCGGATGCGGCCGCCCCGCGAGACTCCCTCTCCGCCCCTTCGGGGCGGAGAGGGTTGGGGTGAGGTGGGGTGGGTCCGACCGCCGCCAGTGTCCCCGTCTCTCTCGTCATAGCCGCTGCTCCACCCACCTCATCCTAAATCCTTCTCCGCCCTAAAGGGCGGAGAAGGACTTGATACCCGTAACTTCATCATCAATTGCCCGCCATCGCCCGGAACTCCGGGAAGAAGATCTCGCTCGTGGTTTTCGGCATGTTGTCGATGGCGCCGATCTTGTGCATGAACTCCGCGTATTTCATCACCTTCTGCGGCATCGTGGTGAAGACGTTCTCGGGGTCGCGGATCATCTGCTCGACGAACTCGGGCGAGAGCTTCGACTTCTCCTCGTCGATATAGATCGCCGCCGCGCGCTTCGGGTCGCTCTTGATCAGCGCCATCGCCTCGTTGAGCGCGGTCAGGAAGGCGGCATAGACCTTGGGATTGTCGTCGTGGAACTTCTGCGTCGTCCAGACGACGTTGAAGGTGTGCGGGCCGCCCAGCACGTCGTAGGAGCTGAGCACGCGATGCGCGGCTTTGTCCTGCAGCTCCAGATACTGGAAGGGGGCGCTGCCGAAATGCGCCGTGATCTCCGAATGGCCGGAGAGCAGCGCCGCCATCGCGTCCGGGTGCTTCATCGACACGGTGAGATGGTCGAGCTGATTGTAATGGTCGGCGCCGAAGGCCTCTGCCGCCGCCATTTCCAAGGTCACCGCCTGGATCGAGACCTTGACCGCCGGCAGCGCGATCTTGTCCTGATCGGTGAAATCCTTGATCGTCTTCACCTTCGGATCGGTGCTGACGAGGTAGAGCGGCATGGAATTGAGCGCGGCGACGCCGCGCACCTGCTGATGGCCCCGGGTCTTGCTCCAGATCGTCAGCATCGGCCCGACGCCGCCCGAGGGAAAGTCGAGGCTGCCCGAGAGCAGCGCGTCGTTCATCGCGTTGCCGGCGCCGAACTGCGCCCAGGTGACCTTGAGGTTGGGAATGCCGGCCTTTGCCGCCGCTTGCTCCAGCAGCTTCTCGTGATGCATCACCGTCAGCGGCAGATAGCTAATGCCGAATTCCTGCGCGATGCGGACCTCGCTCACCTCGGCGCGGGCCGGCACGGCGAACAGCAGCGGCAGCATCAGAAGCGCGGCACTGCGCATTGCACGAACCGACATGATCACCTCCCCAGGCTCGATCGTCGCTCTCCGGCGCCTTCGCGGGCGTTCAGCAGAATAGGCGGTTCAGAACAGGTTCAACAAGAACACCAGCCCCATCGCGAGACTCGCACCTGCCGATAGCGCCACGGCCGTCTTCTGCCAGCGCCGCCAGGCCAGGAATTCGATCGCCAGCAGCCGGAGGCCGCCGGTGAGATGCGCCGCCAGCAGCACGACGAGGCCGATCTCGGCGAGCTTCACCAGCGGCGCCGAGGTCCAGCGCAGGAAGCCGTCGAGCCGCGCCGCGCCTTCGATCGCCGTACCGAGCGCCCAGAAATGCAGCGGCAGGAACAGGGCGAGCAGCAGGCCGGACATCCGATGCAGCAGAAAGGCCCAGTAATTCGGATGGTTGCGCGCGGGCCAGCTCATGCGAAGAGCCCGAACGCGGCGCGCCAGCCGGCGGCGGCAATGGCGACAGCGAGGAGCAGCACGGCACCATCGAGGCTCGGCCCGCGCCAGGGGGTCGCCTCGCGCAGCACCGTGCGCAGCCCGATCCCGGCATGGAGCGCCGCGGCGGTGGCGAAGAGGAGGTAGAAGCCGAGCCAGGCGAGATTGCCCTCGGTCCGCGCCAGGATGGCGGCAGCGGAAAGCCCCTGGCGCACGGCATAGACGAGCGTCGCCAGATGCACCAGCACGGCGCCGGCGAGCACCGCCGCCGTCGCCCGCTGCAGGATCCAGAGCCAGGTCTCGCCGCGCGCGCCCATGTCAAAGCTTGCCCCAAAGCGCCGCTTTCGCCGTTGCCCGCTTCAGCCCGGCGATGGCGGCGGTGGGATCGAGCTGCTTCGGGCAATGGAGCGCGCAGCTCTGCTGGCTGTGGCAGGCATGGCAGCCGGCATCGCCCGCCACGGCGCGCAGCCGCGCCGCGCCATCGCCGTCGCGGCAATCATTGACCAAGGTCCAGGCGCGGTTGAGCGCGGCAGGGCCGAGGAAGGCATCGTTCCAGCGCACCACGTCGCAGGCGGCGTAGCAGACGCCGCAGCCGATGCATTCGATCCCCGCGCTCGCCGCCTGCCGCTCGGGCGAATCCGGCGCCACTTTCGCAAACTCTTCACCGAGCCCCGCCATCGGCGCGAAGGCGCCATGCGCGCGCGACCATTTGCCGAAGAAATTGCTCATATCGACGGCGAGGTCCTTGATCACCGGCATATTCTCGAGCGGCCTGAGCTCGAGCCGTCCACCGGAAGCGACGCGGCGCACATGGGTGCGGCAGGTCCAGCGCGGCACGCCGTTCACCGTCATGGCGCAGGAGCCGCACATGCCGACGCGGCAGGCGAAGCGATAGGAGAGCGCTGGCTCGAGATGGCGCTGGATGTAGGTCACGACATCGAGCACCGTCTGGCTTTCCTGCGCCGGGACGTCATAGGCGACGAGGCGGCCCGCCGCGCCGCCGCGCCAGACCGAGACGTGGAGGGTTGCGGTCATGGTGCGCTGATACCCTCACCCCTCACCCTCCCAGCGCTATGCGCTGGGCCCCTCCCTCTCCCGCTCTCCCGCTGTGCGGGAGAGGGGCGAGGGGATGGGAACGTCGCCTGCTTCACGCGCTTTGGTACAGCTTGGTGAGGACGAATTCGCGGTGGCCGAGCGCTTCGGCGCAGGTGAGGCGACCGTTGCAGGTGCGGATCATGATGTCGATGAGCCGGTCGCCGGCGTCGTCCAGCGTCATCTCGCGGCGCAGGATGCCGGAGACGTCGAGGTCGATATGCTCGCCCATGGTGCGCGCCGTCTTGGGATTGGCGGTGAGCTTGATCACCGGCTCGATCGGATTGCCGATGACATTGCCCTGCCCGGTCGGGAAGAGATGGACGACGAAGCCCGCCGCCGCCTGCAAGGTGACGCACTCCGCCGCGGCGGAGGAGCTGTCCATGAAATAGAGCCCGGCGCCCTTGCTCGGCGCTTCCGCCGGCAGCAGCACGTCGATGAACTTCGCCTTCTTGCCGATCTTCGCCAGATTGCCGTAGGCCTTCTCTTCGATAGTGGTAAGGCCGCCGGCGATGTTGCCCTTGGTCGGCTGCGATTCCGACAGGTCGTTCGTCTTGTGCCGGTCGATCACCTCCTGATAGGCGAGGAACGCCTTCATGAATTTGTCGGCCGCCTCTTTGGTGGCGGCGCGGCTGGCGCAGACGGTCTCGGCGCCGGTGATCTCCGAGGTCTCGCCGAAGCAGGTGGTGGCGCCCATCACATCGACCTTGTCGATGAGATTGCCGACCGTCGGGCACGAGGCGAGGCCGGAGGTGGTGTCGCTCTCGCCGCATTTCGTCGAGATGAAGAGCTCTTCCATGCGGCAACGCTCGCGCTGCTTCTCGGTGGCCTGCTGCAGGAATTCCTGCGCCTTGCGCGAGGCCGAGGCGATGGTGTTGATGTCGCCATTGCCCTCGATGGCGAAGCCGACCACCGGCTTTCCGGTCTTGGCGATGCCGTCGACGACGCGGCCGGTCCAGCCCGGCTCGATGCCGATGACGACGCAGGCGGCGACGTTGGGATTGCTGCCGGTGCCGATCAGCGTGCGGAAATGCAGTTCGAGATCCTCGCCGAACTGCAAGCGCCCATAGGCGTGCGGCAAGGCCAAGGTGCCTTTGATGTTGTTGGCCACCGCCTCGGCGGCGGCGTTGGAGAGATCGTCCAGCGGCAGGATGACAACGTGGTTGCGGATGCCGACCCGGCCGTTCTCGCGCCGATAGCCCATAAATTCCGGACGCGCCATGGTCACCACCTCTTCGTCTTCATGTTGTGGATGTGAACATGCCGGCCCTTGCCGATATCGTTGACGGCGCGGCCGACATCGTTGCCGTATTTGAGCACGGTGTCGTTCGGCCGGATGTCCTTGAGCGCGATCTTGTGACCGAGCGGCACGGCGTCGACCGCCTTGAGCCCGATGGTCTCGTCGGTCTCCATCAGCCAGCCGGTCAGCTCCTGGCCGGGCTTCACGTCCTCCACGACGACGACGCCGACCGTGTCGGTCTTGTCGTGGACGATGAAATGGGTCTGCATCCCGAGTCCTCCAGCGATCTTCGTTATTACCCGCGATGGCGGGCTTTCCCTTCGGCTGGTTTCTATCCTATATCTTATACAAGAGCTGTCTATCCCGATCTTTCGAGAAGCCGCCGGCGGGGGTCGCCGCAAAAAGGGAAAAGCGCAAGGATGGCCAAGGGGTTGCCGGATTTCCGCCCGCTCTATGCGCAGGTTGCGACCTTGCTCACCGAGCGGATCGGCTCAGGCGAATGGAAGCCCGGGGCGCCCCTGCCGAGCGAATTCGAGCTCGCCGAGGAGCTCAAGGTGAGCCAAGGCACGGTGCGCAAGGCGCTCGGCGAGATGGAATCCAAGAACCTGCTGGTGCGCCGCCAGGGGCGCGGCACCTTCGTCGCCCAGCACAGCACGCAAACCTCGCTCTTCCGCTTCTTTCCGCTGGTCGACGGCAACGGCGAGAAGACGGTGCCGACCAGCATCGTGCTGGCGCAGAAGACGCAGCGCGCCGAGCGCGGCGAGGCGGCGGCGCTCGGCCTCGCGCCGCGCAGCCCCGTTCATCGCATCCTGCGGCTGCGCCGGCTGCAGGGGCGCACCGTGGTGGTCGAGCGGATCACCCTGTCGGCCGCGCTCTTCGCCGGCCTCGCCCTGCCGATCGGCAGCGAGATGCATGAAGAGCTCTATGTCATCTACGAGCAGCAATTCGGCGTCACGGTGATGCGCGCCGAGGAGCAGCTCCGCGCCATGCCGGCGCCGGCGGAGGATGCGCAGCATCTCGGCCTTGCCGCCGGAGCGCCGCTGCTGGAGGTGCGCCGCATCGCGCGAGACATCTATGGCGCGCCGCTCGAGCTGCGCATCGATCGCTGCGACACCAGCCATTACTACTATGTCAACACGCTCGCCTGATCGCGGCGCCGGGCGAGTAGGGGTTGCGCCGAAGCGGCGCGTCCCATTATAGCCGTTCGAGAAGCCGGCCCCCGCGACTCAAACCGCGGCCGGACAGCAGGGGGGAACGATGCGTTTCAGAATCTTCGCCATGGCCGTTCTGCTCGTGGGCGCCCTTGCCGGCGTCACGACGGAGGCTCGCGCCGAAGCCAAGGAGATCCGCCTCGCCAAGCAATATTCGATGGGCTACGTGCAGTTCAACGTGCTCGAGCACCAGCACCTCATCGAGAAATATGCGAAGGCGGCCGGGCTCGGCGACGTCAAGGTGGTGTGGGACACCTTCAACGGTCCCGCCGTCATGAACGACGCGCTGCTCTCGGACTCCGTCGATGTCGTCGCCGGCGGCGTTCCCGGCCTGGTCACGCTCTGGGACAAGACCAAGGGCACGGCTGCAGAGGTGCGCGGCATCTCGGCGCTGAGCTCGCAGCCCTTCCTGCTCAACACGCGCGATGCCCGCATCAAGTCGATCGGTGATTTCCGCCCCGGCGACAAGATCGCGGTGCCGGCGGTCAAGGTCTCGGTCCAGGCGGTGACCCTGCAGATGGCGGCGGCGCAGGCTTTCGGGCGCAGCAACTACGCCAAGCTCGACCCCCTCACCTTCTCGCTGCCGCCGCCCGATGCGACGACGGGCCTCATCGGCGGCGGCACCGAGTTCAGCAGCGTCTTCAGCGTGCCGCCCTTTCAGCAGCAGCAGCTCGAGCATCCCGGCATCCACACCGTGCTTAACTCCTTCGACGTGCTGGGCGGCCCGCACAGCTTCACCGTCGCCTGGACGACGCGGCGCTTCCACGACACCAATCCGAAGCTCTATGGCGCGCTCATCGCCGCGCTGAAGGAGGCGACGGAGATCATCAACGCCGACAAGCGCGCGGCCGCGGCGCTGTGGATCGCGGATTCGAAATCGAAGCTGCCGCTCGACATGGTCACCAAGGTGCTCGCGGGCCCGCAGGTGACCTGGACGATGACGCCGCAGCAGACGATGAAGTTCGCGAGCTTCATGCACGAGGTGGGCTCGACCAAAGCGGTGCCGGCGCGCTGGAAGGACATGTTCTTCCCCGAGATCCACGACCTTCCCGGCAGCTGAGATGCGGCTCGTGACCTTCGCGCCCCCGGATGAGCTGCCGCGGATCGGCGGCTGGGCGCAAGGTCAGATCGTCGATCTCGCCGCCGCTTCGCCGGGATTTCCCGCCGACATGCTGACCCTGCTGCGCTTTGGCGAAGCCGGCATGACGCGCGCGCGCAAGGCGCTCGCCAAGGGACTCGCGACACGAGCCTGCTGTCACGCGCCGGAGCGGGTCCGCTTGCTGGCGCCGGTGCCGCGGCCCGGCAAGATCCTGGGCGTCGGCCGCAATTACGGCGCCCATGCGGCCGAAGCCGGGCTCGCGGCGCAGGAAAAGCCGCGCATCTTCGTCAAGCTCTCGAGCGCCGTGATCGGCTCCGGCGCACCGATCCCGAAGCCCGCCGCGGTGACCAAGCTCGACTACGAGACCGAGCTCGCCGTCGTCATCGGCCGCAGCACGCGCGCCATCGCCGAAAGCGAAGCGCTGACCGCCATCGCCGGCTACACCCTCGTCAACGATGTCAGCGCGCGCGAGCTGCAATTCGACGTGAGCCCGCCGCAGACCAGTTTTGCCAAGAGCATGGACGGGTTCTGCCCGATGGGGCCGGCGCTCGCGACGCCCGACGAGTTCGGCGATCCCGGCGATATCCGCCTCAAAGGCTGGGTCAATGGCGAGCTGGTGCAGGATTGCAGCACGCGCGACATGATCTTCTCCGTGGCGCGGCTCATCGCTTATCTCGCGACCTATGTCACGCTCGAGCCCGGCGACGTCATCGCCACCGGCACGCCCTCCGGCGTCGGCGCCTTCCGCAAGCCGCCGCGCTATCTCTTGCCGGGCGACATCGTGCGCCTGGAGATCGCCGAGATCGGCGTGCTCGAGAACCAGGTCGTCGGCGGCGGTTAGCGACGGACGGCCCCGTGAGAGCGGCCGACGGGTGAGTGTGCATCAAGCTCCGATTCCCCCCGCGCAGGCTGCATGCGCCAATCTTTCCATCGCCCCCAGGTTCGTGCATTCTGCTTGGAGTTCCGCCCGCAGAGGGCGAAGGGGGAGGCATGAGCAAATCGGGCTTCGGCAAGATGAGGCGGCGCGACGTCCTGGTCGGCATGGGGGCAGCGGCGATGGGCGCCGGCGCACGGGCGCCGAGCGTCTGGGCGCAGGCGGCTGAACCTTTGCATTTCGTCACCTGGTCGGCGGCCGTCGATCAGGTGAAGAGCCACCTCACCGCCTTCGAGCAGAAGACGGGTATCGCCGTCGACTACAGCAATTCGCCTTGGGCGAACTATCGCGAAACGCTGGTGACCAAATTCGTCGCGGGAGCGCCCATCGACGTGCTGTGGGTGTCGGACAGCTGGCTGCCGGAATGGGCGGACGCGGGGTGGCTCCAGCCGATCGACCAATACAAGGATCTCACCCGCTACAACGGCGATGTCACCGACTTCTGCAACAATTCGATGAGCTACAAGGGGCGGCAATACGGCCTCACTTACTATAGCGACCATATGGCCTTCTACTATGTCGAGGACATGCTGAAGAAGGCCGGAATCGACACGCCGCCTCAGAGTTGGGACGAAGTCACCGAGCAAGCGCTCAAGATCAAGCAGGCGGGCATCTCGGAATACCCGGTCATGCTGGCGCTCGCGCGCGAGACCTGGCTCATCGAGTTCCTCTCGGCGATGGTGTTCTCGCAGGGCGGACGCTTCACCGACGAGCAGGGCATGGCAGCGATGGAGACGGGCTGCCTCGACGCGCTGAAATGGGTGGTCGACGCGGTCAACGTCCACAAAATCGTCTCGCCCGGTTGCGTCGAGACCGGCGAGCTCACCGGTCTCAAGGCCTTTTCTTCCGGCACACACGCCTTCGCGCTCGAGCCGCAATACCGCATGCGCACCATCAACGATCCGAAGCAGTCGCAGGTCGGCGGCCGGGTGAAGCAGGTTTTGATGCCCAAGGGCGCGAAGGGCACGCATGCCACCGTCGGCTGGATGCGGTTTTACGGCATGACGGCGCAGGTGCAGAAGGACAAGGCGCGCGCCGAGAACGCGGTGAAGCTGATCGAATGGTTCGGCGGCAAGGCCGACGGCGCCTATGCCTTCCAGAAGCTCGTCTTCCTCGATATCGGCGCCGGCTTCTGCACCAAGCCGCTTTATCGCGATGCCGACATCATCAAGGCCTACAGCACCTATGGCGACGCCGCGCTGGTCGAGCAGCAAGCCGGCTTCGCCCGCAAGAAGGACGTGGTGACGAGCTGGTTCGGCGAATGGAACGAGATCAACGGGCAGGTCTGGCAGGAAGCGATCCTGAAGAAGGCGACGCCCGAGGAAGCGCTGAAGCGCTCGGCCGAAGCCTGGAACAAGCTCAAGAAGGAAGCGAGCTGAGGCGGGTCCGCTGGGTCGGCACGCAATGACCGGGCTCTCGCGCAGCTTCCCGGGCGCGGCGCCGCGCGCTTGGCTCTCACGCCGGTTCAATTACGAGGAGCGCAGCGCCTATCTCCTGCTGGCGCCGCTCGTGATCGTGCTCGGCGGCGTCGCCGTTTTCCCGGTCCTCTACGCTTTTTACGTCAGCCTCTTCCGGCTGAAGCTCACGCGCCCGGGACGGGTGCCCTTTGTCGGACTCGACAACTACGCCGATCTGCTCCGCGACCCGAGCTTTTGGACAGCGGTCGGCCGCACCACCTATTTCACCCTCGTCTCGGTGGCCGCGATCCTGGTGCTGGGGCTCTTGATCGCGCTGCTTCTCAACCAGGCATTCCGCGGCCGACGCCTCGTCGGCGCGCTGTTGCTCGTGCCGTGGGCAATCCCGAGCGTCGCCAACGGGCTCATGTGGAAGTGGATCTACGATTCCGGCTATGGCGCACTCAACGGCGCGCTCTATCAGCTCGGTCTCATCGACAAATATGTCATCTGGCTCGGCGATCCCGCCAAGACGCTGCTCCTCGTCGCCAACGCTTTCGTCTGGAAGGAGGTGCCGCTCGCCGCCATCCTGCTGCTCGTCACCATGAAATCGATTCCGGCCGATCTCTACCGCGCCGCGACTGTCGACGGTGCCAATCTGCTGCAGCGCTTCCTGCACATCACCCTTCCTTCGCTGCGGCCGGGGGTTCTCCTCGTCGTCATCTACGAGAGCATGGTCGCGGTGCGGCATTTCGATCTCTTCTACCTCCTCACCGAGGGCGGCCCGGGCGACGCGACGAACGTCGCCGCCTGGCAGATCTATGTCGAGAGCTTCCGCGACCTCTCCTTCGGCAGCGGCAGCGCGCTCGCCTATCTCCTCGCCATCGTCACGTTCGCACTCTCCTATGCCGCGATCCGCGCGCTGGGGAGCCGGCTGTGATCGGCGCCACGGGCATCGGGCGCGGTGCGCGCTATCGCCGGCGCTCGCGCCTCCAGGATTGGGGGCACCGGCTTGTGCTCCTCGTCGGCTCGCTGCTGGTGCTCGCCTACGCGCTGGGACCGGTCGTCTGGCTCGCCGTCTCCTCGGTCCAGGACGAAAGAGAGATCGTCTCGGTGCCGCCGCACTGGATTCCCGAACGCCCGACGCTGCAGAATTACCGCGCCATTTTCTTCGCCGGCGAGAAGGAGGTCACCTATGCGACGCGCCGCAAGGGCGATCCGTCGACCGGCGGCTATATCCCGTCGACGGCGGACAGCCTGCTGCCCGGCATGTGGAACAGCCTCAAGGTGGCGCTTGCCGTTGTGCTGCTGAATCTGATCGTCGGCGTGCCGGCCGCCTATGCCATCGCCAAGATCCGCTTCTGGGGCCGCTCGGCATCGATCTATTTCATGCTGGCGACGCGCGTGATCCCCGACATCGCGCTCGTCGTCCCCTTCTTCCTCATCATCAAGAAGCTCGGGCTCATCGACGACATCCTGTCGCTGGTCGTGACATATCTTGCCGTCACGGTTCCCTTCACCGTCTTCGTGCTGGTGAGCTATTTCGAATCACTGCCGGACGAGCTCGACAAGGCGGCGCGCGTCGACGGCTGCTCGCGTCTCCAGGCGCTGCTGCAAATTTTCTTGCCGTTGGCGCTCCCGGCTCTGGTGGCGGTCGTGCTCTTCGCCTTCCTGGCGAGCTGGAACGAGTTCCTGCTGGCCCTCATGTTCACACAGACGCCGGCCTCGCAAACGCTGCCGATCGTCGTCGCCTCCTTCGCTTCCGACTTCACCATCAGCTTCTCCTTCATCAACGCCGCCGGCATCGTCGCCGTGGTACCGCCGGTGATCCTGGCGCTGCTCTTCGAGCGCTACATCATTTCGGGCCTGACCGCCGGCGCGGTGAAGGGCTGAGGCAGGCGCCATGGCGCACATCCTCTTCGACAAGGTCAGCAAGCGCTACGGCTCCGTCACCGCGGTCGACCGGCTCGAGCTCGAGATCCGCGACCGGGAATTCCTGGTGCTGCTCGGGCCCTCGGGCTGCGGCAAGACTACCACTCTCAACATGATCGCCGGGCTCGAGGAGCTGAGCGAGGGCGACATCTATTTCGACGGCCAGATCGTCAACTTCATGCCGCCGCACAAGCGCGACGTCGCGATGGTGTTCCAGAGCTACGCGCTCTATCCGCACAAGACGGTACGCGACAACATTGCCTTCGGCCTCAAGATGCGGCGCTACGACCGCGCCGAGATCGGCCGGCGCGTCGAAGATGCGGCCGAGCGGCTGCGCATCACCCACCTGCTCGACCGCCGGCCGCAGGCGCTGAGCGGCGGCCAGCGCCAGCGTGTGGCGCTGGGTCGCGCCATGGTGCGCCAGCCGGCGGTCTTCCTCATGGACGAGCCGCTCTCCAATCTCGACGCCGCACTGCGCGTCTCGATGCGGGCCGAGATCAAAGAGCTGCACCGAACGATGCGCACCACTTTCGTCTATGTGACGCACGATCAGGCGGAGGCGCTGACGCTCGCCGACCGCATCGTCGTGATGCGCGACGGCGTGGTGCAGCAGATCGGCACCCC
This sequence comes from Allostellaceae bacterium, assembly GCA_035517635.1. Lineage (GTDB taxonomy): Bacteria > Pseudomonadota > Alphaproteobacteria > ATCC43930 > CGMCC-115725 > DAHUYF01. The sequence goes on along the minus strand of DATIYL010000032.1, from coordinate 611 downwards.
GGACGAGATCTACGAGCATCCCTGCAACGTCTTCGTCGCCTCGTTCCTCGGCAGCCCGCCGATCAACTATCTCGAGGGCGTACTGGAGACCGATGGCGCAGCCACGCGCATCCATGCCGGCAGCTTTGCCGCGACCTTGCCGCCCGAAGCGGCGGCGCGGCTCAGCCCGCCTTCGGGCGAGGTGGTGCTGGGCATCCGGCCGGAGGACGTGACCGGCCTCGTTGCGGAAGGCGGCGACGCAATCATCACCGGCCGGGTCCGAACCGTATTGCCGGTGGGTTCGGACCAGTATCTCGAGCTGCGTGTCGGCGCGGTCGATTGCTTCTTCCGCGTCGACAAGGGCGCGCGTCTGGCGACGGGCGACGAGGTGCGGCTCGGCATCGACTGCGCGCGGCTCCACCTCTTCGACAAAGCGACCGGCCGGTCGCTGATGCGGTAGTACGCGGGGCAGAAAATGTGTGAGACAACGCGCCAGCTCGCCTCACCCCACCTCACCCCCCGCTGCGCGGGTCCCCCCTCTCCGCCCCTCGGGGGCGGAGAGGGTTGGGGTGAGGTGGGGTGAGCATGCGTATCTGCTGGCCATGAAGCCCGCGCCCTTCACCTATCACGCC
>DATIYL010000031.1:0-34073 GCA_035517635.1 Allostellaceae bacterium | reverse complement strand
ATCGGCGAGCCAGCGGTTATAGGCCCGGCACATCGCTGCCGCGAAGCCCGGATCGTGCACCGCGCCGGCAAAGAGGCCGAGGCTCGGATAAAGGAAAGCGGCGTCGATGCCGTCCAGATCCATGTCCGGGATGCGAGCATGCGGATCGAACCCGCCCTTGCGCCCATCCTGGTATTCCATCGCCTCGGCCGCGACTAGGCCTTGGCGCGCACCGATCCCGCCGATGCCGCCGAAGCCGGCCTTGCTGCCGAGGATCTGTTCCTCCAGCAACAGGCGCTGCTTGCCGTCCCGATCCTTGACCAGTTTCGGCGCCCGCTCGCGATAGGCGGGATCCATATAATCGTTCCAAAGCGTGAACGGCTCCAACACGTGGCCGTCGGCATCAATCACGTGGTAGGTGCGGCTCATGGCGAGGCTCCGTCGCGGTTGGCGCGCGCAAGGGGCGCAGGAACGATCCGACCTGGAGACAAGCAGCGCCGTTGCCAGGGCGCATCGCGCGCAAATAATACGCCTCGGCCAGAAATTCGTCACCAGGGAGGGCGTCGTGAAAGCAGCGATCGTCAGGGGAAAGGATCCGCCCGTCTATGGCGACTTCGATGAGCCGAGCGCGACGTCGGACGGGATCGTGGTCGACGTCCGCGCGGCGGCCCTCACGCATCTCGATGTCGCCGTTGCCGAGCGGCGGCATTATCTCTCGCCTGACGCCGCCGCCTTCGTCGTGGGAAAAGAGGCGGTTGCCGAGACCTCGTCCGGAGAGCGCTTTTTCTTCAATGCGAGCAGCATCCTCTCGCCTTTCGGGTCGATGGCGGCGCGCACGCTGGTCAGCCCGGAACGGGGTTTGCCCATTCCCGAAGGTGTGCCGGACGCGCTTGCCGCCGCCTTGGGAAATGCCGGGCTTGCCGCGTGGCTGGCGCTGTCCTGGAGAGCGAGGCTTCGCCCGGGCGAGACCGTCTTGATCCTTGGCGCGACCGGCGCATCGGGATTGATCGCCGTGTCGGCGGCAAAGCTGCTGGGTGCGGGACGGGTGATTGCCGCAGGGCGCAATCCGGAAGCCCTGATCCGGGCGCAACGGCTCGGCGCCGATGCGATCATAAAGCTGGATTCGACGGCCGACCTGCTTGCCGCCATTGGCGTCGCGGCGGGAGCGGAGATCGACGTCGTCATCGATTTTCTCAACGGCCAGCCCGCGGAGACCGCTTTGCCGGCGATGGCCGTTGGCGGCCGCATGGTGCAGATCAGCTCGCTGCTGGCTCCCGGAATTTTTCTGCGCGGCCAAACCACGCGCAAGGCGTCGCTCGACGTCCTCGGCTTTGCCTATTACCACGCCCCGCTGGAAGAGCAGGCGGCAGCCTATGAGCTGCTCTGCCGCAACGCGGCGGCCGGCAGGATCGAGATCGACATCGCTACACAGCCGCTCGACGCGATCGAAGAAGCCTGGCGCCGTCACAAGGCCGGCAGAGGACCAAGGCTCGTGCTGATGCCGGCTGGCTAGCGCGCGCCGACTTCCGGCTGCACGCCGCAGGTCCTTTCCCGATCGTCCAAAAGCCGATCGCGCACCAAGACTCCGTCCCGATACAGGACCGCGATATCGGCGTCCGAATAGTCGAGCAAGCTTTTCAGGATCTCTTCATTGTGCTCGCCGAGCAAGTCCGCCGCGAGCTGGGTCCGCTCGGGCCAGCGCGAGAACTTCGCCGGCAGGCCGGGAATGTCGAATTCGCCGATCGCCGGGTCGTTTACCCGCCGTACGGTGCGGCGCTCGCGAAGATGGGGATGAGCCATCGCCTCGGCGAGCGTCAGCACCGGTGCGCACGGAATTCGGTGCTTCTCCAGTTCTTGGATCGCGGCCTCCCGTGACGGAAAACCGCCAAGCCACCTCTCTATGATGGCCCCGAGCGACACGTTGTTGTCGCGCCGGGCGCGCGGCGTGCTGAAACGCGAATCCTCCGCCAGCTCGGGCATGTTCATCGCACGCACCAGCTGCGGCCATTGATGCGGCATGACCATGATAGAGATGAACCCGCCGTCGCCAGCCCGAAACACGCCTGTCGGTCCGCCATCGGGGTGCAGCGATCCTCGGCGCTGCGGGGCGAAGCTGGCGCCGCGCAGCGCGAGCTTGGGTACGTTGACTTCGTGCATATGGAAATAGGTATCGACGAGCGATGTCTCGACATATTGACCCTCGCCGGTCCGCTCGCGGTGGAGCAGCGCGAAGCCGATGGCCATGGCCGCGGCGAGGCCGGTGCTTCCGTCGCCAAGGGTGATCGGGAGCTGCACCGGCGCGCGGTCGGGCTCGCCGATGAGCGACGTCACGCCGGCATAGGCAGCGCCCATGTAGTCGAAGCCAGGCTTCTGGCTCAGCAGACCGGATTGTCCCGCCAAAGAAATCGAGCACATGACGAGCTTCGGATTGAGGCGACTCACCACCTCGTAGGACAAGCCGACCCGCTCCATGACCCCGGGCGTGAAGTTTTCCACGAGCACGTCGATTTTCGGGATCATCGACCGGATGAGCTCGGGGCCGTGCGGATGCTTGAAATTGAGCGCAAGGCTCTTCTTCGAGTGATTGTGCTGAAAATAGTAGGTGCTCTGCGACGATTGCTTGTATTCCGGCGACCGCGGCTTGTCGCCGGAAAATCGCCCCCGGTCGCCCGCGGGCGCCATTTCCACCTTGATCACTTCGGCGCCCAGCTCGGCGAGGATGCGGGTGCAGGTCGGGCCGGCCACGAATTGGGTGATGTCCAGAACGCGATAGCCGCTCAACATCGGGAGCGCTGTGCTCATGATCTGCTCCGAGATCAGGCAGCGCTGCGCGGGTCGAGCTTCAACCCGGCTTCCGCCAAGCGCTCTTCGAGCAGCCCCATTCGATCATACCCCCAGAACTGCTCGCCCTCGAAGACGAACATGGGCACGCCGAAGACATGGTCGGCGGCGGCTTCCGCCTGGGCCTCTTCATAGTCGGCTTGCCCATCGCCCGCGAGATAGTGACGGTAGGCCACTTCCGAAAGCCCGATACTCGCGAGAAGCGCGGCAACCGCGTCCGGCTGATCGGCTTCGAACTCGCGCCGGAAGAACCGCTCGAAGGCGGTGCGGCTGTACTCGAGCAGTTTCCCATGACGTTCGGCGAACAGCCCGCCGATCAGCGCCGGCGCCGTGTCATAGATCTTCAGCGGGCCTTTCAGGATGATGCCGCCACGCTTGTTGGCCCAGCGCCGCGCGTCCATGTAGGAGTACTTCACCTTGTATTCGGAATAGACGCTCCGCTGCCCAGACCCCTTGATGCGCAGCTGAAAAGGCTTCCAGCGCAGACGCACGTTGAAGCGCTTTTCGAGCGCGAAGGCCGGATCGAAGGCGAGGAACGCGTAAGGGCTTTTGTAATCCGAATACATCTTGAGCTCTCTCGCGGCCGTCGGATCCTGCATTGCTGCCTCCACGCTTTGCGACGCTCGTTCAGCCCCGTGCCACGCGTGCGGCCACCGCGGCGTCGTAACCGGGAAGCACGCGTGCGTCGATGACGACCGAGCCGCCGGCGCGGACGAGCCTCACCGCCTCGCGGCCCGCGTCGGTCAGATCACGCGGCGTCCGCACCGGGCCAAGACCCGTTAGGCCCTGAGCCCTTGCCATCGCCGCGAGATCGACCTCGGGATCGCCGATCTGCTGGCCGATCCATTTGTTCTCGACCGGACGCTCGCGCATTCGGGCGACGCGCTCCTGATGGACTTCGTCGTTGTAGAAGGATCGATTGTTGGCGATGACGGCGATGAGCGGGATCCGGTAATGCGCGGCGCTCCAGAAGGCCGAACAGCTCATGAGAAAATCGCCATCGCCGAGCACTGCCACCGGCAAGCGCCCGCTGTCCCGCAGAGCGAGCGCGGCACCGATGAGCATGCCGGGACCCGAGCCGATGCCGGCACCGCCATCACCGCCGAGGAAGTCGAGCGGATGGCGGAAATGCCAGCTCTCCCCGCGCCAACCCAGCGGCAGGCGCACGAAGGAAACGCGTTCGCCGGCGAAAGCCTGGCCGAGCGCCGCGGCGAGCGTCGCCATATCAAGCGGCGCATCGTCGGGCGGAGGGCCAAAGGCCGGCGCCGCCGCGGTCGCTTCCGGAAGGCTCCCCGTTCCGATGCCCAGGAGATCTGCGACCGCATTGAGGGCCGTATCCGGCTCGCAGGCCAGATGCAGATCGGCAGGCGGCAGCGCCTGGTGCTCCATGCCCCAACCATTGTGGAGCTGATGGTCCATCGAGACCTGGACGATGCGCTGGGTCGCCGCGCCACCGCCCTGCTTCAGCGCGCCGGCGAGGTCGAGCCAATCGAGGCTCAGCACGACATCCGCTGCGCGGATCGCCGCGGCACTGTCCTCATCGAGGAAAAGGCTCGGTCTTCCCGCATGAAGCCGATGATCCGTCGGAAACGCGGCGCCGAGCTTGAGGCTGGTGACGACGCGGGCGCGCAAAGCTTCGGCGAACGCCACGCGCCGTGCCCAGTCGGCGGGCCTGCGCGAGAGGCGTCCGGCCAGGATCACAGGCGAAGCAGCATTGCGCAGCAACGCAGCCGCCTCGCCGAGGGCCTGACGGTCGGGCGCGGGCGGCGCCGGCGGCTGGAAGCGCCGCACCTCCGGCAGAGTCGGCATCGCCTCGATGCGCGCCTCCTGCAGGCTCTGATCGAAGCAGAGATAGACCGGCCCCTGCGGCGCGGTGCGAGCGTAGCGATCGGCGCGCAGCAAGGCCTCGATAGCGGCTTCGATCGAGGCAGGCTGGTTGTCCCACTTCACGTAGGGCCGCACCAGCGCCGCCTGATCCGCCGCGGTGTGCAGCCAATCGATCCAAGGGCGCCGGCGCGCCGCATCGACGGGACCGGTTGCGCCCAGGATCAGCACCGGCACGCGGTCGCACCACGCGTTGAAGATCGCCATCGTCCCATGCATCAGCCCGACATTGCTGTGCAGGATCGCGGCCATGCGCTCGCCGGCGACCTTGGCATAGCCATGGGCGATCGCGACCGCGTGCTCCTCGTGGAGGCAGAGCAGCATCTGCGGCGCTTCATTGCCGAGATGGTTCACGAGACTGTCGTGGAGGCCGCGGAAGCTCGCGCCCGGATTCAAGGCGACATAGCGAATGCCGAGCGCTCGCAGCATCTCAGCAATGACGTCACTGCCCCAGAGACTGGACGGCATCGACGGGATCGGACGCTCGATGCCCGGCCGGTTCGCGCGCGCATTCATGGCGGACCTCGCTGATCTCGGCGCCCCGAACACCCGTCGGCGGTCGCGGGCCGACGATCAGATCATGCGAGATTCGCGCGTCGAATCAATCGTCTTTCCATCGGCTAGAGAACCGGCTCGGCAGCCGGCGCCTCACGCCTCTCGGTGACGAGCTCGAGCTGGCCGACGGTCTCCTTGCCAAAGAGCAGCGGGACGCAAGCGCCGATCGCCACCACCACCATGATCGAACCGAAGAACACCGTCGGATTGCCGGTGTAGGGTTCCAACAGGAACGGCACGAGCACGCCCGAGAAGACCCGCGCGGTGGCTTCGCCGAAGAAATGCCCGCGGCCGCGCAGCGCGGTGGGGAACTGTTCCGAAAGATAGACGCGCACCGCGGTGAAGGAGGACAGCACGGTCAGGCCCGTGATGATCGCGCCCGCGGTCATCGCCACCGTCGCATAGGAACCGGTGTTGTGCGCCATGCCCATCAACGCCAGGCCGGGGATGGCGCCGGCGAGGCAATAGGTGATGGTCCAGCGGCGGCCGATGAGCTCCATGATAAAGCCGGTGAACAACTTGCCCGGGATCGTCACCACGAAGAGCAAAGTGCTGAGTCCGAAACTCAACCCGACGGCCGCGCCCTGGTCGACCAGCGCCTTCGGCAGCAAGATCGCCGTGCAGTAATAGGCGCTCGCGGCGGACGCGCCGCAGAGGATGCCCACCACGGTCCAGCGCAGCTGGCCTCTGCGGAACAGCGCCGTGAAGGGCGGAAGCGCCTCGCGCGCCGCGTCAAGGTCGGCACCGAGATCGGCGACGGCCAGCGGCGGTACGCGATTGCCGCCCCGCGCGATCATGCGATTGACCGTCCCGACTGCGGCTTGCGCGTCGCCCCGCCTGAGATACCAGCGTGGGCTCTCCGGCAGGCCGAAATGCACCAGCAACGGCACGATGCCCAAGGCAAGCCCGCCCGGCAGCGCGATCAGTCGGAAGCCGTTCGGATTGCCGGCAAGCAGGAAGCCGATGAAGGGCAGCAGGGTGAAGGCGCTCGCCAACATGACCTCGAAGATCGCGCCATAGGTGCGCCGGTGCTGCTTCGGCATCAGCTCGGCCGCGATCGGGAAGGGTGCCGAGACGGCAAAGCCCAGACCAATGCCGGTGAGCAAGCGGATGAGGATGAGCTGCGCGCCGCTTTGGGCCAGGGGTATCGTCAGGGTGAACAAGGTGCTGATGACCACGCCGAGCTGCATCACGGTCTTGCGGCTGATGCGGTCGGACATGGCCGAGGCGATGTAGCCGCCGACGACAACCATGAGAATTGGTGCGACGGCGAGCCAGCGAATTTGGCTAGGGGTCAGCTGGAGCGGCTGCTTGGCCAACACCAGCAGCGAGCCGCCGAGCGCCAGATCGTAGCCCTCGACAAAGCCGACGGTGCCAAGCACGAAAATGATCATGAGGTGGTAGGTACTAAAGGGAATGCTGTCGAGCTTGCGCCCCAGAACATGGCTGGCCGGACGCGTCGACCGGCCGAGACTATCGGTCGTGCTCATCGCGGTCTCCCCGATCTGTTCGATGCGGGGGACGGGTACGGCTACGCCGAAGACACGAGGGCGCTCTCGCCCATTGCCCGAGAAGATGCGTGAACGACGAAACAGCCTTGCGCTGACGCCTCGATGTCCCGGGGCAGCCCCTGACCCGCCGCCGGCTCGAACGTGTAGCTCTGTCCCTGTCGATCGGAGGGTGCTGTTTCGGCACCCTTCCGTTATCTCCGTTTTGAGAAGCACGGCTCGCTTAAGATGAACCGTGAATTCACTCTACTCCATCGCGTCGCCGCTTGCCACGCTGATGGAGGAACACGCCGAGACTAGGCCCCGGGCGTCGGCTTCGGTCGATGGCGCTGGACGGCCTCCGGGTTCGTCGAATCCGCGCCCATATAGACGCCGCGTTCCCAGCGGCGCTTCAGAGGATCGGCGACCTTCAGCGTCATGCGGCCGATCTTTTCGATCTCGATCTCCACTGTCTCGCCGTCCTGCAAGGCGCCCAAGCCTTCGTGGTTGGTGCCGCAAGCGATGACGTCGCCGGAGTTCATTGTCATCACCGCGGTGGCGAACTCGATCAGCTCCGGCACGGGGTGCTCCATGTCGTCGGTGTTGTAGTTGTGGCGCAGCTGGCCGTCGTTCCAGAAGCGCACGATGAGATCGTTCGGCTCGGGAATCTCGTCGGCGGTGGCGATGCAGGGGCCGAGCGGCGCGAAGGTGTCGAAGGACTTGCCGAGCCAGCTCGCCGGCGGGCCAACGGGCCAGGTCCGACGCCCGTCGCCGCGCGCCGAGACATCGATCATCGCGGTGTAGCCGAACACGGCGCTGCGCCAATTCGCGCGCGGCACCTTCTTCGCCGGGCCTTTGATGACGATGGCAAGCTCGGCCTCATGCATGAAGATCCAAGGCAGCGTGAATTCCGGCAGCATGATCGTGTCGCCGGGCCCCACCACCGCATCGGGGTTCTTCAGGAACATGCTGAGCGGCCGAGGTTCACGCTGCGCATGCTCCCAATAATTCGCAATACAAGCGAGGATCTTTCCCGGCCGCGGCAGCGGCGGGCACAAACGAAGGTTGCTCAGCGGCAGCGCCGCGCCGCGCGCCGCGAGATCCTCGAGGGTGGGCCTCAGCGCGTCGAAATCATCGATGATCCCTTGCATCGTCAGCTGCGGCGTGTAGCTCTGCTTCACCGCGCCGGCGATATCGACGACACCGCGCTCCGTGAGCAGCCCTGGCAGAGGTTCGTGCGCGGCTCCGTGGCGGAAGAGCACCAACTTCATCATCGCCTCCCTGGGCCAGAAGTCCCGGCATTCTGCAGCAAATTCAGCCGCGGTGGCAGTCAGCCGGCTTAACGGTGATGAAGAGATCGATTTCGACGAAGGCGGCGCTCTGACGCCTGATGGATTCCCGCTTTCGCGGGAATGACGAAATACTTTGATGTAGCTTTAGAATCCGTCGCCCCCGCGACAGCGGGGGCCCATCTCGACGCCGCCGGAAACGCCTTTGCAGGCGACGTCTTCAGAGTTCCTACGCGGGCGCCGCGAAGCTCGAGCGCCTCGGCCACCACGCGATTTTCCGCCAACGCCACCGCCAGCGGGGCGGTCCGTCAGCCTCCACGATGGTCACGACCGGCGCTTCCTCGCCGGTCATCGCCTTGATTTCGGCGGCAACGATCCAGGCGGCCAGCTCGGCCGACAGCCGCTTCAATTCCGCCCGCACCTCCCGTTCCGGCCCGTACTCCGCCAGCGCCTTGAAGCGCAACGCCACTTCGCGATATTCGCTCAATCCCTTCACGACCGCCTCCCAGCGGATATCTGCCGAAATCCTCCATCGCTTCGGGGTCTGTTGGCTCAGGGCAAAAAAAGGCGCGGCACGATTTCCGACCGGGCGTGGCGGAACTGCCACATCGGCCGAGTCTTCTCAATCAGCGGTGGAGAGCCGCGAAAAGCACGGCGACGCCCGAGCTACCCGGGGTGTCCTTACGAGCGGCGCCGGCGTTGCTAGGCGCCTTTGATCCAGCGGACGATATCGCGGACGACCTCGTCCTCGATGCCGAAATAGCCGTGACGAGCCAGAGGCTCGCAGGGCGCACTCTGGGGCGGGCTGCCGCCGCTGACGGCGATCAGCTCTTTCTTCGGCGCGTGGGTGAAGCCCGCCATCAGTCCCGGCACGGCGCCGAACGGGCAGAGCGGGCAGGCATCCTCTTTATTGTGGACGAAGAGAGTCGGCACGGTGATGGCGCCGACATCGACGGTGGCTTCGATCGGCGCCGCGCGCCGGCTCGCCGCGACGATGCTCGAGGTCAGCACCAGCCCGTCGGCACCGCCGGTCTTGAGCCGCGCCACGACATTGGCAGCGGAGATCGTGCCCATGCTGGTGCCGATGAGCCAAACCGGCACCGGCGCCTTCTGCCGCAGATAGGCGATGACCGCAGCGATATCCTGGGCATGCTCGGCCGAGCTGCGGAAGCCTTCGAGCCCTTCGGGATGGTCCGACGGCACATCGACCGAGGCGACGAGAAAGCCGGCCGCGGCGAAGGCGCCACGCATGCGGATGAGGAAATTCTTGCTGTTGAGCACCGGCCGGTGCGCGCTGCCGAGGATACCGTTGCCGCCGGTAAAGAGGATGACGCTGGCAACGGGCGTGCCGGGCGGCGTCAGCAGCCAGAAGGGCTGCGTGACGCCGGGCCGGGTCGGCAGCTGAATGAGATCTTCGGCCGCGCGCGCCGGCAGGATCGCCAGCGCCAGCAGCACGGCAGCCGCCAGCAACGCTTTGATGTGCATGGTTCTTTTCCCCCTTTTGCGATGCGCGCGCCGGCGCCCTTTCCCCTCACCCGGTAGCGGCGGCGATGGCGGCGAAGAGCGGCGCCGCGGCGGCGTCGGCGTCCTTGCCGCGCAGATAGAGTCTGAGATTGGCGGCGGCGTCGGCTACTCGCTCGCCCTCGGCGCGCGCCGCTTCGGGCGGCGCCAGCATTTGCAATCGGCGCTGGGCGATGCGCTCGGCGGCGAGCTCCGCCGCCTTCGCCGCTTCGTAGAGCTCGAGCACCGGGCCGGTGCGATCCTCCTCCTTCAGCGCCCGGCGTGCCGCGCGCAGCCGCTCGATGACGCTCGCCCGCCAGGGCGTGTTGGTTTCCTCGGCCTGCGCCAGATCGGCGGTGCTGAGCTGGCCGCGGCCGCTCAACCCCACCCAGCAGGCATAGAGCACGAGGTTGACGTCGCAGTGATGCCGATCCTGCAGCGCGATGCAGGCGGGCGATACCCCCGGCCGGCCGTAAAAGCTCAGGGTGAAGGTCCAGAATGGGTCGGCGGTCTCAGCCATCGCCAAGACTAATACCAAGTCCGCGCGCCGTGCGCACCATGGCACCCTCCGGGTCAACCTGCTGCGGCGCCGCCACCGCCTCTTCCAGCGGCACGTCGACCACGGCCCGGTTCTGCCAGGCGACCATGCGATCGTATTTGCCGGCGGCAATGAGATCGACGGCGTGAACGCCGAACGCCGAGGCGATCATGCGGTCGCTCCAGGTCGGCTGGCCGCCGCGCTGGCCATGGCCGAGGATGGTGACGCGAGTCTCGGCGCCGGTCATGCGCGCCAGTGCGTCGCAGAGGTGATTGCCAATGCCGCCATAGCTGGTGCCGCCGCTGGAATGCTGGCGCTGTACGATGCGCCCGGTGAGGTCCTTCACCGCTTCGGCGACGATGACGAGGGCGAAGTTGCGCCCTTGGCGGCGGACTTTCTCGATATGCGCCGCGACATTCTCGACGGTGTAGGGAATCTCGGGAAGGAGGATGACATCGGCGCCGCCGGCGATCCCCGCGGCGAGGGCGATATGGCCGGCATCGCGGCCCATCACCTCGAGGATCATGACGCGGTCATGACTGGCCGCGGTCGGCTGCAGCCGGTCGAGCGCCTCGGTCGCCACCATCACGGCGGTATGGAAACCGATCGAGTTCTCGGTGGCGCCGACGTCATTGTCGATGGTCTTGGGGATGCCGACGAGATTGATGCCGCCCTGCTGCGCCAACCGGCGCAAGATGGCGAAGCTGCCATCGCCGCCGATCCCGATAAGCGCATCGACGCCGAGCTCGCGCAACCCGGCAATGACTTCCTCCGAGCGGTCGCGGAAGCTGCCGTCGGACATGGGGTAGGCGAAGGGATTGCCGCGATTGGTGGTGCCGAGGATGGTGCCGCCAAGTCGCAGGATGTTGACCGTCGAGATGCGCAGGTCGAGCGCCTCGAATTCGAGCGGACGGCGCAGCACGCCCATGGTGCCGTTGCGGATGCCGAGGACGCGCCAGCCGTAGCCCAGGACGGCGCGGCTCACCACGGCGCGGATGGCGGCGTTGAGCCCGGCGCAATCGCCGCCGCTGGTGAGGATGCCGATGGTCTTGGACTGCTCGCCCATGCTGGGGGCTCCGTGCTTGGCCGGTTGGGGTAGGTTGGCGAGGCTCACCCTCTCAAGGGCGCTTTGCTATACTGTTAAGCACCGGCCGCCACCGTGATCATTTCGGATTCATGGATATCGACGTCGAAGCCATCAAGGCCAGGCTCGAAGCTCTCCGGAGCGAGCACCGCGACCTCGACGAGGCCATCGCCAGGCTCGCCGAGAGCGGCCCGCTCAACCCTGTCCATGTGCAGCGCCTCAAAAAGCGCAAGCTCGCCCTCAAGGACCTGATCGCCAAGCTCGAAAGCCAGCTGCTGCCGGATATTATCGCCTGACGCCTAGCCCGGCGCGGCGCCGCGCTGCCGCTTCGCCTGGTACATGGCGCGGTCGGCGGCGTCGAGGGCATCGCCGGCATTCTCCCCGCCGGTGAAGGAGTAGACGCCGTAGGAGACGCTGAGCGGGATCTCCTTCCCCTGCCAGAGCAAGGGCTTTTCGGCCACCGCCGCCGCCAGCTGGGCCGCTTTCTGCTCGGCCAGCGCCTGGTCGGTCTGCACCAGCAGCACGCCGAGCTCGTCGCCGCCGAGTCGCCCGACCACGTCGGTGTTGCGGACATGGTCGAGCAGCACCCGCGCGACCTGCAGCAGCGCCGCATCGCCGGCGGCATGCGCGTGGTCGTCGTTGATCTGGCCGAGATTGTTGACGTCGATATAGACGATGCTGGCCGGCGAGCCATAACGTTGGGCAAAGGACATCATGCGCGTCAATTCGCGCACGAAGGCGCGGCGATTGGCGATCGGCATGAGGGGGTCCTCATCGGCCAACCGCTCGAGATAGTCGATGCGCTGCTGCGCCTCGCCGAGCTGACGGCGCAGCGAGTCGACCTCGCCCATGAGCCCCATGATCGCCTGGCGCAGCTTGGGCGAGAGCTCGGTCTCGGCGACGCCGGCGAGATTGAGAATATCGACCGGTTCCGGTGCAGCCGCCTCGGCGGCGTCCACGGCGCGCCGGGCCTCGGCCTTGCGGGTGGCGCCGGCACGGAGGACGGGCTTGGTGTCGCGGATTTCCATTGGCGAAAAATGCGGGTCCGGTAGCGCGTAGCCGGCGCAAGTATGCCAGAACTCGCCACTGAGGCAAAGCAAAGGGGCGGCGCCCCGAGTCGCGCCGAGCGGCCGCCACATCCCGAGATTCTCAGGCTGAGGAAGGCGCCGGCGCCGCGTGCCGCCTTGCCCTCACCCCCCTCGCACCTATAATGCGCGCTTTCCGCGACGGAGGAAGCGAGCGGGATGAGCGACGCGCAGCCGGCGGTCGGGATCATCATGGGCAGCCAGTCCGACTGGGAGACGATGCGCCATGCGGCGGAGACGCTGGCGACGCTCGGCATCGCCCATGAGCGGCGAATCGTCTCGGCGCATCGCACGCCCAAGCGCCTCGTCGCCTATGCCGAAGGCGCGCGCCAGCGCGGGCTCAAGGTGATCATCGCCGGCGCCGGCGGCGCGGCGCATCTGCCGGGCATGGTCGCGTCGCTGACGCCGCTGCCGGTGCTGGGCGTGCCGATCGAGAGCGCCGCGCTCAAGGGCATGGACAGCCTGCTGTCGATCGTGCAGATGCCGGGCGGCGTGCCGGTCGGCACGCTCGCGATCGGCAAAGCCGGCGCGATCAACGCCGCGCTGCTAGCCGCCGCCATCCTGGCGCTCGGCGATGCGGATATTGCCGCTGCGCTCGAGCGCTGGCGGCGCGAGCAGACCGGTGCCGTCGCCGAGCAGCCCGCCGGCTGATGATCATCGAGCCCGGTGCGACGATCGGCATTCTCGGCGGCGGCCAGCTCGGCCGGATGACCGCGCTCGCCGCAGCCGAGCTCGGCTACAAGACACATGTGTACTGCCCCGAGCCCGACAGCCCGGCGAAGCTGGTGACGGCTTACGCGACCACGGCCGCCTATGACGATCGCGCCGCGCTCGGGCGTTTTGCCGCCGCCGTCGATGTCGTCACCGCCGAGTTCGAGAATGTGCCGGCCGATTGCGCCGAGATCCTCGCCGAGACGAAGCCGGTGCGGCCCGGCCCCAACGCGCTGCGCATCGCGCAGGACCGGCTGCGCGAGAAGAATTTCCTGCGCTCCATCGACGTCGCCACCGCCGAGTTCCGCGAAGTGACGAGCACGGCGGCACTCCAGCGCGCGATGCGCGACATCGGCCCCGACGCCGTGCTGAAGACGGTGCGCGGCGGCTATGACGGCAAAGGCCAGGTGGCGATCCGCGCCGACAGCGATCTCGCCGCGGCCTGGCGCCAGATGGGCGCCGAAATCGGCATCATCGAGAGTTTCGTCGATTTCACCTGCGAGATCTCAGTCATCGTCGCCCGTGGCGCGAGCGGCGAGACCGCCGCCTATGTGCCGGTCGAGAATCAGCATGCACATCACATTCTCGACACCACCATCGCGCCCGCCCGCATCGCGCCCGACATCGCCATGCGCGCCGAGACGATCGCGCGCCATATCGCCGAGAAGCTCGACCTCCTCGGTCTCATCGCGGTCGAGATGTTCGTCACCGCCGCAGGCGCGGTGGTGGTAAACGAGCTGGCGCCGCGGCCGCACAATTCCGGCCATTGGACGATCGATGCCTGCATCACCAGCCAGTTCGAGCAGCTCGTGCGCGCCATTTGCGGCCTGCCGCTGGGCTCGCCCGAGCGGCATTCGGATGCGGTGATGAAGAACCTGATCGGCGATGACGTCGACACATGGCGCGAGCTGCTCAACGAGCCCTCCGCCAAGCTCCATCTCTACGGCAAGGCCAAGGCCATGTCCGGCCGCAAGATGGGCCATGTGACGCGGCTCCTGCCGCGGCGGGATTGAGCCGCGCCGGCGCGGAAGAACCCCTACGGACGATCGGTTTCGCGCCCCGTTGGCGGATTTCTTGTCGCGCGCGCCAAGTCTCTGGCCGAGGCCAAGACGATGTTCGAGGAAGAGCCGTTCAATGTCGCAAAGCTCGCAACCTTTACCTTCAAGGAGTTCCAGCCGGTGAAGCGGCAACCCTGGACCGAGGAATGGTTCGGCGGCTAGGGCGTCTGCTCAGTCACCGATATCGACGCCCTCACTCGGCGAAAAAGGGCGGTGAAAGCGTTTTCTCAATTCGCCCGCGTGCAATCTCTTCACCGTTCGCGGTCAACGTCGCGATACCGTGTTGGCTAGCGCCCCTCGCATCGAAGTGCAACGAGAAGAGAAGCTTCTGCGGTCCCGGCGCAAGCGGGCGGTCAGCGACGATGATGTACCGCTCGATGCCATCGAGATCGTACTGTTCGAGCACGAGCTTGCCGTGGTCGATGTAGAAGACCCAGCCGCCAGTGAAGCCACCCTGGGTGATGATCATGCCATCTGCGCCGTCACGCGGCACCGTCGTTTGCGCAACAACGCTGAACGACTTTCCGTCCTCGTCCGACCCAATAACCGTAAGCTTGCGAGCCGCGGTTGCGGCGTAGCTCGAGGAGCCTTCCGGGACGCCGACCTCTCGGGCGCCTGACCATGCTGCGTATGTCCATGGATTGTCGCCGGATCGGTAGGTCAGCGCCAGTTCGGATCGCATGTCGGACGCGACCACTAGACGCCAACTCGCGAGCACAATCGCAACGGAACCGCCGGCGACGACAGCAAGCACCACCAGGGCACATAGGGCATCGGCAAACCGGGCTGCCGGAAAACGACCGCGCATGGCAGCGCCTCCTCTCCAGCATGTTTGGCGAACTCCCCGGTGTTCGACACTATGCTACGGGCCATTCCGACGGCATGTGACGCGCGTCACAATGCCCCGCGGCGACGGGCTTGCGTCGCAGTCGGAGCGAATTAGAACGCCTGCAATTCACGGCCTTGTCCCTGCCAAGGGACAGGCAACAACCGACAAAATGTCCGCCTTAGGTAATGCCCTGGCAGAAACGCGCGCATCACAGCTTGATCGCCACGGTCACGATACGGCATGTGCTCATCGGAATCCCATCGGGGGTCGCCGCCGCTGCCAGCGCCTCTTTGATCGCCGCGCGCGCGGCGGACCGCAGCCCATCGGGCAAGTGTCCAAAGAGATTGCCAAAGGAACTCGCCTCGGCATAGCGCAGCACGCCCTCCGGGGTGGGAAAGACCTGCGCGCTGAGGCGGGTTTCGAGCAGCGTTACCCTGAAGCCGGCATCGCCGAGCAGGCGGCGCATCTCGTCTGCGTCGACGCGGTGATCGGCCGCCTCGCCCCGCGGATGCTCGGCGAAGGGCGGACGAGCCAGAATGGCGACGGCCGCTACGCGCACCGGGTTCGGGTGACCTTTGAGACCGGTGCTGATGCCAAGCCGGCCACCCGGCTTCAGGATCCGCGCGAACTGGCGCAACGGGCCGGTTTTCTCCGGCAGCCAGTGAAAGACCGCGTTGAGGCACACGACGTCGAAAGCGCCGTTCGGCAGGTCGTCGAGCGCATAGGCATCGCCGACGCGGAAGCTGAGACCGGCCCGGCTCCGCGCCTGCGCCAGATTGATCCGCAGCGGCAGCGGATCGATGCCGAGGACATGGCCGGTCGGGCCCACTTGCTCGGCCATATGCTCGGCGAGCAATCCGGTGCCGCACCCGACATCGAGCACGCGTTCGCCCGGTTGGAGCGCCAGCGCCTCGATGAGCTGCTTGCCCGACTTGAACTGCCGGTTGACGCTCAGCTCATCGTAATCGCGAGCGAGGTCCTCGTTATCGCGCGTCAGAAGCGGCATGATCAAATGCTGGCTCTCTCCTCACGAGCTCCGCAATCGCCCGCTCTCAACGATCTCGGCCGCCGCGATCGCCTTGGCGAGCGCCGCGCTCAGCGCTTTGGCCGATTGCAGCGTAAGCTCGACGGCGACGCGCGCCTCGGGGCCGAGCGTTGAGTTCACGAAATCGATGGTGATGGCCTCTTCCAGCAGAGCGTGGTGCGGGTGGTCGTAGGACACCACCGAGTGCGTGAGTCCGAACCACCCGTCACCGCCCTTGCCGGCGCCTTCCGCCGGGACGATCTCGACGATCGAGGTGCACATGCCGGAGCTTAGGCCGACAAGTGCTTCCGCAGGAACGCGAACACCTTCTGCCAGCCATCCAGCGCTTGCTCGACGCGGTACATCGGCCGGTCGTAGTAGAAGAAGCCGTGCCCGGCGCCGTCATAGCGATGAAACTCGTATTGCTTGCCGTGCTTCTTGAGCTCGGCCTCGTGCTGGTTCACCTGCTCCGGCGTCGGCGCGCGATCCTCATTGCCGAACAGGCCGAGCAGCGGGCAGGACAGGTTCTTCGTGAACTCGATCGGTGCGACGGGCTGTTTCGGCGTCAATTCCTCCTTGCTCATCACCACCCGGCCGCCCCAGAGCTCGACGGCGCAATTGATGCTCTTGGTATGGCAGGCGAAGAGAAAGGTGTGCCGGCCGCCCGAGCAGGTCCCGAGCACCCCGACTTTCCCGTTGAGCCAGAGCTGCGCGCGCAGCCAAGCCACCGCGCCTTCGGTGTCGCCAATGACCTGCGCATCGGGCACGCCGCCTTCGGCGCGCACCTTGGCGGCGACGTCATCGGCTTTGCCCTCGCCGGCGCGGTGATAAAGGTTATGGCTGATCGTCGCATAGCCGTGATGCGCGAATTTGCGGGTGGTCTCACGGTACCACTCGTCCCAGCCGGGTACGTGATGAATGAGCACCATGCCGGGGAACGGGCCCGCGCCCAGCGGCCGCGCGACATAGGCCGAGATGGGCTCGTGTTTGTCGCCATTGATCGAGATGGTCTCCGCGATCATTCCTTCATAAGCCATCCTCGCCTCCCCTCTCCGTTCCGATGTGATATCGGTTGCTGTCGTAAACCATCATCCCGCCTTCGGGCCCGCGGCGCAACCAGCACCCATTTGACTTAATCTGATAGATGCCGGGACCAACACCTGTGCGTCCTTCGACAGGCGCGCTGCGCGCGCCAGCTCAGGATGAGGCGATTTTCTTTGTGCCATCAAAGTTCTGCCTCATCCTGAGCTTGCGCCGGCAGGGCGCATGTCGAAGGACGCACGGCAGAAGTGCAGCCCGTTTCAGCCAGCGCTCTCCAATGAATTGCCCCAAGGGCCGCTCGGGGCCGCCCTCACCGCCGCTGGAACGCCGGCATCACCGCTTCGGCGACCCACTGGAACTGTTCCAGCATGACCTGCTGCGGCGTGCCCATGCTGGTGCTGAGATTGATGTATTCGAGACCGGGATAGCGCTCCTCGAAGCGCTTCAGATACTCGACCAGCTGCTCGGGCGTGCCGGCGAACCAGGCGCCGGCTTTCATGTAATGCTCCACCGTGGGCACGCCCGCCGCGTCCCAACCGCCGCGCCGCGCCACGGCGTCGATCTGCGCTGGCGTCATCCCCGGCATGAAGCCGAGCGGGGCGAACATCTTCACGTGCTCTTCGTAGAGCGGCGTGATTTCGCGGATCGCTTGCTCGCGCGTCTTGGCGAGATGGAAGAAGATGCCGATCATCAGATTCTCGCCGAGCTTCGGGTTCTGGCCCGCGCGGACGGCCGCCGCCTGATAGGCGTGGATCGGATTGTGCTCCATCGTCGCGGCGCCGCCGCCCACCGCGCCTTTGATGCCGTATTTGAGCATGAAATCGATGCCGCGCGCATTGGCGCTGACGATGGGCTGCCACGTCTCGACCGGGCGATGGATCGGCCGCGGCACCAGCGTAATGTCCTTCAGCGCGTAGCCGCGATAGGGCACTTCGGCGGGCAAGGTGTAGTGCTTGCCCTGGTGCGAGAAACGCTCGTTGTCGAACGCCTTGAAGATGATCTCGACCTGCTCTTCGAAGAGCTCGCGATTGGCGTTCTGATCGATGATCGGCGCGCCGAAGGTTTCCACCTCGCGCGTATGGTAGCCGCGGCCGACGCCGAAGACAGTGCGTCCCCGGGTCAGAATGTCGGCGGTGGCGAAGTCCTCGGCCAGCCGCAGCGGGTGCCACATCGGCGCGATGTTGAAGCCGCAGCCGATGCGCAGGCTCTTGGTCATCTGCGCCAGATGCACGGCCATCATCAGCAGGTTCGGGATGACCTCGTAGCCTTCATGCTGGAAGTGATGCTCGGCGAGCCAGAGCGTGTCGTAGCCGAGCTTGTCCAGCGTCTGGGCGATCGCCTCGGTCTTGGCAAAGACGCTCGCAAGGTGCTCGTTGGAGAAGCGCCGCTCGTTCACCGGCGTCGCAGTCTGCCCGCGATCGGGCAGATCGACATGGCCGGGATAGACCGTGGTGAATTTCGTGATCATCCTCAGTCCTCCAGAAGAAAATCGGGACGCGACTCAAGCCGGCGCGAAGAGGTTGTCCTTGCCGGTGCCGCTGTCCGTGCGCAGCACTTTGGGCGGCTCCGCGAAACGCCGGTCATGCTGCAGCACCGGCAATACCTTTTCGGCGAAGAGGCGCATGCCGCGTTCGGCCTCGGCATGCGGCAACCCGCCGAACGCGAACTCGGTGATGAGATGGTCGAGTCCGGTCAGGCTCTGCAGCGCCTCGAGCTTCTGCACGCAGTCATCGGGCGTGCCGACCAGTTGGATACTGACATAGAATTCCGTCGCCTTGGCGCGGCGCGCCGGGTCCTTCATCTTGGCGTAGGTCTGCCCGACCTTGTCATAGGATTCGTAACCTTTGACGGTATTGAGGTGCCCGTCGGAGAAGCGGTAGTGATTGTCGATCGAATCCCACTTCCGCCCGAGAAACTCGAACGCCCGCTCCCGCGCCTCCGCGCGCGTCTCGGCAATGGAAACATTGGTGAGGATGATCGGCGGGTGCGGCCGGTAGCCCTGCGCGGCGGCGAGGGCATTGAAGCGATGGACATCAGCCGCCGCTTTCGGCCATTCGTTCTGCATGATGACGAGCATGGAAAAGCCGAGCTGAGCCATCACTTCGACGGATTCCGGGCTTACCGCCGAACCGTAGAAGCGCTGCTCGGGATGCGAGATCGGCCGCGGCCGGATCGCCGTGCGCGGGATCCGGAAATAATCGCCGTGGAACTCGAAGCTCTCCTGGCTCAGCGCCAATCGGATGATTTGAGCCGCCTCGATGAAACGGGGCCGCGCCTCGCCCTGATCGATGCGGAAGCCCGCATATTCGGCGCTGGCGGCGCCGCGGCCAAAGCCGAAGAGGCAGCGTCCGCCGCACATGATGTCGAGCAGCGCGATCTCCTCGGCGACGCGGATCGGATCGTGCCAGGGCAGCACGATCACCGCCGTGCCGAACATGATGCGCTTCGTCCGGCCGGCATAATAAGCGAGCAGCTGGCATGGTGCCGGCGACATGGCGTAACCGGTGAAATGGTGCTCCAGCGCGAACAGTGAATCGAAACCGAGCGGCTCGACCAGATCGCCCAGCGCCATGTGTTCCGACACGACAGACGCGTCGGAACGCCCTTCCTGACACAACATGTTGAGCGCCATGCCGACCTTCATCGTCGCCCTCCTCCCTTTTGACCATCTTTGGGTTGATGATGCGCCTCCGGCGCCCGCGAGTCCATCGAGCCGCGGCGGGTAACGCCAGCACGAGGTGGATTGCGGACTTTCCGATCGCTAACATTGTCGCTGCTTCCACCCGATCCGGGAGGGACGCGAGATGCTGACGCTGTTTTCCTATCCAGGCCTGTTCGGCGTCGCCGACAACAATCCCTATGGGTTGAAGGTGTTCGCCTTCCTGAGATTGTGCGGGCTCGCCTTCCGGCACGAGCACATCGTCGACACCGCCGCGGCGCCGCGCGGCCAGTTGCCCTATCTGCTCGACGATGATCGGAAGATCGGCGATAGCGATGCCATCATCGCGCATTTGATCCAGCGCTTTCGCTTGCCGATCGACGATGGGCTGACGGGAGCGCAGCGCCATACGCACCTCATGGTCAGGCGGACGCTCGACGATCTCTACTGGGTGATGTCCTATTCGCGCTGGAAGGATGACCGTTTCTGGCCGCACTTTCGCGACGCCTTTCTTGCTGAGCATCCGAGCACCGAAGCTGCGACCTTGGACGCGGCGCGCGAGTACAACTTCAAACGCTATCACTACCAGGGCATCGGCCGCTTCGAGCCGGAGGCCGCCTATGACCGCGGCCTTGCCGACCTCGAAGTGCTGGCTGGCCTCGTTCCGGCAAAGGGTTTCGTGTTCGGCCCGACGCCGTGCAGCCTGGATGCGGCCCTTTATGGCTTCATCGCCAACATCCATTTCTTCGAGATCGACACACCGCTGCGCCTTTTCATCGCGACACGCGCCAATCTCGTCGCGCATTGCCGCTCGATCCACGAGATGATGCTCGCTAGCAGGGAGGGAACACAGAGATGCTGATCGGTTTCGACATGCCGGTGCGCGGCGCGCTGGCGACGCCGGAGACCATCGCGCGGCTAGCGATCGAGGGCGAGGCGATGGGGTTCGGCCATGCGACCTTCAGCGACCACATCGTCATCCCCACTGACATCCAGGCGCGTTACCCCTATGCCGAGACCGGCGAGTTCCCGGCGCAGGCGCGCGGCGACTGGTACGAGCAGCTCACCACCATGGCCTTCGTCGCCGCACGGACGACACGGCTGCGGCTCGTCACCTCGGTCATGGTCGTGCCGCATCGCCCGGCGGTGCTCACCGCCAAGATACTGGCGACGATCGACCTGCTGTCGCAGGGCAGGCTGACCGTCGGCTGCGGCGCCGGCTGGCTCGCCGAGGAATTCGCGGCGCTCGGCACGCCGCCATTTGCCGAGCGCGGCGCGGTGACCGACGAGTATCTCGGCGCTTTCCGGGCGCTCTGGACCATGGCGACGCCGCGCTTCGACGGGCGCTATGTCCGCTTCGCCGACATCGTCTTCGCACCGAAGCCCAAGCAGCAGCCGCATCCGCCGCTCTGGGTCGGCGGCGAGAGCGGACCGGCGCTGCGCCGCGCCGCCCGGCTCGGCGATGGCTGGTACCCAATCGGCGTCAATCCGCGCTTTCCGCTCGACACGCTGACGCGCTACCGCGATGCGGTTCAGCGGCTGCGCGCGCTGGCCAGCGAGGCCGGCCGCGATCCGTCGAAGATCACGCTGGCCTATCGCTGCGCCCGGCACGGCAGCGCCGTCGAGCCGCGCCTGGTGAACGGTGAGCGCCGGCTCTTTGCCGGCAGCGCAGCGGAGATCGCCGAGGATCTCCGAACCCTACGCGATTTCGGCGTTACCGCCGTCGATTTCAGCCTCGCCGGCCCGACGCTCGAAGCCTCGCTCGACCGGATGAAGCGGTTTCGTGACGAGGTGATGGCTCTGGTGTGATGCTCGATCAGGAGAAAAGATTCACCACTGAGGCACGGAGATCACGGAGAAGCGAAGAATGGCGCGTGTAGCGCGCCCAAGAACCTGATCTCCGTGTCCTCCGTATCTCTGTGGTGAATCAACATGCGGTCGCCCCGCACTGACGAGGGGCGGTCACAAGGACTGAAGCACCGCGGTCGGCTGCAGCCGACCGGCCTCGCGACCGGCGACGGTTTTGAGCGGCGGCGCGAGAAATGGCGCGACGGAGGAACGCGCCTCCGCCGTGAAACAGCCGAGCCGGTCGAGTATCGTCGCCATGGCAAGCTCCGCCGCGCGGGCGCCGCCGTCATCGATCTTGAGCGCGACGCCCAGCCCGAGGGTCGGAAGCGCCGCTGCGAACACGCCTTCGGCGCCGGGCTTCAGGCGCACCGTAGTCCCGGCGATACTCATCAGCGTCGCCGTCATGCCGCCGGTGCCGTCGACCAGGCGCGGCCCCGCGGCCATGGCGTCGAGGAGCCGCTTGGCGGCGGCGCGCCGTGGCTCCCTCAGGCCTGCGGGATCGGCGAGCCGCGCCATGGCGGTGGCCAAGGCGCGCAGCGGCAGAGCAATCACGGGTATGCCGCAGCCATCCCGGCCGCGCGGCGCCCGAGAGAGGTCGAAGCCCGCCATCTCGCCGACGGTCTGAGCAACGCGCCGCTGAACCGGATGATCGCCCTCGATATAGCCGCGGATCGGCTCACGCATCCACACCGCGGTGGTCAGGAAGCCGGCATGCTTGCCCGAGCAATTGTTGTGAAGCTGCGATGGCGCGCCGCCGGCACGCAACAGCGCCGCATAGGATGGCTCGTGCCGCGGCGGATGAACGCCACATTCGAGATCCGCTTCGCTGAGGCCGATCTTGGCGAGCCACGCCGCGACCTTCCCGGTATGCATGGGCTCGCCGCGGTGGGAAGCGCAGGCCAGAGCCAATTCCTCAGGCCCAAGACCCACTCCGTCCGCCGCTCCCGTCTCGATCAGCGGCAGGGCCTGGATCGGCTTCAGGGCGGAACGGGGATAAACGAGTCGGTCCACGTCGCCCAAGGAACGCGCGACCTTGCCGGAGGCATCGACGACCGCGACCGCGCCGCGGTGAAAGCTTTCCACCATCTCACCGCGGATGATCTCGACGAGGATCGGCGAAGCTTCGTCACCTGGAGCTGTCACGGCGGGCGCTCGGCTCAATGATTTGCCGCGCAACTATGCGCTCGGGTCCGACCGGAATGACGATCCGCGACTCGCGGCAGGTCGTCGCAGGTTGGCGAAGAGCTGGTCATCCCATGGACAGGAGCAGAGGGCCCGGTATATGAGAACGGAGACAGAACTTTGCCAACCGGTGAGCCCCGCCCCATGGATTGCCCGGCACATCTGCGCGGCCTCAACCCTGGCCAGCGGGCAGCCGTGGAGTACGGCATCGGCGGCGGCACGACGGGAGGGCCCGGTCCGCTGCTGGTCATTGCCGGCGCCGGGACCGGGAAGACCAATACCCTCGCCCATCGGGTCGCCAATCTGATCCTCGCCGGCACGCCGCCCGAGCGGATCCTGCTGCTCACCTTCACGCGCCGCGCTGCCGCAGAGATGACCGGCCGGGCGCAACGCATCCTGGCGGCGGCGCGAGCGGGGAAACCCGGGAAGGCGGTACCCGGGGGCGAGATCTCCTGGTCCGGCACCTTTCATGCCATCGGCAACCGCTTGCTGCGCGAGCACGCCGACAGCGTCGGTCTCGACCCCTCGTTCACCGTGCTCGACCGCGCCGATGCGGCGGACCTGCTCAATCTCGTCCGCAGCGATCTCGGGCTCGCGCAGCAGGAGGTCCGCTTTCCGCGCAAGGACACGTGCCTTGCCATCTATTCGCACGCGGTCAATGCGCAGTGTCCGCTCAGCGACACGCTGGCGAGCGCCTTCCCCTGGTGCGCCGAATGGGAGGCGGAATTGAAGCGGCTCTTCGGCGGCTATGTCGAGGCCAAGCAGCGCGACAACGTGCTCGATTACGACGACCTCCTCCTCTACTGGGCGCATATGATGGAGGAGCCCGCGCTCGCTCGGCTCGTCAGCACGCGTTTCGACCATGTGCTGGTCGACGAGTACCAGGACACCAACGCTCTGCAAGCACGGATCCTGCTGCGCCTGAAGCCCGACGGAAGCGGGCTGATGGTCGTCGGCGACGACGCGCAGTCGATCTACTCGTTTCGTGCGGCAACGGTGCGCAACATCCTGGACTTTCCGAAGCAGTTCACGCCGCGGGCGCAAATCGTCACGCTCGAACAGAACTATCGCTCGACGCAGCCGATCCTCAGCGCCTGCAACGCCGTCATCGAGCAGGCGGGCGAAGGCTTCCGCAAGCAGCTCTTTTCCGATCGGCCCTCTGGCGAGCGGCCGCAGCTGATCGTGGCGGCCGATGAAGCGGCGCAGGTTGAATACGTCGTGGCGCGCATTCTCGAGCACCGCGAGGCCGGTATCGATTTGAAGCGGCAGGCAGTGCTGTTCCGCGCCGGTCACCACAGCGACCTGCTCGAGGTCGCCCTCGCGCGCCGCGGCATTCCCTTCATCAAATATGGCGGCCTCAAATTCCTCGAGGCGGCGCATGTCAAGGACATGCTCTCGGTGCTGCGCTGGATCGAGAATCCCAGGGACGCCGTCGCCGCGTTCCGCGTTCTGCAATTGCTGCCGGGCGTCGGCCCGACAACCGCGCGCGCGGCGCTGACGCATCTCGCGGGAGCGGGGTGGGACTTTGCCGCGCTCGCCGATTTCCCGGTGCCGTCCGCTGCCGCGCCCTATTGGCCGGAGCTCTCAGCCCTGCTATCGGGGCTGCGCGACGCGGCGACTCCCTGGACCGGGCAGATGGCGCTGGTTCGCCGTTGGTATCTGCCGCATCTCGAGCGCATGCACGACAATGTCGGCGCGCGTGCCGCCGACCTCGATCAGCTCGAGCAGATCGCGGGAAGCTATGCGACGCGTGGCGCCTTCCTGACGGAGCTGACCCTGGATCCGCCGGAAGCCACCAGCGCCGAAGCGAGACCGCCTCTTCTCGATGAGGACTATCTCATCCTGTCGACGATCCATTCGGCCAAGGGCCAGGAATGGGATGCCGTGTTCGTGCTCAACGTCACCGATGGCTGCATTCCCTCCGACATGGCGGTGGGCAGCCCTGGGCAAGTGGAAGAAGAGCGCCGCCTGCTCTATGTCGCCATGACCCGCGCCCGGCACCACCTGCATCTGGTGCAGCCCACGCGTTTCTTCCGCAGCCATCAGCATCGCCATGGCGATGCTTACGTCATGGCGCTGCGCAGCCGGTTCATCGCCGACAGCATGCTGTCGCTGTTCGAGAGGATCGTGCCCGGCGGCAACGCTCAAGCCGCGTTACCCTCGTCGGCGCCGGCCGTTCGGGTGAATGTCGCGGCGCGGATGCGAGACATGTGGAAGTAAGTTGGGCGCTGGGCCGGGGTAGCGCGCTGCAAATCCAAGGTGCGTCCTTCGACAGGCTCAGGATGAGGTAAATTCTTGGTGGCACAAAGAAGTTTTCCTCATCCTGAGCGCGAGCGCAGCGAGCAGTCGAAGGACGCACCGCTCGTTGTCCCAGCGTTTCTTCGTGCTCGAAAGGCCGTGCTCAATATCCCAATTTCGTATCGACTTCCTGCAGCAGCCCGCCGCCCGCTTGGAGGCTGCGGATGTTCGCGACGATCTCGGTCACGAGCTGAAGCACGGTCGGGCGCCGCGCTACGTGGGGCATCACGGTGATTTTTGGATGCAGCCAGAGCGGACTTTCCCGAGGCAGCGGCTCGGGCCAGAGGGCGTCCAACGCGGCGTAGGACAATTGTCCCGAATCGAGCGCCCTGATCAGATCCTCGTTCACCACATGTTTGCCGCGCCCGACATTCACCAGCATTGCGCCCTTCGGCATCATCGAAAAGGTGCGGGCGCAGAAGATGCCCTCCGTCTCCGGCGTCAGCGGCAACAGGCAGACGGCGATATCGGTTTGTCGCAAAAACCGCTCGAGCTGCTCGCTGCCGTGGAACAGCGGAATTTCGGCAGCCTCGCGCGGGTTTCGAACCCAAGCCGAAACCGGGAAGCCGAGCGACTTCAGCACCAGCGCCGGCGCTTTCGCCATCATGCCGTAGCCGAGGAAGCCGATGCGTCGCTGCTCGGGCCGGACGATCGGCACGCGGCGCCACTCCCGATTGGCCTGAGCGGCCTGGTAAGCCGGCATGTCGCGGTGAAGGCGGAGAACATGCATGACGACATATTCCGTCATCATGGGATCGCCGCCGGGCGGTTCGATCTTGCCGAGCGGGACCTTCGGCAGTTTGGGATGCCGGACAAAGCCATCCACTCCAGCCGAGCGGCTGAACATCGCTTTCAGCTTCGGAAACGCGGGAAGCGCGTCGAAATCGGGATGCATGAAGGCGAGATATTCGATATCCCGCAGCTCTCCCGCCTCGGGCCACAAGCGAATTTCCAATTCGGGGATCTTCTCCCTCAAAGTGTCGCGCCATGCTTGCGCGTTGCCGATATATTTGTCGAGATCGACGATGAGCAGCGCCATGTTCCCTCCCCGACCCGGCATACGGGTGGTCCCATCGCCTCGGGCAGAGACCATTATGGCCGGCGCCGGCTGATTTATCTCCCGCGATTTACGCGCTCGCCCATCGCCGGTCCGAAGGGAACTCGATCAAGCCGGCACGTTCGATAGCAACGGGCCCAACCCCTCGGCGATCGTCAGATGCGCGATCACCGCTTCGCGGAGCTTGGAATAGGGCAGGTTCGCCAGCATCGCCGTTTGCACGACAGCCATGACCTCGCCGGCCTCGGCACCGATCATCGTGAAGCCGAGAATGCGCTCGTCGCTGGCGCCGACGAGGACCTTCATGAAGCCCTGCTTTTCGTCCGTCGTCGCGGTCCGCAGCACGGCACTCATCGGCAGTTTCGCGACACGCGCTTTGATGCCCTGTCGCTGCGCCTCGCTCTCGCTGAGGCCGATACGGGCGAGCGGCGGGTCGGTGAAGACGCAGTAGGGCACGAGCCGATCGTGCGTGCTGCGCTTCCCGCCGGTGAGATTGTCGCGGATGATGCGAAAATCATCGACGGAGACATGCGTGAATTGCGGGCTGCCGGCGCATTCGCCCATGGCCCACACATTGGGCGCCGTTGTCTCCAGCCGCTCGTTGACGCGGATATAGCCGCGCGCGTCGAGCTGGACCTTGGCTTCGTCGAGCCCGATCCCGGCGGTATTCGGAATGCGCCCCACCGCGACCAGGATATCGCTGCCCTCGAGCTTCTGTTCGCCGGATTGCGCGCGGACGCGCAGGCTGACCTTCTCGCCGGATCTCCCCTGCACATCGAGGGTCTCGCTCGCCAGAAGAAATTGAATGCCCTCCTCGGCAAGGATCCGCTGCATGGCCTGCGCAATGTCGGGATCCTCGCGGCTCATGACCTGAGGCGAGGATTCGATGACCGTGACCCGGCTGCCGAAGCGGCGATAGGCCTGGGCCATTTCAATACCGACATAGCCGCCGCCAAGCAGGATGAGATGGGACGGCAAATAATCGAGCTCGAGAGCCTCGATATGCGTCAGCGGTCGGGCGGCGGCGAGGCCAGGGATGTTCGGAATGGCGGCGTGGGTTCCGAGGTTGAGGAAAACCTGCTCGGCGGCCAGTAGCCGCGTCCCGCCGTCATTCAGCTGCACCTCGAGGGTTTTCGGCGACACGAACCGCCCGCTGCCCATGATCAATTCGGCGCCGCTCGCCTTGTAGTTCTGGAGATGCAAGTCGACCTCGCGCGCGACCATGTCGCGCTTGCGCTGACGAACCTTCGCCATGTCGATCGCCGTCGGACCGGTCGACGTGCCGAATTGCGCCGCGTGCCGCACGAGATGCGCTATCCGCGCGCTCCAGACCTCATTCTTGCTGGGCATGCAGGCAATGTTGGGACAAGAGCCCCCGATCCAGCGGCGCTCCACGACGGCCGTCCGCCGGCCCGATTTCGCCAAGTGCCAGGCCAGCAACTTGCCGCCTTGCCCACTGCCCAGGATGAGGACTTCCAGCCGTTCCGGTTGAGACATCAGCTTCCTCCGTGTACCACACCAACTGCATCATCAAGGCGCTTGCGAGAGATCAACGCTTTTATCGCCGCGCCTGTGGCAGAGAAAGATTCACGGAGCTCCGAAGCCCACGCCGGCGTGCATGACGACACCGTCGTTCGACTTTGACGTGGATCAACGTCGCCATCGCTGCATATCATTACATGTCCACCCGCAGGAGAGAGGTCCATGCCGCGCGCCGCTGGGTTTGCTGCACTCCTTGGAGCGCTGTCTCTGGCCGCCTGTGCGGCGCCCTTGCCGGCGGGGCCGTCCGTGATGGTGCTTCCGGCGAAGGACAAGAGCTTCGCCGATTTCCAACAGGACGATGCCACCTGCCGCGAGTTCGCCGCGAACCGGATCAATAACGCCTCTCCCGGCGCCGCTGCCAACCAAAGCCTGGTCAACAGCGGTGCTCTGGGCACCGTGCTCGGCGCGGCGGCCGGCGCCGCGATCGGTGCCGCGACCGGCGGAGCGGCGGCGGGCGCGGCGATCGGCGCGGCCAGCGGCCTTGTGCTCGGCACCGCCAGCGGCGCCGGCGCTGCGGGCTATACCGGCGCCTCGCTGCAGCGCAGCTATGACATGAGCTATGTGCAGTGCATGTCGGCCAAGGGCGAGAGCGTGCCGGCAGCGGCGCTGAGCGCGGCTCAGCCCTATCCGTCGCCTTATCCCTATTACGGCTGGCGCTATCCGTATTACTATCCGTACTACTCCGCCTTTTATCCCTATCCCTACCCCTACGGTTATTCCTATCCCTATTGGGGCTACCCCTAAACCTACGGGTCCTACGCCGCGACGCCCTCGCACTCGTCGAGAAGCCAGACGCGGAATTGCTGAAGCGCATCGCTCGCGGCGGCGGCGCGATAGACCAGGAACCAGGCCGTGCCGCGCAGCATCTCGGCCGGCGCCAGCGGCGCCACCAAGCTGCCGGAAGCGAGCTGATCGGCGACGAGCGCGCGGTCGAGCAGCGCGATGCCGAGCCCGCGCGCCGCGGCATCGGCGGCGAGCCGCTCATCGCCGAAGCTTAAGCGCCGCGCGCGCTCCGCGGCAATGCCGCTGCCGCCGAGGAAATCCGCCCAGTCTTCGGGCTGCGACAGGGCTTCCAGCAGCGTGTGTCCCGCGAGCGCCTCGACCGCACCACCGCTGATCGGGTGGCTCTGGACATAGCGCGGGCTGCACACGGGGATGCGGCGATCGACGAACAGGAAATCGCAGCCGAGCTCGCCGCGCCAGCCGGCGCGGCCGAAGCGGATGGCAGCGTCGATCTCGCTCCCCGGCTCGATCAGCCGCTCCGTCGCGGAAAGCGTCAGCGCGACGCCAGGAGCTCGCCGCTGGAAGCGGTCGAGGCGCGGCAAGAGAAAACCCGCGGCAAAGCCCGCGGGCGACGCCAGGCGAAGCGGCGCCGCCGCTGTGGCGGATCCTTTGAGCCGCAGCAGCGATGCCGCGATCGCGTCGAGCGCCTCGGTCAGCACCGGCAGCAGCGCGCGCGCCGCCTCGGTCGGCGCCAGCGATTGCGGCCGCCGCTCGAACAGCAGGGCGCCGAGCCGCGCCTCGAGCGCGCGCACTTGCTGGCTCACCGCACCCGGGGTGACGCCGAGCTCTGCGGCGGCCGCCGCGAAGCTGCCGAGCCGAGCCGCCGCCTCGAAAGCGCGCAGCCCGTTGAGCGGCGGGAGAGGTGTACGGGCCATAGGAACCATTAGAAAAACTGATGCTATCGACCAAGATAATTCGTTTGTGACAGAAGCGTCCAGCCGCCAAAGTCAGAGAACGGCAGCAAGCCGCAAGTTTTTCTCTGCCTCGCGAAGGAGGAGCCCGTGCCTGAGACCGCCGCCCCGCTGCATCTTCGCGCCGCAGAGGCGGAGGACATCCCGGAGATCGCGCGGATTTATGCGCATTACGTTGCGACCAGCGTCTATACCTTCGAGGAGGTGGTCCCCGATGCGGCAGAGATGACCCAGCGCTGGCGGCAGATCCGCCAGGCGGGGCTGCCCTGGCACGTTGCCGAGCAGCGCGCCGGCGGCATCGTCGGCTATGCCTATGCCGGGCGGTTCCGCGCGCGCTCGGGCTATCGCTACACCATCGAGAACTCGGTCTATGTCGCGTCCGACCAGGTGCATCGCGGCATCGGCCTCGCTTTGATGCGCGACCTCATCCGCGACTGCAGCGATCTCGGCTATCGCCAGATGATCGCGGTGATCGGCGACAGCGCCAATGAGGCATCGATCCGTCTCCACACGCGGCTCGGCTTTCGCACCATCGGCCATGAGGTGGCGGTGGGGCTCAAATTCGGCCGCTGGATCGATGTCGTGCAGATGCAGCTCGCGCTCGGCGAAGGCGCGCGCTCGATTCCGGCCGCCGAGCCGACCGGCTACGCCCGCGCATGAAGCGCGGCTGGCCGCTCGTCGCCGCGCTGGCCTTCGCCCAGCTCGTCTCCTGGGGATCGATCTATTACAGCTTTTCGCTTTTCGTCGTGCCGATGGAGAGCGAGCTCGGCTGGAGCCGCGAATGGCTGAACGGCGCGCTGTCGGCGGGGCTGCTCGCCGCCGGTCTCATGGCCTATCCCGTCGGCGCGCTGATCGACCGCGGCCATGGGCGCGCGGTGATGAGCGCCGGCTCGCTGCTCGGTGCGCTCATGCTGGCGGCGTGGTCGCGGGTCGAAAACCCCGCACTCTTCTATCTCCTCTGGCTCGGGCTCGGCGTGGCGCTGGCGGGGACGCTCTATGAGCCGGTCTTCGCCGTGCTGACGCGCCACTTTCCCGACAGCTATCGCACGCGCATCACCGCGCTGACGCTGATCGGCGGCTTCGCCAGCACGGTCTTCGTGCCGCTCACCCAGCTCTTCATCGCGTCTTTTGGTTGGCGCGATGCGCTGGTGCTGCTGGCGCTCACCAACCTCGCTTTGGCGCTCCCTGTGCATGCCTTGCTGCTCGGCGAGGATCGCGCGGGAAGGAGCACGCCGGCGCATGCAGCGGCAAGGCGCGCGCTCGACCGGGCCGCGCTTCATCGCGCCTTGCGCCACCCGGTGTTCTGGGCGCTCGCCCTGTGCTTTACCGCCTATTACGCCAATTTCGCCGCGCTCACCTTCCACATCATTCCATTGCTGACCGAGCGGCACATGGCGATGAGCGTCATTGTCGCCGCGATCGCCGTGATCGGGCCGGCGCAGGTGCTCGGCCGCATCGTGCTTATGGCATTCGGCCGAAGGTTCTCGGCTGCGGTCGCGGGGCGGATCGCCTTCGTCGCGTTTCCAGTGTCGGTGCTGCTGCTGATCGCGCTGCCGGGTCGCGCCGGCCTCTTCGCCTTCGCCGCAATTTACGGCGCGGCCAACGGCGTCATCACCATCGTGCGCGGCTTGGCAGTGCCGGAGCTGTTGGGGCGCGAGGCCTATGGCGCGATCAATGGCGCGTTGACGCTGCCGGCCAATGTCGCGCGCGCCGCGGCGCCGTTTGGGGCGGCGCTGC
The DNA here is from genome assembly GCA_035517635.1 of Allostellaceae bacterium. Lineage (GTDB taxonomy): Bacteria > Pseudomonadota > Alphaproteobacteria > ATCC43930 > CGMCC-115725 > DAHUYF01. The sequence goes on along the minus strand of DATIYL010000031.1, from coordinate 3,151 downwards.
TGTGGACGATGGCGGGCGGCTATGGCGCGGTGCTCTGGGCGGTGCTCGCCGGCGGCGTGATCGCCGCGCTCGGCTTCTGGTACGCGGCGGCGCATGGCGAGGCGAACGCCGCGCCGTAAGCCGCATCAATGCCGGCGCGCGGCCCGCATCAGGCGGAAGGGATTGGGCAGCCAGGCGAAGCTCTCGCCGATCCGCGCGCCGAGCTTGGGCAGCGCCAGCACATCGGCGAGGCGCCGTTCCAGGAAGGCGTCGGTCTCCTCGGTCCCGGGCGAGCGGTCGTCGAGCCAATAAAGCGTCGTCGTGGCGAGCACGCCGGCAAGCAGGCCGCGCTTCGTATAGAAGTTGAAATCGGTGGCGGTGTCGCCGGCCGCGTACCAGATCGCATCGACGGTGCCGTAGAGCAGCCTCAGGCCCAGCGCCAGGTTTTGCGGCAGGGCGAGCAGCGCCAGCGCGCGCCGCACCGCTTCGCGATGCGGCTCGAGCACGTCGAGACGCGTGCGCACCGCCGTCGCAATCCGCGCGCGCACCTTCATCGCCTCGAGCTTCTTTTCCGACAGCGCCGCCAGCATGCGGCGATCGGCCCAGCGGCTGAACTCGGCGACAGCGTCGCGCGGGCCGCCAGGGAAAAGCCCGGCGAGCGCGGCATCGTCGATGCCGACGTGCCGCGCCGCGGCCGCGAGCGCGCCGCGGCTCCAGCCGTCGAACGGCACGTCGGGCAGCATTGCCTCGAGCAGCGCCGCGCGCTTTTCGCGTTCTTCCATCGCCTTATTCCGCCGCGCGCGCCGCAGCGAGATCGATCGGATAGCGCGCGCCTTCCTCGTTGAAGACGAGGAGGCGGAGATCGGTCATGCGCTGCGGATAGAGGATGCCGTCGAGATGATCGCACTCATGCTGCAGCACGCGGGCGTGGAAGCCGGATGCGACGCGCTCGATGCGCTCCCCCTCGGGGGTCGTGCCGCGATAGCGGATGCGCGTCCAGCGCGGTACCGCGCCGCGCAAGCCCGGCACGGAGAGACAGCCCTCCCAGCCGAGCTCCTGCGCTTCGCCCAGCTTGTCGATGACCGGGTTGACCAGCGCGATCAGCGGTTGCGGCAGGTCGTCGGGCGCGCCGGTGATGCGCTCTTCGGGCACGCGGAAAAGGACGACGCGCAGCGGCACATGCACCTGCGGCGCCGCCAGCCCGGCGCCGGCGACATCGGCCAAGGTCTCCGCCATGTCGGCAACCAGCCGCTGCACCTCGGGTGCGGTCGGATCCGCGACCTCGGCGGCGATGCCGCGCAGCACCGGATGGCCCATGCGGGCGATTTTGAGGATGGCCATGCCGGGTAATATGTGCGCCGCCGCCGCCGCGGTAAAGCACCGCGACGCGTCGCCTCCGATCGCTGCCCGCTTCCGGGCGCTATCTAGTATCCGCCATAGCCCGGCGACCCAGGCACGGGAAGGCCGGTCTGGGGATCGATCGTCTGGCCGAGGGTATTGCGCTGCGTCGGCGGTTGCGACGAGGAATTGTTTGCGGCGCAACCGGCGACGAGCAGGGCCAGCGTCGCTGCCGCGGCGATCGTGAGTTTCTTCACCATTCGCTCACCTTCCGAGGGTAAGCCTAGTGCGAAATCGCCACGCCCGGCGCTCACGATCGCCGCCGGCCGCTTCACAACTCCGCGACGCCGTGCTATTAATCATCCAATCTGGCTGCGGTTCCGCAGCCGGCTTTTTTTCGCCCTGATGAAAGGAGCGGAGTTCTCGTGCAAGTTCTCGTCCGCGACAACAACGTCGACCAGGCGTTGCGCGCTCTCAAAAAGAAGATGCAGCGCGAAGGTGTGTTCCGCGAGATGAAGCTCCGCCGCAACTACGAGAAACCCTCCGAACGCCGCGCGCGCGAGAAGGCCGAGGCCGTGCGCCGCTACCGCAAGCTCCTGAGAAAGCGCATGGAGCGCGAGGGCTACTAGGCGTTCCTTAGAGCCGCCGATTGGCAAAGCCGCCCGGATCTTCCGCGGCGGCTTTGGTTTTTGGGAGCTGCGGCCTTTGCCGGCTGGGGTTCGGCTCTCGCGGTTGCTGTGCAACCGCTGTCGCCGCCGCGGACGAGCGCGCTAGAGCGCGCTCGTCGCGCGCTCGCCTTTATTCCATCGCCTTGACGATCTCTTCGCACATCTTTTTGGCGTCGCCGAAGAGCATCATGGTGTTGTCGCGATAGAAGAGCTCGTTCTCGACGCCGGCATAGCCGGACGCCATGGAGCGCTTGACGAAGAGCACCGTCTTCGCCCGCTCGACATCGAGGATCGGCATGCCGTAGATCGGCGAGGACGGGTCGGTCTTGGCGGCGGGGTTGGTGACGTCGTTGGCGCCGATGACGAAGGCGACGTCGGTCGAGGCGAAATCGCGGTTGATCTCCTCGAGCTCCAGCACCTCGTCATAAGGCACGTTGGCCTCGGCAAGGAGCACGTTCATGTGCCCGGGCATGCGCCCCGCCACGGGGTGGATGGCATAGCGGACGGTGACGCCTTCGCGCTTCAGCAGGTCGGCCATCTCGCGCAGCGCATGCTGCGCCTGCGCCACGGCCATGCCATAGCCGGGCACGATGATGATCGAGCTCGCATTCTTCATGATGAAGGCGGCGTCTTCGGCGCTCCCCGCCTTGACCGCGCGGTCGCCATGCCCCGCGCCCGCGGCCACGACGCCGCCCTCGGTGCCGAAGCCGCCGAGAATGACGTTGAAGATCGAGCGGTTCATCCCCTTGCACATGATGTAGCTGAGGATGGCGCCCGAGGAGCCGACCAGCGCCCCGGTAATGATGAGGAGGCTGTTGGCGAGCGTGAAGCCGATGCCGCAGGCCGCCCAGCCGGAATAGGAATTGAGCATCGAGATGACCACCGGCATGTCGGCGCCGCCGATCGGCACGATGAGCAGCAATCCCAGCGCCAGCGAGAGCACGACGATGCCCCAGAAGCCCGCCGCCGACTGGGCGAGGACGAACCAGATGATGATCGCCAGCAGCAGCAATCCCAGCAGCGCGTTGAGCGGATGCTGCCCGGGGAAGACCAGCGGCTTGCCGGTGATCAGCCCTTGCAGCTTGCCGAAGGCGATGATCGAGCCGGTGAAAGTCACCGCACCGATGGCGGTGCCGAGCGACATCTCGACCAGGCTGCCGGCGAAG
>DATIYL010000030.1:0-20742 GCA_035517635.1 Allostellaceae bacterium | reverse complement strand
CTCCCACCGCCATCAGTGCCGCCATCACGGTGTAGGAGAAGTGCCAGCCGCCGAAGGCCGCGGCGTCGAAGGCGCCGGCGCTCGATGCCAGCATGCCGACGCGATAGCCCCATTGCGTCGCCGCCGCGCCGGCACCTTGCTCGTCCGCCTGCAGCAGTTCGATGCGGTAGGCGTCGATGACGATGTCCTGGCTCGCCGAGAGGAAGGCGACGACGACCGCCAGCAGCGCGGTGACGGCGAGATCGGTCTTGGGATCGGTGCGGCCGAGCGCGAAGATCGCCGCCATCAGCAGCAATTGGATCACGACCGCCCAGCTGCGCCGCCGGCCGAGCCGGCGCGTCAGATAGGGGATCGGCAAGCGGTCGATGAAAGGCGACCAGACGAACTTGTAGTTGTAGGAGAAGCCCACCAGCACGAAGAGGCCGATATCGGTGCGCGACACGCCGGTCTCGGCGAGCCAATAGGACAGGGTGCCGAAAGTGAGCGGCAGCGGCAGGCCGCTCGAGAAGCCCATGCACAGGATCGCCAGCATGCGCCGGTCGCGATAGACCTCGAGCGCCTGGCGCCAGGAGCTCATGAGCGGCGCCTATCGCCGCGCATCCGCGGCGCTTTTACTTCTCGGCGTCGGCGGCAACTTGCAGGCGGATGATGCTGTCGGGATCATCGACCGCGCCATTGTCGTCGTCGTCGCCTTTCTTGATGGCGTCGATATGCTCCATCCCCGAGACGACCTGGCCCCAAACGGTGTACTTGCCGTCGAGAAACGGCGCCGGCGCGAAGCAGATGAAGAACTGGCTGTCGGCGCTATCGGGGCTCTGCGCGCGCGCCATCGAGCAGGTGCCGCGCAGATGCTTGCCGGCGTTGAACTCGGCCTTGAGCTTCCGCCCCGAGCCGCCGGTGCCGTCGCCGCGCGGATCCCCGGTCTGCGCCATGAAACCGTCGATGACGCGATGGAAGACGATGCCGTCATAGAAGCCCTCGCGCACCAGCTCTTTGATGCGCGCGACGTGACCGGGCGCGAGGTCCGGCCGCAGCTCGATGACGACCCGGCCGGCGGGCACGTCGAGAAAGAGCGTGTTCTCGTGGTCTGTATTGCTCATGCCGCACCTCCGGGACAGGATGGGCGGGTTATTCCACACCGCCTCGCCGGCAGCAAGCTGCGCTCAGCCCTTTTTCTTGTCGGCATCCGCGGCGATCTGCATACGGATGATGTGGTCAGGGTTGACGACCGTCCCGTTGCGGTTGGGATCGCCCTTCTTCAGGGCGTCGACCGCCTCCATGCCGGAGACGACTTGACCGAAGATCGTGTATTTGCCGTCAAGGAAGGGGGCGGGCGCGAAGCAGATGAAGAACTGGCTGTCGCCGCTGTTGGGGTCTGCGGAACGGGCGAGACCAAGCGTGCCGCGCACGAAATGCCCCTGGCTGAACTCGGCCGGCACCGTCTCGCCGGAACCGCCGGTGCCGTCGCCCTTGGGATCACCGCCCTGCGCCATGAAGCCGCCGATGACGCGATGGAAGGTGAGCCCGTCATAGAAGCCGCGCCGTACCAGCGTCTTGAAATGCGCCACCGTCTTGGGCGCAAGATCGGGCCGCAGCGCAATCACGACGCGGCCCGCCGGCACATCCATGTAGACCGTGTTCTGAGGATCCGCCGCTCGCGCCGGCGCGAGCGCCACGAGAAAAAGGCAGGCGACGAGAGAGAGAAGTTTCAAGCGCATTCGACTGGTCCGATCGGGGTGAAAGCGAGGGGACCATACCGAAGAAGCTGTCAGCTGTCAGCCAAGTTCTCAGTTTTCAGTTCTCAGTCGTCAGTCGCCTGATCGCCGGAGCTGAGAACTGAAAACTGACGACTGACAACTCGGCTCTCACCCCGCTTCCGCCGCGCGCGCCTGGCGCTTGCGCTCGTTGGGATCGAGGAAGCGCTTGCGCAGGCGGATGGATTTCGGCGTCACCTCGACCAGCTCGTCATCGGCGATATAGGCGATCGCCTGCTCCAAGGTCATCAGAATCGGCGGCGTCAACCGCACCGCCTCGTCCTTGGCGGTGGTGCGGATGTTGGTGAGCTGCTTGCCCTTCAGCGGATTGACGTCGAGATCATTGTCGCGGGTATGCGCGCCGATGATCATGCCCTGGTACACCTGGGTTCCCGGCGTGATGAACATCGGGCCGCGATCCTCGAGGTTCCAGAGGGCATACGCGATCGCCGCGCCCTCGCCGGTCGAGATGAGCACACCGTTGCGCCTGCCCTCGATCGGCCCCTTCCACGGCGCGTAGCCATGGAAGAGCCGGCTCATGATGCCGGTACCGCGCGTGTCGGTGAGGAATTCGCCTTGATAGCCGATCAGGCCGCGCGTCGGCGCCAGAAAGGTGAGGCGCTGCTTGCCGCCGCCGGAGGGCCGCATGTCGATCATCTCGGCCTTGCGATGCGCCATCTTCTCGACGACGATGCCGGAGAATTCCTCATCGACGTCGATCTGCACTTCTTCGACCGGCTCGAGACGCTGGCCGGTGGCGGAATCGGTCTTGAACAGCACGCGCGGGCGCGAGATGGCGACCTCGTAGCCCTCGCGCCGCATCGTCTCGATGAGCACGCCGAGCTGCAGCTCGCCGCGGCCGGCGACCTCGACCGCATCCTTGTCCTCGGTCTCGCGCACGCGAATCGCGACATTGCCCTCGGCCTCGCGGCGCAGGCGCTCGACGATCATGCGCGAGGTGACCTTGCTGCCCTCGCGACCGGCGAGCGGGCTGTCATTGACCGAGAAGGTCATGGCCAAGGTCGGCGGATCGACCGGCGTCGCGGGCAGCGCCTCGCCGACCTCCGGCGCGCAGATCGTGTCGGCGACGGTGGTCTCGGTGAGACCGGCGATGGCGACGATGTCGCCCGCCTCGGCCTCGTCGATCGGCTTGCGCTCGAGCCCCCGGAAGGCGAGCAGCTTGGTGAGACGCGCCTGCTCGATGACGCGACCGTCGCCCGCCAAGGCCTTCACCGGCATGTTGACGCGCGCCGTGCCGCTATGGATACGGCCGGTCAGCACGCGGCCGAGATAGGGATCGCTCTCGAGCGTGGTGACGAGCATGGTGAAGGGCGCGTCGAGATAGGCCGTCGGCGCCGGCACGTGGCGGACGATGAGGTCGAAGAGCGCGCTCAGATCCTGCCGCGGCGCATCGAGATCGGCCACCGCCCAGCCGGCGCGGCCCGAAGCGTAGAGCGTCGGGAAATCGAGCTGCTCGTCCGTCGCCTCGAGCGCGGCAAAGAGATCGAAAATCTCGTCATGCACCTGGTGGACGCGCGCGTCGGGGCGGTCGACCTTGTTGATGACGACGATCGGCCGCAACCCTTGGCGCAGCGCCTTGCCGACGACGAATTTGGTTTGCGGCATCGGCCCCTCGGCGGCATCCACCAGCACGACGACACCGTCGACCATGCTGAGGATGCGCTCGACCTCGCCGCCGAAATCGGCATGGCCCGGCGTGTCGACGATGTTGATGCGCGTTCCCTGCCAGAGCACGGAGGTGCATTTGGCGAGGATGGTGATGCCGCGCTCGCGCTCGAGATCGTTGCTGTCGAGCGCCCGCTCCATCACCTGCTGGTTGGCACGGAAGGCGCCGCTCTGGCGCAGCAGCTGATCGACCAGGGTGGTCTTGCCGTGGTCGACATGCGCGATGATGGCGATGTTGCGGATATCCATGGGCGCGGCACGATGCCGGAAAATGGTTAAAACGGGATGACGGGGTTAAGTGGGGATGGCCGCGCCGGAAGGCAATGGCGGCGGTGGTATAGCCGAGATCACGCCCCCGGTCGATGATTTTCGGCCGGCGCCGCCCGGGAGCGGCGGCAAACCCGGGTCGTCCATGCCTCATAATTGCCCGAGACGCCGGCCTCTCGCCCGTGATAGTCACGCGCACTGCGCGAGTTGGAACCACCCGCGAGGCAACCCTGATGCGTCCCTTCCGCTTTCTGCTGCCGCTTTGGCTGGGGCTGGCCGTGCTTGCGGCCCCGGCCGCTTCATCCGCTCAGGTCGTCGTCGGCGTCTCCATCCGTGTCGCGCCGCCACTGCTGCCGGTCTATGTCCAGCCGCCCATCCCCGCCGCCGGCTATCTCTGGATGCCGGGCTACTGGGCCTATGGCCCGGCCGGCTATTACTGGGTCCCGGGCACATGGGTGGAACCGCCGGCGGTGGGCCTGCTCTGGACGCCGGGATATTGGGGCTGGAGCAACGGACTTTATGTCTGGCATGCCGGCTATTGGGGGCCGCATATCGGCTTTTACGGCGGCGTCAATTACGGCTTCGGCTATATCGGCACCGGCTTCGTCGGCGGCTTCTGGGCCCATGGCGTCTTCAATTACAACCGCGCCTTCGCCAATGTCCGCGGCGTCCATGTCGTCACCTACAACAAGACGGTCATCGTCAACCGGGTGAACATCAGCTTCAACGGCGGCCCGCACGGCCTCCACGCCCGGCCGACGCCGCAACAAGAGGCCTTCGCGCGCGAGGCGCATCACGGACCGACGCCGCTGCAGGAGCAGCATGAGCATGCCGCCGCCGGCAATCACGCTTTGCTCGCCTCGGTGAACCATGGCCGGCCGGCTGTCGCCGCCAGCCGCCATCCCGGGGTCTTCGAGGGCCATGAAGTCGTCGCCGCGCATGGCGCAAACCCGCCCGGCCATGGCGGACCGCCGCCGCACCCGCAAGCGCACCCGGGACCCGCGGGGGAGCACCACGGCAACGACCACCACGAAGATCACCACGACGAGCATCACGATTGAGGTGCCGCGACGCGGCGCCTCGGCTCAGAGCAGGCCGGCCTGCTGCGCCAGCGCTTTGAGCGAGGTTTCGGGCCGCGCGCCGAAATGGCCGATCACCTCCGCGGCGGCGAGACTGCCGAGTCGGCCGCAGCTGGCAAGGTCGCGGCCATGGGTAAGGCCGAAGAGGAAGCCGCTGGCATAAAGGTCGCCGGCGCCGGTGGTGTCGACCAGCTTCTCGACCTTCGCCGCGGCGATCCAGTGCGTCTCCTCCGCGGCGAGGATGACCGAGCCCTTCTCGCTGCGGGTGAGCGCCGCGACCTCGCAATGGCCGCGGACGGCGTGGAGCGCGGCGTCGAAATCCTTCGTGCCATAGAGCGCCGTGATCTCCCCCTCGTTGGCAAAGAGGATGTCGATATGGCCTTCGATCAGCGCGCGGAACTCGGCGCGGTAGCGCTCGACGCAAAACGCGTCCGAGAGGGTGAGGCTGACCTTGCGACCGCCGGCATGGGCGAGCTCGGCCGCTTTCTGGAAGGCCGCCTTGGCGCGCGGCGGATCGAAGAGATAGCCCTCGAGATAGGTCACCTGCGCCGAGGCGATGAGCTCCGCCGAAATGTCCTCGGGGCCGAGTTCAACGCAGGCGCCGAGAAAGGTGTTCATGGTGCGCTGCGCGTCCGGCGTCACCAGGATGAGGGAGCGTGCCGTCGGCGCACCACCGCGCAACGGCGCGGCATCGAAGCGCACGCCGATGGCGCGCATGTCATGGGCAAAGACATGGCCGAGCTCGTCCTCGCTCACCTTGCCGATATAGGCGCCCTTGCCGCCGAGCGAGGCGATCCCGGCCATGGTGTTGCCGGCCGAGCCGCCCGACATTTCCAGCGCCGGCCCCATGGCGGCGTAGAGCTCTTCGGCGCGCGCCGCATCGATGAGCTGCATCGAGCCTTTGCGCAACCCCTGCCGCTCGAGAAAGAAGTCGTCGGCCTGGGCGATGACATCGACGATCGCATTGCCGATACCGACGACATCGAGAGCAGCAGCCATGAGCCTCTTCCGTGCTGAGAAAACCGCGCGCGAGTATAAAGAGGCGGCCCGCCCCGGCAAGCCCGCGACGGCGCGGCACGGGGGCGCTAGACTGCGCGCCGTGACCGTAAGATCCGTTGCTGCGCCGGCCCCTGCCCGATGCTGACGGCTTTCAGCCTGGCGATCGAGGATACGTTCGAGCCGGAGCAGCGCCGCGCCATCGGCATCAGCCTCGCGCTTGCTGTCGCGGTGCTTGTTGCCCTCTGGCTCGGCTTCGGCTGGGTGCTCGGCCATGCCCGAGTCGCCGGGATTTCGTGGCTCGACGACGTCATCGCGCTCGCCGGCAGCCTCGCGGCGCTGTTCCTCGCCTGGATGCTGTTCCCGGCGGTGACCATGCTGGTCCTGGGCTTCTTCCTCGACGGCATCGTCGCCGCGGTGGAAAACCGCCGATATCCGGGGATTGGGCCGATTCGAACGCTCGGCGTCGCCACCGGGCTTTCGAGTGCGCTGCGTTTTTCGCTGCTCGCGCTGGCGCTCAACCTGCTCGCCCTGCCGCTGCATCTCATCCCGGGATTAAATTTCTTTATCTACTACGGATTGAACGGCTATCTTGTCGGGCGCGGGTATTTTGAGCTGGTCGCGCTTCGTCGGGTCGATTTGAGTGCGGCGCGGGCGATGTGGCGGCGGCATCGCGGTCGGCTGGTTCTGGCCGGGATCGTCATCGTCTTTCTGCTGTCGTTGCCTCTGATCAACCTGGTGGCGCCGGTGACGGCGGCGGCATTCATGCTGCACGTCTTCGAGGGGCTAAGACGGGACGAGGCAGCCGAAACATTCGCGGGCTCGTGACGACCAAGGTTAATGAAAGATTAATCACTCGGCGCGAGGCTCACCCTGGTCCAACAATTCCTATCAGGTGTCACCGCCCATGTTTGGCCGCAAAAAGCACAGTGACGACGACAAGCTCCTGCCCGAGATCGGCGAGGAGCTGGGTATTCCGGCGAAGCCCGGCGCGCGACCCTCGGGCGCGGCTCCGACCCCGGCGCCAGCCCGCCCGCCCATGCCGCCAGCGGCCCGGCCGCTCGGCGCAGAGTCGCCCAAGCCGATCGAGACCCCGAAGCCCGCCGTGGCCAGCGAGACGCCACGGACGCCGACCGTGCCGACGCCGGTGAAGCGCGACAGCGAGACGCGCAAGCTGATCGTCGGCCGCGAGATCTCGCTCTCCGGCGAGATCACCGCTTGCGACCGGCTCGTGGTGGAAGGCAGCGTCGAGGCCAATCTCGCCAATTGCCGAGACATCGACATCGCCGAGAGCGGCCTCTTCAAAGGCTCGGCCTCGATCGACGACGCCGAGATCCGCGGCCGCTTCGAAGGAACCCTCAATGTGCGCCGGCGTCTCCTGATCCGCGCCAGCGGCCGGGTCATCGGCACCGTGCGCTATGGTCAGATCGAGATCGAGTGCGGCGGGCAAATCTCGGGCGATGTCCAGGCGCAGCCGATGGCCGATGCCGGCGACGCGCCGACGCCGTTGACGCGGCCGACGATTCTCTCCTTGGCGGACGAAGCGAAGGCGAGCTAACGCGTCGGGGCGCTCCGCGCCCCGGGAGCAGATTACGATGGTCGGGTCGCGTTTCGCGGCCGAGACGGCAAACGGCAAGGCGGCTGCCCCGCGGGGCAGCCGTTTCTGCCGTTTTCTTTTGCCTGGGGTGCTGGTCGCGCTTCTCGGCGCCTGCAGCGCCGCCCCGGCGCCCGATGCGCCGCCGGTAGCGGCCGCGGCCGGACCGATCGCGATGCCGAGCCTCACCGGGCTCAGCGCCGAGCAGGTGGTGGCGCTGTTGGGCGAGCCTGATTTCCGCCGCGCCGAGCCGCCGGCCGAGCTCTGGCAATATCGCGGCGCCGACTGTGTGCTCGACATCTTCCTCTATGACGGAGCCGGCGGCTTCCACGTCGTCCGCAGCGAGACGCGCCAGCGCCGGCTCGTCCAGGCCGCGACCCGCGAATGCGCCGGCGGCGGCGACGCCTTCACGCACCAGAGTCATCAGACGCCGCTCTAGTACCGACGATCGCGATTCGGCGATGTACCCCACCTCACCCCAACCCTCTCCGCCCCTCAGGGGCGGAGAGGGGGGACCCGCGCAGCGGGTGAGTGAGGTGGGGCGGCGACGATGTCGCACGCTGCGACCGGAAACTCCTAACGCGCCGCTTTCATCTCGCCGGCGAGAACCCCGTAGCAGGCGGTCCAGGCGTCTTTCAAGGCCGGCGTGAAATCGGCGCCGAGCCCTTGCTCGAGCGTCCAGAGCAAAGCGATCGCGACCGTGTCGTAGTCGCTGTCGCGCACGCCATAGCCGACATGGCGCTTGCCGAGCTCCCGCAGCACCGGCAGGAGCGCCTCGACCTTGTCGAGCTGCGCCACCGCGGTCCCGATCATGGTCATAAGCTTCCGGCCCTGCTCCTTCATGTCGTGCGTGAACAGCGCCTTGAGCTTGGGGTCGAGGGTGAAGAGGCGCTGATAGAACAGCGCCGCCGCGTCATCGGCGATCGGCGCGAGCTTGGCGAAGCTGGCGCGCACCAGCTGTTTCTGCTCGGGCGTCATCGGCTAAACCCGCGCGCCCGACACGGCACCCCACGAGGCGCGCCAGCGCTTGCGCACCAGGGTGAGGCCGGCGAGGCAGAACAGCGCCAGCACGCTGAACAGGATGAAGCCGCCGGTGAAATCGCCGCTATAGACTTTCGACAGGCCGAGCACGCGCGCCAGCAGGAAGCCGCCGATGCCGCCGGCACAGCCGACGAGCCCGGTCATGATGCCGATCTCGGGGCGGAAGCGTTGCGGCACGAGCTGGAAGACGGCGCCGTTGCCCATGCCGAGCGCCAGCACGCCGGCCGAGAACAACAGCATCGCGACCCAGGCGCTGCCGGGCATGGTGGCGATGCCCCAGCCCGACGGGGCCGCCGCGGCCGGACCGCTCGGCAGGAACGCGACGGCGAGGTAGGCGAGGCTCACCACGGCGAAGAGCGCGAGCAAGGTGCGGATGCCGCCGAGCCGGTCGGCGATGTGGCCACCCAGCGGACGGAAGGCCGAACCGAACAGCACGATCACCGCGACGATGAGACCGGCGGCGACGCCCGAGACGTGGAACTGCAGCGTGAAATAAAGCGGCAGCGCATTGGCCAATCCGACGAAGCCGCCGAAGGTGATGAAGTAGAAGAACATGAAACGCCAGCTATCGGCGTCGGCGAGCAAGGCGCGATAGCTGCGCCAGCTCGCGCGCTGGCGCAGCTCCGGCGCGTCCTTGGCGGCGAGGAGATAGAAGATCAGCGTCGGCACCAGGAACAGCAGCAGGCAGCCGAACGCGTTCTGCCAGCCGAAATGCTCGGCGAGCCAGGGCGCCGTCAGCGTCTCCAGCACCACGCCCATATTGCCGGCGCCGGCAATGCCCATGACGAGGCCCTGATAGCGCGGCGGATACCAGCGCCCGGCTTGCGGCAGCGCCACGGCGAAGGACGCGCCGGCGACGCCGAGCGCGAGCGCCAGCAGCTCGAGCTCGAGCTTGCTGTGAAGGCCGGCGAGCCAGGCATAGGCGATGGCGATGATGACGACGAGCTGCGCGCCGGCGCCGGTCGCCTTGGCGCCGATATGATCGGCGAGCGCGCCCAAGGGAACGCGCAGCACGGCGCCGGCAAGGATCGGGATGGCGACGATGGCGAAGCGGTCGTCGACGGAGAGATCGAGACTCTTGGCGATGTAGAGAATGAGCGGACCGAGCGCGACCCAGACCATGAAGCTGAAGTCGAAATAAAGGAAGGCGGCGAGAAGCGTCGGCCAGTGGCCCGCTTTTTTGAAATCGCTGAAGCGTGAGGACATGGAGCTCTCGTTCGGCAAGCGCGGCCGGAATGTCCGCAGCCCCCTCGTCGCAAGAGACATGCCATCGCCCGCAACGCCGTTCGCGGGCGACTCGAGCGCGGCAATCCGCGGCTTTACGGGCTCTGCCAAGAAATTAAGCAGCCGCCGAATTTGCCCATCGAAACGGCAGAATTGGCTTTTTTGCGCAGCGTTTCGTGCCTTTCGCGCCGGCGCGCCTGCCCCGGACGAGGCAATTCAGCGGCGCTCGCGGCGGGCCGGGGTTGGCACGCGGCTTGCGAGATTCAAAAGCGTGACGGCAGGAGTGTCGCGATGCGTCGGAAGCTGGTGGTGGTCGGCAACGGCATGGCCGGGATGCGCACCGTCGAGGAAGTGCTGCGGATCGCGCCCGACCTCTACGACATCACCATCTTCGGCGCCGAGCCTTACGGCAATTACAACCGCATCCTGCTGTCGCCCTTGCTCGCCGGCGAGCTGCGCATCGACGACATCCTGCTGCATGACGAGGAGTGGTACCGCGCGAAAGGCATCACCTTCTACAAGGGCAAGCCCGTCGCCGCCATCGATCGGCGGCGCCGCGAGGTCGTCGCCGCCGACGGCACGGTCGCGCGCTATGACCGGCTGTTGCTGGCGACGGGCTCGCTGCCCTACATGCTGCCGATCCCGGGCGCCGATTTGCCCGGCGTGATCGGCTTTCGCGACGTTGCCGATGTCAACCGCATGCTGGCGTCGTCGCGGCACCATGAATATGCGGTGGTGATCGGCGGCGGCTTGCTCGGCCTCGAAGCGGCGAACGGATTGCGCAAGCGCGGCATGAAGGTGACGCTGGTGCATCTCATGCCGACGCTGATGGAGCAGCAGCTCGATGGCGATGCCGGGCGTCTGCTGCGCGGCTCGCTCGAGCTGCGCGGCCTCGATTTCATCATGCCGGCGGAGACGGTGGAGATCCTCGGCAACGACCGCGTGAGCGATGTGCGGCTCAAGGATGGCCGTGAGATTCCGGCCGATCTCGTCGTCATGACCGTCGGCATCCGCCCCAACGTGGCGCTGGCGCGCGCCGCCGGTCTCCACTGCCGGCGCGGCATCGTCGTCGACAGCACCATGCTCACCTACGACCCCGCCATTTATGCCGTGGGCGAATGCGCCGAGAGCCATGGCCGTACCTATGGACTGGTCGCACCGCTCTACGAGCAGGCCAAGGTCTGCGCCAATCATCTCGTCGGCTGGGGCTGCGCGCGCTATCCCGGCTCGCTCGCCGCAGCGAAGCTCAAAGTGACGGGGATCGAGCTGTTCTCCGCCGGCAACGTTTCCGGCGGCGCCGGCGCCGAGAGCATCGTGCTGCACGACCGCTCGAGCGGCGTCTACAAGAAGCTGTTCCTGCGCAACAACCGCATCGACGGCGCGGTGCTCTACGGCGATACCGCCGACGGTCCCTGGTATGTGCGGCTGATGCGCGAGCGCACCGACATTTCGAGCATCCGCCACGCCGTCATGTTCGGGCAAGCGCAGATCGAGGAGCGCGGCAGCCGCGCCGCGGCCTGATGCAGCGCCAGATCGCGACGACCTGCCCCTATTGCGGCGTCGGCTGCGGCATCCGCGTCCAGCGCTCCTTCGACGGCACGGTCGAGGTCGCCGGCGATCCCGCGCATCCCGCCAATCGCGGCCGGCTTTGCTCCAAGGGCACGGCGCTGGCGGAGACGCTTGGCCTTGCCGGCAGGCTGCTGCATCCGCTGTGGCGGGGCGAGCGCGTCACCTGGGACCGGGCGCTCGATCTCGCCGCCGACGGGATTGCACGCACCATCGCCGAGCACGGCCCCGATTCCGTCGCGTTCTATGTCTCGGGCCAGCTGCTCACCGAGGACTATTACGTCGCCAACAAGCTGTGCAAAGGCTTTCTCGGCACCGGCAACATCGACACCAATTCGCGGCTCTGCATGGCCTCGAGCGTCGCCGGTCACCGCCGCGCCTTCGGCGCCGACACCGTGCCGACAAGCTATGACGACCTCGACGACGCCGAGCTCGTCGTGCTCGTCGGCTCCAATGCCGCCTGGTGCCATCCGGTTCTGTTCGACCGCATCCTGCGCGCCCGCACAGCGCGGCCCGATCGCCGGCTCGTCGTCATCGATCCGCGGCGGACGCGCAGCAGCGATGCCGCCGACCTGCATCTGGCGCTGCGCTCGGGCAGCGATGCCGTGCTCTTCGCCGCGCTTCTCGCTTATCTCGCCGATGCCGGCTGCACCGATGAGGCGTTCCTGTCGCAGCACACCAGCGGCGCGGCCGAAGCGTTGGCGGCGGCGCGCACGGCAGCGCCTTCGGTCGAGAGCGTCGCCGAGCGCTGCGGCCTTGCGACAGAAGAGGTGCGCCGCTTCTTCGACTGGTTCGCGCGGAGCGAGCGCGTGGTGACGCTCTATTCGCAAGGGATCAACCAATCGACCAGCGGCACCGACAAGGTCAACGCCATCATCAATTGCCACCTCCTCACCGGGCGCATCGGCAAGCCCGGTGCCGGACCGCTCTCGCTCACCGGCCAGCCCAACGCGATGGGCGGGCGCGAGGTGGGCGGCCTTGCCAACCAGCTCGCGGCGCATCTCGAGATCGACAATCCCGCGCATCGCGACCTGGCGCGGCGCTTCTGGCGCGCGCCGGCGGTCGCCGAGCATGCCGGGCTCAAAGCGGTCGAGATGTTCGACGCGGTCGCCGAAGGCCGCATCCGCGCCCTCTGGATCATGTCCACCAATCCGGTGGTCAGCATGCCCGAGGCCGACCGCGTGCGCGCCGCGCTGGAGCGCTGTCCGCTGGTCATCGTCTCCGACTGCATGCGCGACACGGATACGGCGCGGCTCGCGCATCTGCTGCTGCCGGCGCTGGCCTGGGGCGAGAAGGACGGCACCGTCACCAATTCCGAGCGGCGCATCTCGCGCCAGCGCGCCTTTCTCGAGCCTCCGGGCGAAGCGCGCGCCGATTGGCAGATCGTCGCCGCCGTCGCGCAGCGCCTCGGCTTCGCCGATGCCTTCGCCTTTCGCTCGGCGGCCGATGTGTTTCGCGAGCACGCGCTTCTCTCTGCCTTCGAGAATGGCGGCAGCCGCGATTTCGACATCGGCGCGCTCGCGGCGCTCGACGACGCCAGGTATGACGCGCTGCAGCCGGTGCAGTGGCCGGCGCCGCCGGAACGTCCCGAGGGCACGAAGCGGCTCTTCGGCGATGGCCGGTTCTTCACGCCGGACGGCCGCGCGCGCTTTGTCGCCGTGACGCCGCGGCCGCCGCAGCATCGCCTCTCGGCAGCGTTCCCCGTGCTGCTCAACACCGGGCGGCTGCGCGACCATTGGCACACCATGACGCGCTCGGGACGCTCACCGAGCCTCGCCGCGCACGAGCCCGAGCCTTTCGTCGCGGTCAATCCCGCCGATACCGAGATCGCCGATGGCGCGCTGGCGCGCCTCGTCTCCCCGCATGGCGAAGCGGTGCTGCGGCTGCGCCACAGCGCCGAGCAGCCGCGCGGCACCGCTTTCGCGCCGATGCATTGGGGAACGACCCATGCGAGCCGGGCACGCATCGGCGCGGTGGTGAACGCCGCCGTCGATCCGATCTCGGGCCAGCCCGAATTGAAACATACGCCGGTGCGGCTCGAGCCGCTGCGCACGCGCTGGCAAGCCTTTCTCGCCAGCCGGCGCCGCCTCGGCGCAACGGCGCTCGACGGGCTCGATTGGGCCATGGCAGTGACGCCTTACGGCTTCCGCTACGAGCTCGCCGGCAGCGAGCGGCCGGAGGCTTGGGAGGATTGGGCGCGCCGCCTCTTTCCCGCAGCGCGCCGCGCCACCCGCTGGCTCGCCTATGAGGATGCCGGCACCGGCAGCTATCGCTATGCGCGCCTCATCGACGATCAGCTCGATGCCTGCCTCTTCATCGCGCGCGAGCGGCCGGCGGTCGCGCGCGACTGGCTCATCGGCCTTTTCGCCGAGCCGAGCGTGCGCGCCCTCCATCTGCGGCTCCTCGCCGGCGAGCCGGCGCCGGGGAGCCCGGAGGGCGGCAAGCTCGTTTGCGTCTGCTGCAGCGTCGGCGAGCGCGCGATCGAAGCGGCGATCCGCGACCACAGTCTCGACAGCGTCGAGGCCATCACGCAGGCGACGAGCGCCGGCAGCAATTGCGGCTCCTGCCGGCCGGAACTCGCGCTGCTGTTGCGTCGCGCGCGGGAGCCGGCCACTTCCGCGTGAGAGGCGAGGCGCGAGAACGGACACGCCGGCCAAACTATTCCAAGATTAAATCCGCGTCACATCCGGGGTTGGCCGGTGCTGTTGCCTGCATAGCAAAGGCGACCGGCGCAGCGTGCGCCTTCGGGAGAACCGCGATGAAACGCATGCTCATGCTTGCCCTTCTCGCCCTGCCGCTGCTCACCTCGCTCGGCGGCTGCATCGTCTACGAGGATGGCGGCCACTATCACCCCTACTGGCACGATCACGACTATTACCGCTGACGCGCCGGTTTCTTTGCCGGCGCCGCGCGCCGCAGCTTCGCCTTGCGCTTGGGCGCAGCGAGCCGCGGCTTCGGCGGCGGGGCGCCCGTCTTTTCGGGATAGGCGCAGAGATCGGCGACGATGCAGGTCTCGCAGCGCGGCTTGCGCGCGATGCAGGTATAGCGGCCGTGCAGGATGAGCCAGTGATGCGCGTTGCGCTTCCATTGGTCGGGAACGACGCGCTCGAGCTCCTGCTCGACCAGCAGCGGCGTCTTGCCCGGCGCCAGGCCGGTGCGGTTGCCGACGCGGAAGATATGCGTGTCGACGGCGATGGTGGGCTGGCCGAACGCGACGTTGAGCACGACATTGGCGGTCTTGCGGCCGACGCCGGGAAGCAGCTCCAGCGCCTCGCGCACCCGCGGCACCTCGCCGTGATGTTCCTCGACGAGCTTGCGGCTCAAGGCGATGACGTTCTTGGCCTTGCTGTTGAAGAGGCCGATGGTCTTGATGTAGTCGCGCAGCGCCGCCTCGCCGAGATCGAGCATCTGCTGCGGCGAGCGGACCTGCCTGAAGAGCTCGGCGGTCGCCTTGTTGACGCCGGCATCGGTCGCCTGTGCCGAGAGCACGACGGCGACGAGCAGCGTATAGGGATTGATGTAGTCGAGCTCGCTGCGGGGATCGGGCCGCTGCTCGGCAAGCCGGCGAAAGAACTCGTCAACATCCTTGGGGCTCATTTTGACGAGCTTAGCCAGGGCACCAGCCCGGCGAAAGCGGCGTTTACCTCGGAAAGAGGCTGGCCTATCGTGAAACCATGACCGACAGCGCCGAACCTGCGCCCGGCGTGCAATACCAGGCGGTGCTGAGGCCCTACCGCAGCCTGCCGCCCAAGGGCTTCACCGTGCTGATGCTCGCTCTGGCGGCAGTGAGCTTCGGCGTCAGCCTGTTCTTCGTGCTGCATGGCGCCTGGCCGGTCAGCCCCTTCTTCGGCGTCGACATCCTCCTGGTCTGGCTCGCCTTCCGCCTCAGCTACCGCCAGGCGCGGCAGAGCGAGGAGCTGAAGCTCACCGAAGAGAGCCTCACGGTCGACCGCATCAGCATCTATGGCGAGCGCCGGCGCTGGCAGTTCCAGCCCTTCTGGCTGCGCGTCCGCTTCGAGGAAGAGGACGAGCACACCAACCGCCTGGTGCTGACCTCGCATGGCCGCACGCTGGTGGTCGGCAGCTTCCTCGGCCCGGCAGAGCGGCGCCGCGTCGCGCGCGGCCTCACCGAAGCGCTGGCACGCTGGCGCCAACGCCTCTCGCCCTTCTGACGCTCGGGGAGCAGACTACGCCTCTGGTGTACACCCCCGACATAAAAATTGCCGACGCAAGCACGAGCGGCGACGCGCCAGCCCTAGCGTAAGCCCGCACCCCTCAGGCGCCGAGGCCGAGGACGTCGCGCATGCCGTAGAGACCGGGCTTGCGGCCTGCGACCCAGCGGGCGGCGCGCATGGCGCCGCGGGCGAAGAGGCGGCGGCTGGCGGCGCGGTGGGTGAGCTCGAGCCGCTCGCCTTCGCCGGCGAAGACGACGATGTGGTCGCCGACGACATCGCCGCCGCGCAGGCTGGCAAAGCCGATATCGCCGGGCTTGCGCGGACCGGTATGGCCGTCGCGCACGCGCTGGCTATGGCCGGCAAGATCGATGCCGCGGCCTTCCGCGGCGGCGCGGCCGAGCGCCAGCGCCGTGCCGGAGGGCGCGTCGACCTTGTGCTTGTGGTGCATCTCCAGGATCTCGATGTCGTAGTCCTCGCCGAGGAGCCGCGCCGTGGTGCGGACGAGATCCTGCAGCAAGGTCACGGCCGGGCTCATATTCGGCGCCCAGACGATGGGGGCGCGCTTGGCCGCCGCCTCGACCGCCGCCGTCTCGGCCGCGCCGAGCCCGGTGGTGCCGAGAACGAGCGCGGTGCCGTGCTCGGCGCAGAGCCGGGCATGCGCGACAGCCGCCGCCGGCGCGGTGAAGTCGATGACGACATCGGCGCCGGCGACGAGCGCCGCCGCATCCGCGCTCGCCAACAGCCCGACCGGGCCGATGCCGGCAAGCTCGCCGATGTCGCGGCCGAGCAGCGCGCTGCCCGCCGCCTCGCTGCCGCCGGCGAGTACCAGCCCCGGCGTCTCCCGCACTTCCGCCACCAGCATCCGTCCCATGCGGCCGCCGCTTCCGGTAACGCCGACGCGAATGTCAGCCATGATTGCCTCCCAACGACGCCGCATTCAGCAAGGCTAGAGCAACCGCGCTTCCCCTCTCCGCACGAAGCGGGGAGAGGGTGAGGTGTTTCGCCGCGGCTTCACCTGATCCTCCATCGACACCCACCTCACCCGCTCGCTACGCTCGCGCCCCTCTCCCCCGCAAGCGGGCGGAGAGGGGCTTCAGTGCTCCTCGCGAAGTTCGAACCTGCTGTAGCGGCGCGATGCACACAACACAAGCGACGCTACGCCCCTTCCGCGGCCGGCGGAATTCCTTTACACCCGCTTCCCATGGCCCTGCTGCGCTCTGCCGCCACGGTCGGCGGCTATACCATGGTGAGTCGCGTCTTGGGCTTTGTGCGCGAGATGCTGGTGGCGGCCTTTCTCGGCGCCAGCCCGATCTCCGACGCGTTCTTCGTCGCGCTTCGGCTGCCCAACATGTTCCGCAGCCTGTTCGCCGAAGGCGCGTTCAGCGCCGCGTTCGTGCCGCTCTTTGCCGGCAAGGTCGCGCGCGAAGGCCATGAGGCGGCGCGGCGCTTTGCCGAGGATGCGCTCGCCGTGCTGCTGACGGTCCTGCTCATCTTCCTGCTGCTCGGCGAGATGCTGACGCCGTTCATCCTCGACGTGATCGCGCCCGGCTTCCGCGCCGAGCCGGAGAAGTTCAGGCTCGCCGTCGAGCTCACCCGCATCATGTTCCCCTATCTGCTGTTCATCTCGCTGACGGCGCTGCAAGGCGGCGTGCTCAACTCGCTCGAGCGCTTTGCCGCCATGGCCTTCACCCCGGTGCTGCTCAACCTCTTCCTCATCGCGGTGCTGGTCAGCGTGCGGCCGCTCAGGGGCGATGATCTCGCCTGGGCGGTGGCGGCGGCCGGGTTCGCGCAATTCCTCTGGCTCACCTTCTCCTGCTGGCAGGCGGGGATGCCGCTGTCGCTGCCGTGGCCGCGGCTCACGCCCGAGGTGAAGCGGCTCCTGCGCATCATGCTGCCCGGCGTGTTCGGCGCCGGCGTGCTGCAGATCAATCTCGTGGTCTCGACGGCGATGGCATCGCTGCTGCCGACCGGCGCCGTCTCCTATCTCAACTATGCCGACCGGCTGAACCAGCTGCCGCTCGCCGTGCTCGGCATC
Organism: Allostellaceae bacterium; assembly: GCA_035517635.1. Lineage (GTDB taxonomy): Bacteria > Pseudomonadota > Alphaproteobacteria > ATCC43930 > CGMCC-115725 > DAHUYF01. Next base: position 3,325 of record DATIYL010000030.1, on the reverse strand, counting down.
GCCGTCGGCACCGCGATCCTGCCGCCGCTGTCGCGCCAGGTGCGGCTCGGCGATGATGCCGGCGCAATCACGACGCAGAATCGCGGGCTCGAGCTGGCGCTGCTGCTGACCGTGCCGGCGGCGATCGGCCTTGCCATCGCGGCCCAGCCGATCCTCGCCGTGCTGTTCCAGCATGGAAAATTCACCGCCTTCGACACCGCGGCCACCGCGCCGGCGCTCGGCGCCTATGCCGCGGGGCTCCCGGCCTTCGTCATGGTCAAGGTCATGGCGCCCGGCTATTTCGCGCGCCAGGACACGAAGACGCCGGTCAAGATCGGCGCGGCGACGATGGCGGTGAACGTGGCGCTGACCTTGGGGCTCGGCTGGCTGCTGGCGCAGACCGGCATCGCCATGGCGCTGTCGATCGCCGGCTGGCTCAACGCGCTGCTGCTCATCGCCATCCTCAACCGCCGCGGCCATTTCGCCCTCGACCGGCGGCTGCGCCGCGCGCTGCCGCGCATCCTGTTGGCGGGGTTCGGCATGGGGGTGCTGCTGCTGCTGCTGCGCTGGCTGCTCGCCGACGCGCTGGCCGCGCGCTTTGCCGTGAAGCTCGCGGCGCTGGCGGGCCTCGTCGGCGGCGGGCTGCTCGGCTACGCGCTGCTGGCGCTGCTCTTCGGCACCGCCGATCTCGGCGAGCTGCGGCGGCGCTTCCGGCGGCTGGCGGCTTGACCCAGATCGGCGGCACGGCGATAACCCGTTGCCATGAACCGCATCTTCTCGGGCATTCAGCCCACCGGCAATCTGCATCTCGGCAATTATCTCGGCGCGATCCGCAACTGGGTGGCGCTGCAGCGCCACTATGACTGCATCTTCTGCATCGTCGATCTGCATGCGCTGACCCTGCCGCAGGAGCCGGAGCAGCTGCGCAACGCGACGCGCGAGGTGACGGCCGCCTATATCGCTTCGGGGATCGATCCCGAGCGCTGCATCATCTTCAACCAGAGCACGGTGCCCGCGCATGCCGAGCTCGCCTGGCTGCTGGGCTGCCTGACGCCGCTCGGCTGGCTCAACCGCATGACGCAGTTCAAGGAGAAGGCGGGCAAGCATCGCGAGGATGCCGGGCTCGGGCTCTACGGCTATCCCGTGCTGATGGCGGCCGACATCCTGCTCTACAAGGCAACGCACGTGCCGGTGGGCGAGGATCAGAAGCAGCATCTGGAGCTGGCGCGCGACCTCGCCGGGGCCTTCAACCGGCGCTACGGCACCGAGTTCTTCCCGCTGCCGGAACCGCAGATCCTGGGACCGGCGACGCGCGTCATGAGCTTGCGCGACGGCACCAAGAAGATGTCGAAATCCGACAGCTCGGATTACTCGCGCATCAACATGACCGACGATGCCGATTCGATCGCGCTCAAGATCCGCAAGGCGAAAACCGATCCGCAGCCGCTGCCCGCGACCATTGCCGAAGCCGAGGCGCGGCCCGAGGCGGACAATCTCCTCAGCATCTATGCCGCGCTCGCCGGCATGGACCGCGAGCCGGTAGTGGCGCTCTTCGCCGGCAAGAATTTCTCCGAGTTCAAACAGCAGCTCGCCGATCTCGCGGCCGAGGTGCTGGGCAAGATCGGCGGCGAGATGCGGCGCCTCACCGCCGAGCCCGGCTATATCGACGCCATCCTGCGCCGCGGCACCGAGCGCGCCACCGCCATCGCCGAGCCCAATCTCAAGGCGGTGTTTGATATTATGGGGTTGTTGAGGCCGTAGCGCGCGGTTGGCGCCCCCTCACCCTCCCGTCGCTTCGCGACGGGCCCCTCCCTCTCCCGCAAGGGGAGAGGGAGATGATATGGTGTGGCATGCTCGCAGTTCTGGTGGCAGCGGTGTTGATTCCTGCGGTGCCGCAGTCGCCGCCAAACGATCCGACGTTCTCGCATTGCCTTGATGCGCGCGCCGGTATCGAGCTCGATTGGCAAAAGCCGAATGAGGACGCCAAGGTCTATCTCCTGGTAAAGCACCTGAAAGCCTCGGGTGAATGGGAGGAGTGGCTCAAGACGGAGCAAGCCGCGCCGCCCTTTGTGCTCTCGTTCAGTGGCGGTTCAACGACGCGCGGCAAGTTCGCTTGGCTGCTGTTCAGCGTGCCGCCACCGGGCGTCGAGCCGCCGGGCGTGGTCCAAGGCGATTGGCAGTATTTCTGTACGCGATAAGAGAGAGCGCCTCGCGGCTATTTAGGGTTCAGCGTCGGCAGCGACAGGGCGGCGGCTTCGGCGAGAGCGCCGGAGCGGATGAGCGTGTCGGCGCGGGCGATGTCCGGGCTCAGCATGCGGTCCTCGTCGAGCGGCGGCACCTCGCGGCGCAGGCAGGCGAGCGCCGCCTGCAACGGCGGCGAGGTCAAGAGCGGCCGCAGGAGATCGATGCCTTGCGCCGCCGCGAGATATTCGATGGCGACGATGGTGCGGCTGTTGGCGACCATGGCGCCGAGGCGGCGCGCGGCGAAGGTCGCCATGCTGACATGATCTTCCTGATTGGCGGAGGTCGGGAGACTGTCGACGCTGGCGGGATGGGCGAGGCTCTTGTTCTCGGAAGCGAGGGCGGCCGCGGTCACCTGGGCGATCATGAAGCCCGAATTGAGCCCGCTCTCGCGCACCAGGAAAGGCGGCAGCAGGCTCATGCTGGCATCGACGAGCAGCGCCACCCGCCGCTCGGCGATGGCGCCGATCTCGGCGATGGCGACCGCGATCGCGTCGGCGGCCAGCGCCACCGGCTCGGCGTGGAAATTGCCGCCGGAGAGCAGCTCGTCCGTCGCCGGGAAATGCACGGGGTTGTCGGAGACGGCATTGGCCTCGATCGTGAGGATGCCGGCGGCAAAGCGGAGCTGGTCGAGAGCGGCGCCCATGACTTGCGGCTGGCAGCGCAGGCAATAGGGGTCCTGCACGCGATCATCGCCGGTCAAATGCGAGGCGCGGATCGCCGAGCCCGCGAGCAGCGCGCGGTAGGCGGCGGCGCACTCGATCTGGCCGCGCTGGCCGCGCAGATCGTGGAGGCGCGGATCGAAGGGCGTGTCCGAGCCGCGCGCCGCGTCGACCGATAACGCGCCGGTGACGAGCGCCGCGGTGAAGAGGGCTTCGGCGTCGATGAGATGGATCAGCGCCAGCGCGGTCGAGACCTGCGTGCCGTTGAGGAGCGCCAAGCCTTCCTTCGGCGCCAGCTCGAGCGGCGCGATCCCGGCTCGGGCGAGCGCGTCGCGCGCCGGCAGGACGGCGCCATCCACCCGCGCCGAGCCTTCGCCGATGAGCACCGCCGCAAGATGCGCGAGCGGCGCCAGATCGCCCGAAGCGCCGACGGAACCCTGGGC
>DATIYL010000029.1:0-11308 GCA_035517635.1 Allostellaceae bacterium | reverse complement strand
GGGCGGGCGGTCTTAGCACGAAATCCGGCCCCTGTTCAGGGGGTCAGAACTCCAGACGCTCGATCACCATCGGCTCGTTCCGCGCGGCTTCGGCCCATTCCCGCAGCGCCGGCAGTGCCCAGACCGCGTCGCAATAGTGCTGCGCCTCGACCTCGAGCGCGACCTTGTAGGTGCGGAAACGGCTGACCACCGGGGCGAACATGGCGTCGGCAATGGTAAGTGAACCGAACAGGAACGGGCCGCCGGCGCCGAAGCGCTCGCGGCAATCGCGCCAGAGCGCGGCGATCCGCTCGATATCGGCCTCGACCGCCGGGGTGAGGCCGCGATCGGGGAAGGAGCCGCGCATATTCATCGGCAAATGGCTTCTCAGCGCGGCAAAGCCGGCATGCATCTCGGCGCTGGCGGCGCGGGCGACGGCGCGCGCTTCCGGCGCTTCCGGCCAGAGCCGCGCCGCCGGAAATCGCTCGGCAAGGTATTCGCCGATCGCCAGCGACTCCCAGAGGACCAGCTCGCCATGCTGCAGGGCCGGCACCTTGCCCGACGGGGAGCGGCGCAGAATGCTCGGCCGCGTCGCCGCCTGGTCGAGCGGGATCATCTCCTCGGTGAAGGCGACCCCCGTCTGCTTCAACATCAGCCAGCCGCGCAGCGACCAGGAAGAGTAGTTCTTGTTGCCGATGTAGATGGTGAAGTCGGCCATGGGCTATCCTCCTACCCCCGCGCTGACCGCGGCCACTCTGACGGCGGCGGGGCCGCGGCGCAACTTGCCCCGGACCGGCGCGCGCCGCGAGGCTGAAGAGGAGGCCAGACGTGTTGTCCCATCTCGTCACCGATGCGCCCGGGGCCGTACCGATCACGCCGGTGACCAGCGACGGGCTCGAGAGCCGGATGGCGTCGCTCGACGAACGGGCGCGCGCCTGGCTCAGGGCCACCGGCTTCACCGCCGAAGCGGGGAAGTGGACGCTGCTCCCCGATGCCGCGGGCGGCCTCGCCCGCGTGCTGGTAGGGGTCGGCAGCGGCGACGAGCTCTGGGCGCTGGCGGCCCTCCCCGACAATCTGCCCGAGGGCGCCTACCGGATCGATCCCGAGCCGGAGCCGGTGCTGGCGACGCGTATGGCGCTGGGCTGGGCGCTCGGTTGCTACGCCTTCACGCGCTACAAGCCGAGGAAGCGCGGCTTCGCCCATTTGCTCTGGCCGCACGGCGCCGATCGCGGCCTGGTCGAGCGGCTGGCGCGCGGCATCGGGCTTGCCCGCGACCTCATCAACACGCCGGCCGAGGATCTCGGCCCGGTCGAGCTTGCCGGCGCGGTCGAGGACCTGGCGGCGCGCAACGCGACGCCCTGCCGTCTGATCTCCGGCGACGCCCTCCTCGCCGAGAATTACCCGCTGATCCACGCGGTGGGCCGCGCCAGCGCACGGGCGCCGGCGCTGGCCGATCTCACCTGGGGCGATGCCGGCGCGCCCAAGCTGACTTTGGTCGGCAAGGGCGTCTGCTTTGACAGCGGCGGCCTCGATCTGAAGCCGGCGAGCGGCATGCGGATGATGAAGAAGGACATGGGCGGCGCAGCGACGCTCATCGGTCTTGCCAGCGCGGTGATGGAGGCCAATCTGCCGGTGCGTCTCCGGCTCCTCGTCCCGGCGGTCGAGAACGCGGTATCGGCCAACGCCTTCCGGCCGCTGGACGTGATCCGCTCGCGCAAGGGCATCACGGTGGAGATCGGCAATACCGATGCCGAGGGCCGTCTCATTCTCGCCGATGCCCTCGCCGAGGCCGATACGGAGGCGCCGGCGCTGCTCGTCGATATGGCGACGCTGACCGGCGCGGCGCGCACCGCCCTCGGCCCGGAGCTGCCGGCGCTGTTCTGCAACGACGAGCCGCTTGCCGGCGAGCTGCTGCGCGCCGCGGAGGCGGAGCAGGATCCGCTCTGGCGCCTGCCGCTCTGGGCGCCCTATCGCAAGCTGCTGAAGAGCGGCATCGCGGATATCAACAACGTGTCGGAATCGGCCTTCGCCGGTGCCATTACCGCGGCGGTGTTTCTGCAGGAGTTCGTCGGCAAGGCGACGCCCTGGGCGCATATCGACACCTATGCCTGGAACGCGACCAGCCGCCCCGGCCGGCCGGAAGGCGGCGAGGCGCTGGCCTTGCGCGCCCTCTACCGGCTCGTCGCGGAGCGCTTCGGCCCGCGGCGGGTGTGACGGTGCTGGGTCGCCCTAAACGCGACCGCCCTTTACGTTTCCTCAACCCTGCGTCGCCGAGAATGGGCGGCTATGGCAGCCCAAGGCGAGGACGGGGATGGCCGAGCTTAAGCCGACCCAGGCGCTGGATCTCTGGCGGGATGTGTTGATCGAGACCGTGCGCAGCGCCGGACCCGACCTCTCGGCACGCCAGCTCGCCATCGTCCTCACCGTCTATCTGACGCCGCCGCCGCACACGGTGCGCGGGCTTGCGGCGCTGTTGCGCATCTCGAAGCCCGCCGTCACCCGCGCGCTCGACCGGCTCGGCATGCTCGGCCTGGCGCGGCGCCGGCGCGATGATCAGGATCGCCGCTCGGTGCTGGTGCAGCGCACGGTGAAGGGCTCGGTATTCCTGAGCGATTTCGCCGAAAGCGTCTCAGCCGCGAGCCGCCGGCTCGAGCAGCAGCGCGACACCCTCATCTCCTACGAGCAGTCAATAGCGCTCTGAGCCGTCGACGCGGTTGCGCAGCGGCCTGCCGTCGCGCAGCCGGCGGAGATTGTCCGCCACCGCCAGGGCGGCCGTCGGCGGATTGGTCGCCGCGGCGACGTGCGGCGTCACCAGGACGCGTTCATGGTGCCAGAACGGATGCTGCGGCGGCAGCGGCTCGTCGCGGAAGACGTCGAGCACCGCGGCCGAGAGAGCACCGCTATCGAGCGCGGCGAGAAGATCGGCTTCGACGAGATGGCGGCCGCGCCCGCAATTGATGATCGCGGCGCCGCGCGGCAAGCGGGCGAAGAGCCTTGCATCGAGGATGCTCTCCGTCGCCGGCGTCAGCGGCAGCAGGCAGACCAGGATCTCCGAGCGCTGGAGCAGCGCCGCGAGACCCTCGGCGCCGTGGAAGCTTGGAATTCCCGGCAGCCGCTTCTCTTTGCGACTCCAGCCGGCAACGTCGAATCCCAACACTTCGAGTTTCGAGGCCGCGTCGCGCCCGAGCACGCCCAGTCCCAGCACGCCGATGCGGCGCTCGGCGGCGTTGGGCTGCGGCCACGACCGCCATACCCGCGTTTGCTGCTGGGCGCGATAGAGGGGATCGTTGCGATGGAGCCGCAGCACCTGAAGCTGCACATATTCGCTCATCGCCGTCGTCATGTAGGGATCGACGAGACGCACGATCGGAACGCCGGGCGGCAGGGACGGATCGGCGAAGATGTGATCGACGCCGGCGCCGAGCGAAGCGATCAGCTTCAGATTGGGCAACCGGTTCCAGAGGCCCGCCGGCGGGCGCCACACCAGCGCCGCATCGATCTCGCCGGCATCGCCGAGCTCCGGCCAGACGCGCATCTCCAGGTCGGGGAGATGCTTTGCCAGCTCCATCCGCCAGTCACGGGCGCTGTCGATGTCGGAGAGGAAGAGAAGAGCCATACGACGTCACTCTACTGCGTCGTTGCGGCGCCCTCCACCACCTCGAGGTCGAACGCCGCGGCCATCAGCGCGCGCGTATAGGGGTGGCGCGGCCGCTGGAACAGTTCCTGCGCCGGGCCGGCCTCGACGATCTTGCCGTCCTTCATCACCATCACCTGATGCGCAAGCGCGCGCACCACGCGCAGATCATGGCTGATGAAGAGATAGGAGAGGCCGTGGCGCCGCTGCATATCGCGCAGCAGCTCGACCACTTGCGCCTGCACCGACATGTCGAGCGCCGAGGTCGGCTCGTCCAGCACGACGAAGCGCGGCTTCAGCACGGTGGCGCGGGCAATGGCGACGCGCTGGCGTTGCCCACCCGAGAATTCGTGCGGGTAGCGCTCGGCGGAGTCGGGATCGAGCCCGACCTCGACGAGCGCCTGGTCGATGATGGCGCGGCGCTCCTGCGCGTTGCGTCCGATGCGATGCACCTTGAGCCCTTCCTCGATGATCTGTGCTACCGAGAGACGCGGCGACAGGCTCGAGAAGGGGTCCTGGAACACGATCTGCAGCGCGCGGCGGAGCGGCCGCATGCGCCCCTCGGAGAGGTCGTCGAGCCGCTTGCCGTCGAAGGAGATCGCCCCTTCGCTGGCGATGAGCCGAAGCAGCGCCAGGCCGAGCGTCGTCTTGCCGGAGCCGCTCTCGCCGACGACGCCGAGCGTCTCGCCCTGGCGCAGTTCGAAGGTGACGCCGTCCACCGCCTTGACATGGTCGGTGACGCGGCGGAGCACGCCGCTGCGGATCGGGAACCACACTTTGAGGCCATCGGCGGCGACGAGCACCGGCGCCGCGGGATTGGCCGGCGGCGGCGCGCCCTTGGGCTCGGCCGCCAGCAGATGACGCGTATAGGCGTGCTGCGGCCGGGCGAACACGTCGCGGACGGGACCCGCCTCGACGACCTCGCCCTTGGTCATCACCAGCACCGCGTCGGCCATCTTGCGCACGATGCCGAGATCGTGGGTGATGAGCAGCAACGCCATGCCGAAGCGCGCCTGCAGCTCCTTCAGCAGCTTCAGGATCTGCGCCTGGATGGTGACGTCGAGCGCCGTGGTCGGCTCGTCGGCGATGAGGATGTCGGGCTCGTTGGCGAGCGCCATCGCGATCATCACGCGCTGGCGCTGCCCGCCGGAGAGCTGGTGCGGGTAAGCGCCGAGGCGCTTTTCGGCCTCGGAAAGCCCGACCAGGCGCAGCAGCTCGAGGACGCGGGCGCGCGCCGCGCCCGGCGCCATGTGCTTGTGCAGATAAAGCGTTTCGGCGACCTGCTTCTCGATCGTGTGGAGCGGGTTGAGCGAGGTCATCGGCTCCTGGAACACCATCGCGATGCGGTTGCCGCGGATGTCGCGCAGCCGCGCTTCGGGCGCCCCCACGAGCTCGGCGCCGTCGAAAACGATGCTGCTCCCCGCCGCGTGGCGCGCCATGGGATAGGGCAGGAGCTGCAGCACCGAGAGCGCGGTGACCGACTTGCCCGAGCCGGATTCGCCGACCAGCGCCAGCGTGCCGCCCTTGTCGAGATCGAAGGAAACCCCCTTCACCGCCTCGACCGCGCCGCCGGGAACGGCAAAGGTGACGTGGAGATTGCGGACGGAGAGGAGGGAAGACATGGCTGTCAGCTGTCAGCCCTCAGCCGTCAGCTCTGAGGCGGGCGATGAAGGCAGTCAGCATGCGTTTTACCTCCTGAATATCGGCGACAATGGGTTCGTATCCGGTAAGTGGCATCAGTTCGAGATCGCGGGCCAAGAGGGCGAAATATTCGAGTTCGCTGGCCGAGCCAAGCGCTATTTGAAGAAAGCGCGCGAAGTCCGGATCTGTCGCGCGAACCGACCCCTCCGCGATATTCGCCGGCACAGAAGTGGCGGCGCGACGCATCTGCGCGGTGAGACCGTAGCGCTCCGCCGCAGGGAATTTCTCTGTGACCGCGTAAACCGCAAGTGCGACCGCATGCGCCTTGCTCCACACTTTGAGCTCTCGAAAGTTCTGCATAGCCGCTCCTTCGCTGAGAGCTGACGGCTGATAGCTGACAGCTTCTTCGAGATCACGAAAGTTCTGCATGACCGTCTCCTGGGCTGACAGCTGACAGCTGATAGCTGACAGCTTCTTCTCATCTTACCTTCCTCGGATCAAACGCATCGCGAACCGCTTCGCCGATGAAGGTGAGGAGGCTGAGCATCAGGGCGAGCACGAAGAAGCCGGTGAGGCCGAGCCAGGGGGCGGTGATGTTGTTCTTGCCTTGCAGCAGCAGCTCGCCGAGCGACGGCGAGCCCGGCGGCAGTCCGAAACCGAGGAAGTCGAGCGAGGTGAGGGTGGTGATGGAGCCGTTCAGGATGAACGGCATGAAGGTCAGCGTCGAGACCATGGCATTGGGCAGAACATGGCGGACCATGATCACGGGATTGCGCACGCCGAGCGCGCGCGCCGCCCGGACATAGTCGAAATTGCGCGCGCGCAGGAATTCGGCGCGCACGAGATCGACGAGCTGCATCCAGGAGAGCGCGAGCATGATGCCGAGGAGCCACCAGAAATTCGGCTGCACGAAGCTCGACAGGATGATGAGCAGGAAGAGCGTCGGGATGTTCGACCACAGCTCGATGAAGCGCTGGAAGGAGAGGTCGATGAGGCCGCCGTAATAGCCCTGGATCGCACCGGCGGCGATGCCGATGATCGAGCTCAGGATGGTGAGCGTCAGCCCGAACAGCGTCGAGATGCGGAAGCCGTAGATGAGCCGCGCCAGCACGTCGCGCCCCTGATCGTCGGTGCCGAGCCAATCGACCGAATCGGGTGGCGAGGGCGCCGGCTGCTTCAGCGCGTAGTTGATCGTGTCGTAGTGGAACGGGATCAGCGGCCAGACGATCCAGCCCTTCGCCTCGATGCGCTTTTTGACATAGGGGTCGCGATAATCGGCCTCGGTCGGAAACTCGCCGCCGAAGGTAGTCTCGGGATAGTTGGCGAAGATCGGGAAATAGAGATGGCCGGCATAGGAGACGACGATCGGCCGGTCATTGGCGATGAATTCGGCGAAGAGGCTCACGCCGAAGAGCGCGAGAAAGATCCAGAGCGACCAGAAGCCGCGGCGGTTGGCGCGGAAATTGGCGAAGCGCCGGCGCGTGAGCGGGCTTACCCGCATGCCCAGCACCCGGTCGGCGCGGCGCGCGACGATGGTCTCGGCGGCGCTCATGCCTCACGCGTGGCGAAATCGATGCGCGGATCGACGAGCATGTAGGTGATGTCCCGCACCAGATTGAGCGCGATGCCGACCAGCGTATAGATGTAGAGCGTGCCGAAGATGATGGGGTAGTCGCGGTTGAGCACGGCCTCGAAGCCCAGGAGGCCGAGGCCGTTCAGCGAGAAGATGACTTCGATCAGCAGCGCGCTGGTGAAGAGGATGCTGACAAAGGCGGCGGGGAAATTGGCGACGATGATCAGCATGGCGTTGCGGAAGACGTGGCGGTAGAGCACGCGCCGCGCGCCCAGCCCCTTGGCGCGCGCGGTCACCACGTATTGCTTGTTGATCTCGTCGAGGAAGGAGTTTTTGGTCAGCATGGTGAGGTTGGCGAAGCTGCCGATGATCATCGCCGTGACCGGCAGCGCCAGATGCCAGAAATAGTCGAGGATGCGCTGCGGCCAGGCGAGGCTCGCCCAATCATCCGAGACGAGGCCGCGCAGCGGAAACCACTGAACGTAGCTGCCGCCGGCGAACACCACGATGAGCAGAATGGCGAAGAGGAACGACGGTATGGCATAGCCGACGATGATCACGGCGCTGGTCCAGACGTCGAAGCTCGAGCCGTCGCGCACCGCCTTGCGGATGCCGAGCGGAATCGAAATGAGATAGCCCAGCAGCGTCGTCCAGATACCGAGCGAGATCGACACCGGCAGGCGCTGGGCGATGAGCTGCGCGACGGTGCCGTTCTGGAAGAAGCTGTTGCCGAAATCGAAGCGCAGATAATTTCCCATCATCAGCAGGAAGCGCTCGCCCGGCGGCTTGTCGAAGCCGAATTGATGCTGCAGATCGGCGATGAGCTTGGGATCGATGCCGCGCCCGGCGCGCGTCTGCGTCTCCTGCGTGCCGGCCTCGCCCTGGCCGCCGCCGCTGATCCGCGCCAGAGCGCCCCCCTGCGCGCCGCGGATCTGGGCGATGACCTGGTCGATCGGCCCGCCCGGCGCCGCTTGCACGATGACGAAATTGACCAGCATGATGCCGAACAGCGTCGGTATCACCAGCAGCAGGCGCCTGACGATATAGGCGAGCATCGGCCCGTCGCGCCTAATGCGCCGCGGGTCCGGCGTGCGCCTGGCGCGCGGAGACCTGCTGCTCCTTGCCCGGCTCGATCCACCAGTCGTTGATCACCGCGGCGGCGGAGCTCGCATATTTTGGCTGTACTTTGGGCATGCCGAACTTGTTCCAATAGGCGACGCGGTAATAGTCCGAATACCAGTTCGGCACGACGTAGTAGCCGAACAGCAGGACGCGGTCGAGCGCGTGGATGATCGGCACCAGCGCGGCGCGCGACTTCGCCTTGATCGCCCGCTCGATGAGGTCGTCGACGACGGGATCCTTGATGCCCGAGGTGTTGGCGCTGTCCGGCTGGTCGGCGGCGGCGCTGCCGAAAAACTCGCGCAGCTCGGTGCCGGGCGACAGCGAGGCGTTGTAGCGCACGCTGATCATGTCGAAATCGTAATTGCGCCGCCGGTTCTCGTATTGCGCCGCATCGATGTTGCGCAGCTGCGCGACGATGCCGACGCGCTTCAGATTGTCGAGGAAGGGCAGGACGACCTTCTCCATCCGCGGCTCGTCGCTCAGGAACTCGAAGGTGAAGGGCTGTCCGGTCTTGTCGTTGACGAGCCGGCCGTTCTTGATGCTCCAGCCGGCTTCCTGGAAGAGCTTCAGCGCCTCGCGCATGCCGGGGCGGATGTCGCCGCTGCCGTCATAGACGGGCGGCTCATAGGCCGTGGTGAAGATCTCGTCCGGAATCCGGCCGCGATAACCCTCGAGCAGCTTCAGCTCCTCGCCCTGCGGCAGGCCGCGCGCGGCGAGATCCGAATTCTCCCAATAGCTCTTGGTACGCTTATAGGCGTTGTAGAGGATGTTCTTGTTGGTCCACTCGAAATCGAAGAGATAGCCGATGGCCCGGCGCACGCGGCGGTCGCTGAAGATCGGCCGCCTGGTGTTGAAGATGAAGCCCTGCATGCCCTGCGGCACCTCGTGATGCACCTCCGCTTTGATCACCATGCCGTCCTTGACCGCCGGGAAATCGTAGAGCGTCTCCCAGTCCTTGGCCGTGTACTCGCCGCGCACGTCGATCTGCCCCGCCTTCAGCGCTTCGAACATCACCGACATGTCGCGGTAGTAGTCGACGCGGATGGTGTCGAAGTTATTCGTGCCCTTGTTCACCGGCAGATCCTTGGCCCAGTAGTCCTTCACCCGCTCATAGGTGATGGAGCGGCCGGGATCGACGGCGGCGATGCGGTAGGCGCCGCTGCCGAGCGGAATGTCGAGCGTCGGCTGGCTGAAATCGCGCCCTTGCCACCATTTCTTCGGCAATACCGGAAGCCCGGCGACCTGCATCGGCAGATCGCGGTCATTGCCGTTCTTGAACAGGAATTCGACGCGGTGCGGGCCCTCAACCTGGCATTTGTCGACGTTGGCGAATTCGATACGAAACACCGGCGCGCCTTTGCTGATCAGCGTGTCGTAGGTCCAGCACACATCCTCGGCGGTGATCGGGCTGCCGTCCTGGAAACGCGCCTCGGGGCGCAGGTTGAAGGTGATCGAGCTGCGGTCCGGCGCGAGCTCGACAGTTTCGGCGATGAGACCGTAAGCGGCGTTGGGCTCGTCCAAAGCGCCCGCCATCAGGCTGTCGTACATCGCACCGACCCCGACCATGGAATCGGCGAAGCGAATATAAGATACGCCGCGCAGGATGAAGGGGTTGAGATTGTCGAAGGTACCGAGATCGCCGAAGCGCACGCTGCCGCCCTTGGGCGCATCGGGATTGACGTAGTCGAAATGGGTGAAGTTGGGCGGATATTTGAGCGGATCGCCGAAGAGCGACATTCCGTAGCTGGGCTTGCCGGTATCGGCCGCGGCGGCCGGCAAGGCAAAGATCAAGGCGATGAGAGCGGCAAGCACGACGCGCATGAAGCGTTCCTTCGAATCTCGTTGCCGGACACTTTAGTGGAAAGCGCCGGCTGAGACAGCGCGATTGCGACGGTCCGCCGTTCAACCGCCGGCGAGTAGCGCCCGCGCCGGCGCGGCGAGGGCGGGATCGCCGCAGGCGAGCACGCGGCCGTCGGCGGCGAGATCGAGCGCGTGCCCCTGCCAGTCGGTGATCGTGCCGCCCGCGCCGGCGATCACCGGCGCCAGCGCGCAATAATCGTAAGGCTTGAGCTGCGCCTCGACGACGAGGTCGATGAAGCCGCTCGCGAGCTGTGCATAGGCATAGCAATCGCCGCCGGCGCGGACCAGCTTCACCGCGGCGCGCAGCCGTGCGAATCCCGCCGCGTCGACGCCCTGGAACATGAGCTCGGGCGCGGTCGAGAACAGCGTCGCCCGGTCCAGCGCGGCGCAGGCGCGCGTGCGCACGGGGGCGCCGTTGAGCGTCGTGGGGCGCCCCGCGGCGCCGAGCCAGCGCTCGCGCAGGATCGGCTGGTCGATGATGCCGAGCACCGGCCGGCCGCGGCGGGTCAAGGCGATGAGCGTACCGAACAGCGGCATGCCGCTGATGAAGGATTTGGTGCCGTCGATCGGATCGAGCACCCAGACATGCTCGGCCTCGGCGCGCGCGCTGCCATGCTCCTCGCCGATGATGCCGTGCTCGGGGAAACGTTGCTCGATCAGTGCGCGCATTGCCGCTTCCGCGGCGCGGTCGGCGATGGTGACCGGCGTCAGATCGCTCTTTTCGTCGACCGCGATCGGCTGGCGGAAATAGCGGCGGATGATCGCGCCCGCCGCATCGGCCAGCGCTTCGGCGAGGGCAATATGGGCGGCGCTGACCTCTTCCGTCATGCCGCCCGCCCGCGCTACTTGCCCAGAGGCTGCGGGTTATCGCTCAGCGTATTGAGATAGGCGACGACATCCGCGCGGTCCTGCGCCTTGGGCAGGCCGGCAAAGGTCATCTTGGTCCCCTGAGCGAAGCTCTGCGGTTTCCACAGCCACTTATTGAGGTTGTCGACCGTCCATTTCTCGCCCTTGTGCTTGGACAGCGCTTCCGAGAACGCATAGCCGTTGCGGCCCTCGGCGATAGGCTGGCCGACGACCTCGTAGAGGTTGGGGCCGATTTTGTTGGCTCCGCCCTTGTCGAAGGTATGGCAGACCTGACACGGCTTCGTCTCCGCCTGACCCTGCTTGGGGTCGGCCTTGGCCAGCAGCGGCGCGATCGGCTCGGGTCCGGCTTCGGCGGGGGCGGCGGCCTGCGTCCCGGCGGGCTGCGCCGCGCCGGCAACGACATAGGCAGGCTTCGCCGGAATGGTCGGCCTGACCAGGTTGCCGGCAATGATGCCCGAGACCATGGCCAGGATCATCGAGGCGAGGACCGCGCCGATGACTTTGTTCCAATCGAAAGACGACATTCCCCCTATCCCTCGGGCAAGCGGTTCCAGCGGCGGAGAAAAACGGAATTTCGCTGACAACTCAAACGAAATGTGATTGAAGCGGCGGGACAATTGAAGCGGCCGGAC
>DATIYL010000028.1:0-16405 GCA_035517635.1 Allostellaceae bacterium | reverse complement strand
CCATTTCCGAGCCGCACCTTTGCGCGCGACGCCTTCATACGCTCTCTTGCGGGAATGGCAGATAAAGAAGCAAGCGATTCGACCTAAGCGGACTGCGTCTAACAAGATCACCCGGCCAGCGTGGGGAGCGCGAGGATGCCGCAAAGACTTGAAGACTATGCCCTGATCGGCGATTGCGAGACGGCCGCGCTGGTGGCGCGGGACGGCTCCATCGACTGGCTGTGCTGGCCCCGCTTCGACAGCGGCGCGTGCTTTGCCGCGCTGCTGGGCCAGCCCGAGCATGGGCGCTGGCTGATCGCCCCGGCGGATGCCAAGGCGCATACGACACGGCAGTACCGCGACCATACCCTCATCCTGGAGACCACGTTCACGACCGCGGAGGGCGAGGTCACCCTCATCGACTTCATGCCGCTGCGGGACGACACCTCCAACATCGTGCGGCTGGTCGTTGGCAAGCGCGGCCGCGTCGCGATGCATGTGGAGCTGGTTCTTCGCTTCGACTATGGCGCCGAGGTGCCCTGGGTCACGCGCATGGCGGACGATTCCCTGCGCGCGATCGCCGGTCCCGACATGGTCGTTCTGCGCACGCCGGTTGCTTTGCGCGGCAAGGATTTCAAAACCGTCGGCGAGTTCGTCATATCGCGTGGCCAGACCGTGCCCTTCGTGCTGACCTATTCACCCTCGCATCTGGCGCCGCCGCCGGCGCTGGATGCCGTGACCGCGCTGACGCAGACCGAAAGGTTCTGGCACGAATGGTCGAGCCGCTGCGTCGATCTCGGTGAATGGACCCCGGCCGTTCGCCGTTCGCTGATCACCTTGAAGGCGCTGACCTTCCGCCCGACCGGCGGCATCGTCGCCGCGCCCACCACCTCGCTGCCCGAGCAGCTTGGCGGGCCGCGCAACTGGGACTACCGCTATTGCTGGCTGCGCGACACCACGCTGACCTTGCTGGCGCTGATGAATTGCGGTTACTACGAGGAAGCGCGGGACTGGACCGAGTGGCTGCTGCGCGCCGCCGCGGGCAGCCCGGCGCAGCTGCAGATCATGTATGGCATCGCCGGCGAGCGGCGCTTGACCGAATGGGAAGTGCCGTGGCTGCCCGGTTACGAGGGGGCAAAGCCGGTGCGCATCGGCAATGCGGCCGCCGAGCAGCTTCAGCTCGACATTTTCGGCGAGGTGATGGATGCGCTCTATCACGCGCGGCGCAGCGGCCTTGCCGGCAGCGCCGCCGGCTGGGATCTGCAGCGCGCGCTCATCGATCACTTGGAGACGATCTGGCATCAGCCCGATGAAGGCATTTGGGAGGTGCGCGGCGGTCCCCAGCATTTCACCTACTCCAAGGCGATGGCCTGGGTCGCGTTCGATCGGGCGATCAAGAACTGCGAGGAGTTCGGCCTCGAGGGACCGGTCGATCGTTGGAGCGCCATTCGCTCGACGATTCACGACGAGGTCTGTCGCGAGGCCTTCAACCCCGAGATCAACGCCTTCGCGCAGGCCTATGGCTCCGATCAACTCGATGCGAGCGTGCTGCTGCTGCCGCTCGTCGGCTTCCTGCCGCCGACCGACCCGCGCGTACGCAGCACGGTCAACGCGATCGAACATCGTCTCACCACGGACGGGTTCGTGCGCCGCTACGATACGCGCGGTTCCGTGGACGGCCTGCCCGGGAGCGAGGGCGCCTTCCTCGCCTGCAGCTTCTGGCTGGTGGACAATCTGGTCCTGCTGGGCCGTCGACGGTCGGCGCGCCGGCTGTTCAAGCAGCTCCTGGCGCTCGTGAACGATGTCGGGCTGCTGTCAGAGGAATACGATTTCCGGGCGAAGCGCCTCGTCGGCAACTTCCCGCAGGCCTTCTCTCATATCACCTTGATCAACACCGCCGTCAACCTCGCCCACGCGGCGAAGCCTCTGAGACAACGCTCAGGCCACAAGCCGCTCGAGGACGATCCGCACAACCACAACCATTCCTGAGCTCACGCGCCGAAGATGACCTCCGGCAGCAGCGCGGACACGACATAGTTCGGGACATCGACGACATTCGAGATGCGCAGATCCACGGCGACGCTGCAGATGACATAGGCTTGCGCGCGGCTGAAGCCGCGCTCCTGCAGCAATTCGATCATGTTGAGCACCGCGTTGCGGCAGGCGAGGGTGAGGTTCTCCGCCTCGATTTCGCCGGCGGCATTGATCGGCATGCCCATGACGCCGAGGAAACGCTCGGGCGCCGCGACTTTGGGGTCGGCGAAATAGCTCTGCCGCGTGAACACCGGCGCCATGAATTTGCGCGCGGCCGCGCCGCCTTTCTGCAAGCGGAACCGCACCGCGACCGTAGCGCCCATCTCGACCGCGGTGACGCAGACCTCGCCATCGCCTTGCGCGAAATGCGCATCGCCCGTCGAGAAGAGCGCACCCTCCTGGAAGACGGGGAGATAGAGCTTCGCGCCCTTGCTCAACTGCTTCACGTCGAAATTGCCGCCATTCTCGCGCGGCGGCAGGGTCCTGAGGCCGGTGAGCGCGCAGGCGCCCGCCGGCACCGCGCCCGCCGGATCGGGCGGCAGCGCCATGCCGCCTTTGTCGATGACGCGCTGCTCGCGGGCGGTCCACTCCTTGAGTTTCTGCGCCGACGGGGCGGTGGCGGTAACGCCCATGAAGGGCGCTCCGGGAATCCGCACACCCGGGATCTGCTCCGACGTCGCCCAGCCCTCGCGGATTTTCCAATGCACCAGGAAAGGCTCCGTCATGACGTCGCGCAGGAAGCCCAATCCCGGCACGATCGCGCTGAACGCCGTCGGCTGTGGCGCGATGTCGAGGAACTCGATCTCGAGCAGATCGCCCGGCTTGGCGCCTTTGACGAAGACCGGCCCGGTCAGCGGATGGACGGCGCCGACATTGAGCGCGGCGAAATCGGCGACGGTCGAGCCCGGCTTGATCTGGCCGTCGAGCGCGTCGCGCGTTTCGAGCACGACCTCTTCGCCTTCGCCGACCTCGAGCGCCGGCGCGATCTCGGGATGATAGCGGTTATGGCCCGACCGCGGCTCCTCGGCGAGCGGCTTCGTTCGATCGATGCGGATCGCGTGCATTGCGGACCTCCTCCTGTGCCTGGTCTCGCCGGTTGGCGGCCGTGATTTTGGGTGATTGGATCGAGTGTGAACCAACCTCGCGCTTGGCGCAATCGCGCTGGCATTGGCGCTCGCAATGCCCGGAGAGACTACGCGAACTCGTCGATGCCCCCTCACCCTCCCGCTACGCGGGCCCCTCCCTCTCCCGCCGGGGGAGAGGGATGTTAGCCGCACGCTGGGTGAACTCCCTCTCCCCTAGCGGGAGAGGGTCGGGGTGAGGGGGGCCGCGTACGGTTCGCAATCGTCCGGCCTAGGATTGCTCCCCCGAAAACAGCGGCTCCGTCTCCACATGCTCAATCTGATCGTCGCTGCCGTGATAGATGACGAGGATGCGCGCCTCCTGCCAGGCGCGGATCTCGTCCGCGGATCGGCCGTAGCGCTCCGCCATCTCTTCCGGCGACACCGCTTGCGAAAACCGGCGGCGCTCCTTGCCGCGAAAGCGCAGCTGATTGTAAAGCGCCCAGGCGACCACCATCAGCGTGTTGACCGCGACAACGGCGCTATAGGCCCCCAACGTCTCGATCAACCCGATGGCTTGCCGGATCGCCGGCGTGTCGCCGCCCCCCGCCACCCATCGCGGAATATCCCGGAGGACAAGGAACAGGTCGCGGTTGAGCCAGATGTAGAGCCCCCACAGCGCGGCCGTGAGCACGCCGTCGCGCAGCCGCGACCAGAGCGGACGCGACGCGTCGGTGAAGATCAGGGACTGGGCGGGAATGACCGGAAGCCCCGGTCGGGACTCGTCCACACCGCGCGTGCCGGACGAGATCTGAGGAACGCCATCGGGAACCCGACGACGGTGGTGACGAGCGAGATCAGCCAATAGACCATCGGGTACCAGATGATCCAGGCGAGCGCGCGCGCCAGGCGCGGCTCATAGCGGCGCTCGATGAGGACGGCGACGGCGACCTGGATGAGGTTCGTCGACGCGAGCATCAGGCCCCAGAAGGCGGGCGGCAGGATCGTCGGCACGTTGAGACCGGCCGGCATCCGGACGAACTGGCCCAATCCCCACAGCGCGAGGCTGAGCACGAAGGCATAGGCCCAGGCCGCGCTCAAGGCGTATTCGAGCGCGATCGCCCACATGCGCCGCCGCCGCCAGGTCCAGATCGTCCGCGCATGCTTGCGGAAGACCTCGGCGCCGCCGCGGGCCCAACGCAGCCTCTGCCGCCATAGGCCCTTGAAGGTCTCCGGCATCAGGATCCAGCAGATCGCCGCCGGCTCATACTGGATCGACCAATGATCGACTTCGAGCGCCCAGCTCACATCGATGTCCTCGGTCGCCATGTCGAGGCCCCAATAGCCGATGCGATGGAGCGCGCGGCGCCGGAAGGCGGCGATGACGCCGGAGACGGTGAAGACCTGGCCGTAGACCCGCTGCGCCCGCTTGATGAGGCCGATGATCGACGAGAATTCGCCGACCTGGATGCGGCCGAGCAGCGTCGAGCGCGTGCGGATGCGCGGATTGCCGGTGACCGCGCCGACGCGCGGATGCTTCACCATCGGCGCCACGAGATGCGCGACCGCATTCGGGTGCAGCACCGCATCGCCGTCGATGCAGACCAGGAACTCGCCGCGCGCCGCGAGCGCGCCCATGCGCAGCGCCATGGCCTTGCCCTGGTTCGAGGCGTGATGGATGACGCGGAGATTGGGATGGACCGCGGTGAGGCGCTCGAGGATCAGCCCGGTCTCGTCGCGCGAGCCGTCATTGATGGCGATGATCTCGAAGTTCGGATAGTTCTGCGCGGCGAGGCCGGCGACGGTCTCGGCGGCGTTGTCGGCTTCGTTGAAGCACGGGACCAGGATCGAGACGAGCGGCGGATCGTCGATCTCCGGCATGTCGTCCGGCCGCAGCGAGCGCCGCTCCCAGTGGAGATCGAAATAGATGCCGCCGGCCATCCACACATAGGCCATGAACAGGGGATAGAGGAACACGAATTCGAGCAGGAACCCGCTCGCCTTGGCGGTGAAGACGAGACCGATGACGGTGAAGGCTCCGATGATCGCGTTGAGGAGGTGCTCGCCCGGCATCGCGTTCCCCGCATCCCGTCAGTGCTGGCCGTAGGGGAATGATTCGAGGGAGAAGGCGGCGTGCAGGGGTTCCGCGCGGGGATGGTTGCGCAGGAAATCATCGGGGTAGTAGCCGATGTCGAGCGCGCCCTGACGCTCGAGGAACCGCATCTCGTCGACCAGCTCCTGCGTCGGCAGATTGGCTTCGCTGCCGGCATCGGGACGGCGCCAATCGACGGATTGCAGCTCGAACAGCGTGTGCGACAGGCCGTCCGGCCGCGCCCGCGCCGCATCCACCAGCCGGCCGAGCCACGCCATCGGATCCCCGGGCACCTGCTCGAGGCGCGGCATCGCCATCACGGCGACGAGGTCGTAGCTGGCGAGGAACCGGTCATAGTCCTGCGCGAACCAGGCGCGGCTCGCCGCGTCGAGCACGGGGCGGGCGTAGAGATTGCGCGCGGTGTGCATGGGCGTGCGCAGCCGCCGGACCCGCGCCGCCAGCTCGCGCGTGAAGGCGATCAGCGCGTCGGTCTTGAGCGCGGTCCAGCGCTCGAAAAGCGCCGGGTTCGCGCGGATCTTGGCGATGTCGCCCGGAAGCCCGGCCGCTTCATAGGCCTTGAGCGCGTCGGGGCTCGCATCCTCGAAATCGGACAGCACCGCGTCGTCGTGAAAGAGCAGCCCTTCGAAAGCGGCATGCGCGGCGAGATCCTCATAGAGCGCGCCAATGCGCTGGCGCACGGCAGGGTCGAACGGCGAAAGCCGCTGGTATTGCGCGCGATCGATGCCGCTCTGCGCCGCCGCGCCCGCCGCTTCGCTTGTTGTCGGCGGGTTCCACGCCGTGACGTGCTGCAGCCCCGCGCCCGCCGCGCCGAAATCGAACGACAGAACGGGCATCCAGGCCCAGACCTTGACACGCGCGCGGGTGCGGAGCTGCCAGGCGGCGCGATTGAAGAGGTCGGCGCGCATCGGCAGTTCGCGGTTCGGGAAATAGACGGCGCGGACGAGGCCGTCGCCTTTGGGATCGGCGAAGGCCTGGAGGAAGACGGTATTGACCTGAAGATCGTGGATGCGCTGCACCAGGGTGCCGAGATTGTGCTCCTGCTGCGCGGGATCGGGGTCGTAGACCTGATCGAGATCGACCTGCACGGCGCGGATGGGACCATGCATGGACAGGTCGTGAAGCTCGGCGACGAAGTCGGTGAGGTCGGGGTCGTCCTTGACGAGATGTCGCGGAATCGCGGAGAGGTCCGCGACATTGGCCGGCGCGTCGAGCAATGTCAGCGTGATCGGCATGCCGTGCGCCCGCTGAATGTCGATCGCCAGCCGGCTGTGCTCGCCATAGGGCCAGACGGTCACGCGCGGCGCGCGGCCGAGCTCGCGCTTGAAGGTCGCGACCGCAGCGGCGGTGTCGCCGGCGATGCGCGCATCGTAAGCGGCGGCGTCCTCGTAGCCGCCGCTTTTGGTCCAGCGCCGGCTGACCACGGCCGGCTCTTCATTGCCTTGCGGGTTGGCGGCAATGCCCCGGTGCAAATCGTAGGTGTGCGACGCGATCTCGACGAGCCCCGAGGCCGCAACCTCGCGCACCTGGTCCCAGGTCATGAACATGTCGCGCGGCTCTTTGATGTCGCCGTAGCGAACCGTGGCTTTCGCGCCGCCTTTCAGCCACGACGCCTCGACGGCGAGCACGGCGGGAACGCCCATCGCCTTCAGGATCGGGAAGGCGCGCGTGTAGAAGCTTTCGTAGCCGTCGTCGAAGGTGACGAGATAGGCCTTGTCGGGCAGCCTTTTCCGGCCCTCATGCGCGGCCACCACATCGTCGATCGACACGGCGTGGAAGCCGTTTCGCCGCAGCCAATCGAGCTGCTCGACGAAATTGCCGGTGGAAACCCCGACATAGCGCTGATCCGGATCCTTGTCCTCGATGTTGTGGTAACAGAGCGCAAAGAACGCCGGAATCGGCGCCGGCGCCGCCGGCTTCGCCCCCGCCGCGGTGCCGAGCGCCGCAAGGATGATGACGACGAGCGCCGCTACCGCGGCTCGCAGCGCGCCCAGGATGAGGAAACTTTCTTTGTGCCACCAAGAAACTTCCTCATCCTGAGCCTGTCGAAGGACGCACTTTGCATTTGCAGCGGGATCGCTCGATCGCTCGCCCCCGCGAGCGCCAGGGCTGTCGGACATGGATTCACCACGGGGGCACGGAGAACACGGAGAACCGGAGTTTCGGCGCGCGAAGCGCGCCCTTCTTCCCTTCTCCGTGACCTCCGTGCCTCTGTGGTGAATCTTTTCTAGCGGCGTCGCAGCAGGTGCAATTGCCCTGCCGCGAAAGCGGGGGGCGATCTCGCTGCCGTGCTGCGCTCTCTCACACATGCGCTAGAATTTCCAAGCCAGGTGCAGGTCGAGCGTGACGGCGTTCTGATAGACGCCGTCATAGGTCTGGCGGCCGAAGCCGAGCCCGGACGCGACGCGCAGCCCGTCGGTCTCGATGCTCTGCTCGTAGCGCGCCGACCAGGCGAAGGAGGTCGCGAAGTCGCGCTCCCAATAGGGGCCGGCGGCCAGCGTGACGCCGTGCTCCCAACTGAACGCGTAGCGGCGCAGCAGGATCTGCCGCGCCGCGAGCCCGGCGGTGCCGAGCGCGTCGTTCCGCGGATTGTAGTAAGGCGCATCGCTCCGCGTGTTGCGCGAGGCGCCGAGATCGCCGAGTCCGTCGATGCTGAGATGCGGCGCGGTGAACAGCCTTTCGCGCCAGACGAAGCCGAGATTGGTCCGTTCATTGCCGTCCGAGAAGGGCGCCTGCTCCAGGAACGCCTTGGCGTCACGCGACTCGCTCTCTCGCCAGTCCGCGGTGAGCGTGCCGGAATCGGCGCTGATGCCGTTCTTGAGGGCGCGCAGCGGCGTATCCGTCGAGAAGATCTCGCCCGCCGCGCCCAGCCGCCATTGATCGTCGGCGCGCCAGGTCAGGGCGAGTTTGCCGCCGCCATGGTCGGTGCCGTCCTGCGTCGCGCGCGCTTCCGCCGAAGCGTCGAAGAGCGGGCCGGCATAGTCGACGCCGGTGCCGTAGGTCCGCTCGGTGTAGTTGCCTTCGGGCAACCGCTGATGCGCCACGTCCCACGCCGCGAAGGCGCGCCAGTATTCGGCAAAAGGCGGCGAGAAGAGCTGCAGCCCGGTGGCGAGACCGTTTCCGCCATTGATGTTCGTCGGCGATGTCCACACCCGCTCCGCGAAGAGGCGAAGCTCCGCCCGCTGCCTTAAATCCGCCTGGCGCTGGAGCCGCTGGACTTCGGTGTTCTCCGGCAGGCGGCGCGCCAGGTCGCTCGTCGCCGCTTCGAATTCGGGCCACTCCTGCAGGTCGAAATCGTCCTGCGCTTGGGCGATGTCGATCTCGGCATCCGCCGCGCGCTGCGCGCGCGCGATTTGCAGCGTCGCGTCCGCGCGCCTCGGCCAGCCCCGCGCCTCATAGGTCTCGGCGAGATCCGCGAGCAGCTCCGTGTTGTTGGGCGCACGCGCGCTCATCGCCGAAAAACGCCGGTCCGCTTCCGCCAGCTCCCCGGCGTAAAGCCGCGCATTGGCGGCGGCGACATCGGCGGCGAGCTTGTCGGGGTTCGCCACCGGATCGGGCGATCCCTTCAGCGGAATCCAAGGCGACGTCGTGGCCGCGGTCTCGTCGACGACGTGGAAGGCGGCGTCGAACTCTTCGGTTTCGACCAGGGCGTGAAACAGGCCGAGCCGCGCCGGAACGTTCCTCGGTTCCTCTTCCAGGACCCGGCGATAGAGGTCGCGCGCCGTCTCCGGCTGGCGCAAGGCGAGATAGGCGCCGGCCGCTGCCTGGAGCGCATACGCCGGCACGGTGGCTCCGCTGCGCGAGAGCGATTCGTACTCGGCGACGGCGTCGGTCATGCGCGCGCGATCGAAATACGCGACGATGCGGTCGCAGCGGGCGCGCCGCAGCGCGCCGGTGGCGTCTGGTCCCGCCGCGGAGAAGCGCGCGATGAGCTGGTCGAGAGCGGCGATCGCGCGGTCGGCGGCGGCGAAGCGCCGGGGCTCCGCGACCGGCTCGACACCGTCCCAGCGCACGAGATCGGCGGCCGAATCTCCCATGAGCCGCCGGGTCTCCGCCGCGGTGAGCAGCCCCGGATGCGCTTCGGCGACGTCGAGGGCGACATCGGCGGCGCCCATCGCGTCGATGGCGAGCGCTTTCTGCCGCAGCGCTTCGCGATTGGCCGGCTCGGTGTCGAGCGCGCGCTGAGCGTAGCGCAGCGCGTCGACGGGACGGCCCGCCGATGCGGCGGCATAGGCGGCGGCGATGAGAAGGTCGGCCGATTCGCGCGAGCCTGTCAGCGCCCGGCGAATCTCGACATCCGCGGCCTTGGCCTGACCCGAATCGACGAGGGTTTCGATCTCGCCCGCGCGGAAGCGTGGATCGCCGTGGAAGCGGACGAGGCCGTCGCGGTAAAGGCTGAGCGCGTTGGCGTAGTGGCGCTCGAAGCGCTGCGCCTGCGCCACCGCCAGCACGACGTAATCGGCGCGGCCTTTGCGGGGAAGGGTGCGAAATCGCCCGATTGCTTCTTGGTCCCGCCCGGCCCAGGTGAGGACCACGACGAGGTCGCCGGCGAGTGCGGCGTCATTCGGATTCTGCCGCGCCAGCCGCTCGAGGATGCTCAGCGCTTCGCTGGTCTTTCCGCGCCGGGCGAGGGCGATGGCCTCGTCGCGTGTGCCGCCTTTCGCTTCAGGTGAGGCGCGCGCCTCGCCCATCAGCGAAAGAAGTACGAGTGCGAGGAGGGCGAGGCGAAGGAGATGAACAACATCCGCCATCCTGGGGCGCTATCAACCTTCGGCTCGAAGCGACGGCTTCTGCCGTACGCAGGCGAAGAATGAGTCCCAGATTCTAAAAATTCGTGACCGAAACGAGCGGCCGGCGACCAGAAGTTTTACAAGCGCATGCCCTCGCTACTGGTGGTCGCACTTCTCGCTTGATAGGAGAGTGATTGAGCAATTTTTGAGAGAAAATCTCTCGGGGCGGGTGCTGCCCATTCGACACGCCGAAACGAAATAGGCGTCCTGCTCAGCCGCCGGGCGAAGCCGACGGAGCGCTGCTGATCTCGACGAGAAACTTTCGTCGCATCGCCCGGCCGAAATCCTTGAAGCCCGAAGCCGGTGCGAGAAAGGCGCCCGGGCCGCCGACGACGTGGTCGCGGTACCACGACTCCAGCGTCTTCGCCTCGTCGCCTTCGAGAATCGGCAGACCGTTGATGGTGACGCCGGTGGCAACGAGCGCGTCGCGGACGGTGTCGACGTTGGTGACGGGATTGCAATTGTCGTGGCCATCGCCGGAGACGTCGACGATCGTGCGCTGCGTGGGCGCCGGCAGGAAGGGCAGCACCTTGCCGCTGATGACGTTCAACGCCGCCGCCATGCAGGTGAACTGATCATCGGCCCGCGGCGCGTGTCGGACGCTGGCGGCGAAAGCGCGGGCATCGTCGGCGCTGGCGATCAGCCTCCAGGGAACCACCTCCGTCGCCCGGTCCGACCATTCCACCAGCGTCGCAAAAATCGCCCGATGCGGTCCCGCCAGGATCGCGGCTTGCACCGCCGGGTCCTCGAAGGCGCGCGCAATGCCCTCCATCTGCAGCGCAAACCGGTCTTCCGTCACCGAGCCGGAGACATCGACGGCCAGGACGAGGGCCAGATCGGCCTTCTCGGCTTGTGCGTCGGCGGCGCTCGCCCATGGGGCGGACAGCCATGCGGCGGCTATCGCCATCGCGAAGAGGAGGCGGGTCACGGCGCTCATCGATTCGCCCCCGGCTTCGGCAAGCCGCTGGTGTCGCTCAGCACCGTTTCGGCGATATTCGCGCCGGCGAGATTGGCCCCGGTGAGATCGGCGCCGGTCAAATCGGCGTGAAACAGGTCGGCATGTGACAGATCGGCGCCGGTCAGTCTGGCGCCGGCGAGATGCGCGAAGGCGAGGCGGACGCCGCGCAGCTCCGCGCGGGAGAGATCGGCGCGGGTGAGATCGCCGCCGGAGAGGTCGGTGTAGAGGTTGATGTAGAGTTGGCCGCTGCGGCCGATACCGGTGCGCAGCTGCGTCAGGTTGGCGCCGCGCAGATCGGCGCGGCCCAGCCGCACGACGACGAGAGCCCCCGACAAATTGGCGCCGGCGAAGTTCGGCGGCTTGCCCTGCGAGATGTCCAAGGTGGCATAAGCCACCGCCGCATAGAGGCTGGCATGCGACAAATTGGCGTGGGCGAAATTCGTCCGGATGATCACGGTGTGATCGAGATCGGCGCCGGCGAGGTCCGCGCCGGACAGATCCGCATCCCTGAGATCGGCACCGTAGAGATTGGCGTCGCGCAGATCGGCCTGATGAAAATCGAGGCCGCTCAAATCGAGATAGCTGAGGTCGCGATGCGCGAGCATGGGCGGGTGCCCCGGCGTCGCCGCGGCGAGCGCCGTCCCCACATCCCGGAGCGTCGCAGGCTGACGCGACGCCCCGTCGCCGGCACCCCCCAGCAGGACCGCCAGCGCCACCGAGAGCCACACCCGCTGCCCTGCCATGGCCATCTCGTGATGCTAACATCCCCTCTCCCCTCGCGGGAGAGGGAGGGGCCCCATTGCGAAGCAATGGGTGGGTGAGGGGGCGCCAGCAACTACTCCCCAAACCGCCGCACCACCTCCGCATATCCGATCCGATGCTCCATCGCCGTCGCATAGGGCGCCGCCGCCCGGGCGAGCAGCATCCGGACATCCTCGCCGCGGTTCGCTTTGACCGCCGAGTCCAGAAAGACCTGGTGCAACACGTCCTGTTGCGCATGGCTGCCGCCGAGTTGGTACATCCGGTCGAGGATCGGCGTCATGAGATCGACGGCACGGCCGTACTCGCCCTGCCGATGCGCCAGCACCGCCGCCGAGACCGGCACCGCAATGGCGCCGACGATGTGTGCGACCGTGCCGGCGCCGGTTCCGAACGCGCGCATCGCGTCGAGCATCCGGCGCGCCGCGTCGTAGCGCCCCGTCGCGGCGAGCGCCATCATCCAATGCGGCTGGGTGAAGGCCGAGAGGCAATCGCCGATGCGCTGTTCCGCCTTGTCGGCGAGCTCGGTCCAGCGCTCGCCGGCATCGATGCCTTGACGCTCGAGGCGAAACAGCATCGATGCCGCGTTCTGCACATCGATATAGAGATCGGGCAGCGCCTGCGTCAGCGGCGAAGCAAGGTCGCGGAACCGCCGATCGTAGAGCTCGAGCACCGCGTCGAACTCGCGCCGCTCAAGATGGAACAGCGCGCGATGCCACCACAGGTGATGGATGAAACTGTTGCCTCCGGCAAAGTATCGCTCGTGCTTTGCCAGCAGATCGACGCCGTCGCGCTGACGGCCCTGCATCTCCATCACATGGGCAATGGCGTGCAGGCCCCAGAGATCGCCGGGGTCGATCTCCAGAGCGGCCCACCCGGACGGCTCCGCTGCCGCATAGTGGCCGCATTCCTCATCGGCAAAGCAGCGACAGGAGAGAACGGTGCCATAGCCCGGCATCTCCCGATCCCATTTCGGCAAGACCTGTTGGACGGAGGCACGCATCGCCGCGCGTCGGCCCAGCCAGAAATTGATGAAATGGGCGAGGCGGAAGGCGAGAACATCCGTCGGGTACTCGCGGACAAGGTCGTCCCAGATCGCCAAACTGCGGTCGATATCGCCATCGATCCAGGCATCGAGCGCGCCGACATGCGCCCGTTCCCGCCCCGTCGCCTTTGCCGTCATCGCCCGTGCGGTGCGCGCCGCCTCGACGGCAATCGGGACGTTGGCCTGCTTGAACGACAGCATCGCCAGGTACCCGGCCATGCAATGCGCGAGACCAAACTCGGGATCGGCCGCGACGCTGCGCGCAACATGCTGGGCGGTATCGGCGCGGTACCTCAGATAAGCCACCACCGCCCGATCGAAGCTCGCCGCCGCTTCGCGCGAGGAGGTCGAGAGCACGAGGCCATGTTGGTCATGAAGCATCGCCGTTCCTCCCGTACCGAGCTCGCCCCACCTCACCCCAACCCCTCTCCGCCC
This sequence comes from Allostellaceae bacterium, assembly GCA_035517635.1. Classification (GTDB taxonomy): domain Bacteria; phylum Pseudomonadota; class Alphaproteobacteria; order ATCC43930; family CGMCC-115725; genus DAHUYF01. Next base: position 3,234 of record DATIYL010000028.1, on the reverse strand, counting down.
CAATGGGGCGGAGAGCCCGCCGCGTTAGCGGCGGGAGGGTGAGGTGGGGTCGCCGACGATGCAGATCATGCCCTGCGCAAGCGACCTCACCCCAGCCTCGCCAGCAACCCCCTCGCGTCTTGCAAATCGCGGGTGTCGAAGCCTTCGCTGAACCCGTCATAGATCGGCGCCAGCAGCGCGCGCGCCTCGGCTCCTCTGCCGTCATCCTGCCAGAGCTGCGCGAGGGCGGTCGCCGCACGGAGCTCCCACATCCGGGCGCTCTGACACCGCGCCACGTCGATCGCCTGCCGATAGGCGCCCTCGGCGCGGTCGAGCGCCGCGCCGTCTTGCCGGCGGAGCATGTCGCCCATGAGGCAGAGCAGTTGCGGCTCGAGCACCGCCTGGCCCATGCGCGCGATATCGGCGAGCGCATCGACCAAGGCTTCCGCGGCCTCCTCGGTCCGTCCCTCCGCCGCGAGGCATTCGACGAGCATCGGGACATTGGGCGAGTAGGCGAGGTCGGCGCCGAGCGTGCGCATACCGGCATGAGCGCGCCGGAACCGGTCGATGCCATCGGCGCGGCGCTCGCCCATGACGCAGATCTCGTACCAGACCTGCCACATATCGGCGGAAAGGGACCAGAACGCGAAGCCGTGTTCGCGCGCGACCGCGGACAAAACGCCCAGCCATTCCGTGGCCCGCGCCGGCTCGCGGCGAAAATAGTGCAGGTAGGCGTGCCAATTCATGGCGGCACAGAGGCCGAAGGGATTGTTGACGCGGCGTGCGAGCGCGAGCGCCGTCGCGCTCTTGTCGCGGGCGCGGTCGGGGAAACCCAGCGCCCACAAGGCAAAGGCGCAATGGCCGAGGCTGTCGATGACCGCGTCGCTCGCCACCGTGCGGCGTCCGCGCTGGCGCTCGGGATCGTAGAGCTGCAGCTCCTGGTCGGAATGCTGCGGCACGCTGGTGAGGCGCCCCGTCCAATACGCCGTCACGGTCGCGGTGTGATGCGCCGCCAGGCGAAGATGGGAATCATCGAGGCGGGGCCCGAGCTCCAGCAGCTCCGCGGAGAGTTCCGACGCGTCCGTCAACCGCGCCCGCAGCAGATGATATCCCCAAAGGCCATAAAGGCTGTGGAACAGCTCGGGCCCCTCCCCGAGCTCCAGGCACAGCTCGCGCGAGCGCGCAAACCCGGCCTCTACATCGGGCGCACCATAGCCTTTCAGCTGGATGAGCGGCTCGCTCATGGTGAAGCGCAGCCGCAGCTCGCTGCTGCGCTGCATCGCCGCCGGAAGCAGCTCGACGAGCGCGAGCGCCTTGGTGAGATGGCCGATCGCCTCGCTGTTGCTTGATGCGGCGATCGCCCGTTTCGCCGCGACGAGGTAGAACTCGATCGCGCGCTGCGCCAAGCCCGCTTCGGCGCAGTGATGGGCGAGGAGCTCGGGCTGGGTTTTCACCAGGGCCGGGAATTCGCGTTCGAGAACGGCGGCAATGCGCTCATGGAGCTGCTGCCGCTGGCGGCGGAGCAGCGTCCCATAGGCGGCGTCCCGCACCAGCGCGTGCTTGAACAGGAAGGTCGCTTGCGGCACCACGCCGCGGCTGAAGATGAGGCCGGCATCGCTGAAGCGATCGAGCGCCGAGTGCAACGCCGCATCGGGTTGCTGGGCTACAGCCGCCAAAAGCGGATAGGAGAATTCCCGGCCGATGGCGGCGCCGATCTGCGCGATCTCTTTCGCCGCGGGACCCAGTCGGTCGAGCCGCGCCATCAACGAGGCCTGCAGCGTCGCCGGCACGACGAGCCTCGGCCGCGGCGCCGACGAGATGATCTGCTTCGCCTCGCCTTCGCCGCCGCCGGCCTCCAAGACCGCTTTGGTCAGCTCTTCGACGAACAGCGGAATGCCGTCGGCGCGCTCGGCGATCTCCGCCGCGAGCTCGTCGGAGAGCGCTTTGTCGCCCACGACTTGCTCGACCAGCGCCATTCTCTCGCGCGGGCCGAGGCGATTGAGCGTCAACAGCGTCACATGCGCCTGACCGATCGAGGGCGGCTGAAATTCGGGACGATGCGTGACGACCAGGAGCACCGGCAGCTGCGCCACCTCCTCGATGGCTATCTCCAGCAGCTCCAGCGTGGTCGGGTCGATCCAATGCGCGTCTTCGAGAATCATTAGCACGGGTTGCTGCGCCGCCAGGCCTTGCAGTTGCTGCAGGAAGGCCGCCAAGGTCCTCTCCTTGCGCTTCTGCGGGCTCATCTCGGGCAAGCGGTAGCGCCCCTCGGTCGGCAGCGACAGCAGATCGGCGAAGAGCGCGATCATGTCGCGCGCATCGGGCGATGCCGGCCCGAGCACCGCTTCGAGCTTGGCAAGCCGCTCTGCCGGCGCATCGGTACGCTCGAAGCCGGCGCCGCGTTCGAGCTGGTTGATCAGCGGATAGAGCGCGCTCTCCGTGTGATGCGGCGAGCAATAGAAGTGCAGCCGCGCATGCGGCTCGCTCTCCAGTATGTCCTGCAACGCAACGGCAAGGCGCGATTTGCCGATGCCGGGCTCGCCCGAGATCAGCACGACGCGTCCGTCGCCGGCGCGCGCTTGCTGCCAGCGCCGCTGCAGCAAGGCGAGCTCCTCCTCGCGGCCGACGAGCGGCGTCAGCTTTGCGCCGCGCCGCGCGTGGAACCGGCTTTCGACGCGGCTGATGCGCAACACCTGGTAGGCGTTCACCGGCTCGGCAAACCCCTTGAGCGCGACCGCGCCGAGATCGCGGTACTCGAACAGCCCGCCGATGAGCCGCCGCGTGCTCTGCGAGATCACGACCCGGCCCGGCTCGGCCAGCGCCTGCAGCCGAGCGGCGAGGTTCGGCGTCTCGCCGACCGCGGTGCGCTCCGCCAGGTCGTCGGCGATTACCACGACGCCGGTGGCGACGCCGATCCGCACTTGCAGCTTCGCGTCATGACCGGTGCGCAGCTTCGGCACCGCTTCGATGAGCGCGAGCGCGCCGCGCACCGCCCGCTCGGCATCGTCCTCATGCGCCTGGGGATAACCGAAATAAGCCAGCACGCCGTCGCCGATATACTTCGCGACAAAGCCGCCGCTCCGGGCGATCGCTTCGGCGCAGCAGCCGTGATAGGCGGCGATGACCTCGCGCATATCCTCCGGATCGAACCGCGCCGACAGCGCTGTCGAGCCGACGAGATCGCAGATCAGGACCGTCACCTGGCGCCGCTCGCCCTCCGTGCCGGTCTTCGCGGGCGCGACGGCCAGGCTGGGG
>DATIYL010000027.1:0-24517 GCA_035517635.1 Allostellaceae bacterium | reverse complement strand
CAGGCGGTGCTGATGCCCACCGTCACCATCGGCCAGGCGGTCGATTTCTTCGAGAAGGCGACCCAAGCGCTGCCCAAGAACTTCTCGCACGACTATATCGGCGATGCTCGGCAATTCACGCGCGAGGGCAACCAGCTCACTTACACCTTCGTCTTCGCGCTGATGATCATCTTCCTCGTGCTGGCGGCGCAGTTCGAGAGCCTGCGCGACCCCCTCGTCATCCTGGTCAGCGTGCCGATGTCGGTGTTTGGCGCGCTGCTGCCGCTGTTCTTCTGGGTGGCGAGCCTCAACATCTACACCCAGATCGGCCTCGTGACGCTGATCGGCCTCATCAGCAAGCACGGCATCCTGATGGTCTCCTTCGCCAACGACCTGCAGCGCAACGAGGAGCTCGACCGCGTGCAGGCCATCGCGCGCGCCGCGCGGGTGCGGCTGCGGCCGATCCTGATGACGACCGCGGCGATGGTGGTGGGCCTCATCCCGCTGCTGACCGCGTCGGGCGCCGGTGCCGCGAGCCGCTTCTCGATCGGTCTCGTCGTCGTCACCGGCATGTCGATCGGCACGCTCTTCACTCTTTTCGTGCTGCCGGCCGTCTATTGCATCCTCGGCAGCGACCACCGCGCCTCGGTCACCGCCGCCCGCGAAGCGGAGATCGCCGCGGTGACGTCACCTGCAATGCGCTGAACGCCCCCTCTCCGCCCCTTGGGGCGGAGAGGGCCGGGGTGAGGTCAAGGCGAACTCGCGCAGCGAGTTCGTCCGCGGCGGCGGTAGCGATTGCGTAGCAATCGCGAAAGCCGCACCGCGCGGGCTCTCGCGGTTGCAAGAGCAACCGCTGTCGCCCGCCCGCGACAACGCTTTGCGTTGCGCGGCGCCCTCAAGGGCGGAGAAGGACTTGATTCGTTCGCCCCACTTACCTCGGCCTAATCCATCTCCGGCGTGATCACGTTCCGCGGCCGGTTCGTGAGCAGCGCGGCGCGCATGGTTTCGGCCGCCTTGACGCGGGTGTCGTGCACCGCTTCGGGCGAGTAGAAGGCCGCGTGCGGCGTCACCACCAGCCGGCCTTCGAGCCAGGGCTCGCGCGCGCGATAGGCGCGGATCAGCTCCGGCAGCGGCTCGACCGGCGGCTCGACCGGAAGCACGTCGAGTCCGGCGCCGGCGATGTGGCCGTCGCGCAGCAGTGTCCCGAGCGCGTCGACATCGATGATCGGGCCGCGCGCCGTGTTCACCACGACGGCGCCGCGGCGCAAGAGCTTCAATTGCTCGAGGCCCAGCATGTGCCGCGTCTCGCGCGTCAGCGGCGTATGGATGGTGAGGGTGTCGGTCTGGCGCAGCAGGTCCTCCAGCGTCGGCGCGCGCAGCAGGCCGAGGCCGAGCTCGGCGCCGTTCGGCAGGTAGGGATCGTAGAAGACGACGCGGAAGCCGAAAGCGCGCGCGCGCAGCGCCGCCGCCGTGCCGATGCGGCCGAGGCCGACAATGCCGAAGGTCTGCACCGCGGCGCGGCGGACGAGATCGCCCGGGATCGGCCGCCAGGCGGGCGGCGGCGACCGGCGTTGCGCGTCGTGATGCTGGATGATGCCGCGGCGCAGCGCCAGCGCCAGCGCGATGGCATGGTCGGCGACCTCGGTGGTGCCGTAATCCGGCACGTTGCAGATGAGGATGTTGCGCGCCGCCGCCGCCGGCCGGTCGAGCCGGTCATAGCCGACGCCCATGCGCACGATGGCGCGCAGCCGCGGGAAGCGCGCCATATCGGCGCCGGTGACGGTGAAGCGCGAGATCATGAGGCCGTCGACTTCGGCGCAATCGCCGGCGCCGAGCTCGGCGATCGCGCCCGCTTCGCGGCGCAGCACGCGCACTTCCGGCCCGAAGACCTCACGCTCGAGCGCATCGTCGGGAAGCTGTCCTTCGGGGTAAAGCACCGTCGTTGCCATCGAATTTTCCTGTCGTTGGGCGGGTCGCGGAAGGGCGCCGGCCGTCCTTCCGGCGCCGCGGGGAACGCTGTCGGGCGGGACGCGTCAGAGGAAATTGTTCGGCCAGATGATGCTGCGCCACATATGCGCCACCGGCGAGCCGTCGAAGCCGAGCCCTTCCGCCGGTTGGCGGAAATGCCGGCCGACGATATCGGTGAACTCCTCGAGCGGCACAACCGTGTTCGGATCGAACGCGTAGACGTCATAGATCGTAATCTGCCGCGCCGACATGTACCAGCGATGGGCGCGCGCCTCGCGATGCGCCGCCTGCATATAGGGCGGCGGCACGTAATCCGCGCCGAAATAGCGGATATAGGCCTCGGGATAGGTATAGCCGGCAGCGTCGTCGGCGAAGAAGCGCAGCACCTGGTGATAGCGTACCGCCCAGCTCACCTCCTCCTCGACATAGGGGCCGATGAGCTGCGCGCCCCAATAGCCGTGATCGCTGCCGACCAACGCGACATTGGCGATGTCGTGCACCAGGCAGGCGAGCACCAGCTTCTCGGGCAGTCCGGCCTTCCGCGCCAGGTTCGCGCTTTGCAGCAGATGGTTGACGCCGCGCGGATGGAAGCGCCGGCGGAAAAAGTCGAGCAGGGTCGGCTTCTCCGGCATCGGCGCCAGCGCGGGATTGTCGCCCATCATGAAGACGCAATCGGGTCCGAGCTCGTTGAAGAGCTCGACGCGCTTCATATAGGCCGGCGTCCCTAAGGTGCCGATCGCCGGCGGGTAGATGATGCGGCGCCGCTTGCCCTGGCTGTGGCGTTCCGCGGCGATCTGTGCTCCGGCTTCGTCGGGCATGGCGTTCCTCCTCTTGCGAGCCATGATCGGCGAGCCGCCGCGGCCTGTCCAGCCGGGCGAGGGCAGGCTGGCTGCGCGCCGCATCCCTCGCTATGTTCCGCAAGACATAGCGTTTGCGCGAATCTGCCATCCCAGGGATCGAGGCGATCATGATCAAGCGTGTTCTTTTCGCCGGCGCCGTTCTGCTGCTGCTGGCGGTGCGGCCGGCCTTTGCCGAAACCTTGGTGTTCGCCGCGGCGAGCCTCAAAAACGCGCTCGACGACGCCGTCGCCGCCTATCAAAAGGCGGGCGGCGCGGGGGTCAAGGTCTCCTACGCCGCAAGCTCGGCGCTGGCGCAGCAGCTCGATAACGGCGCACCCGCCGACATCTTCATCTCCGCCGATCTCGACTGGATGAACTATGCCGAAAAGCACAACCTCATTCGGCCCGCGACGCGCAAGGATTTGCTCAGCAACAGACTGGTGCTGATCGCGCCGGCGGCGAGCCCGGTCAAGGTCGACATCAAGCCCGGCTTTCCCTTGGCGCGCCTCCTCGACGGCAACCGGCTGGCCGTCGCCGATCCCGATAGCGTCCCGGCAGGCAAATACGCCAAGGCGGCGCTCACCAGGCTCGGCGTTTGGGGCTCGGTGTCGGACAAACTGGCGCGCGCCGAAAATGTACGCGCGGCGCTGATCCTGGTGGCGCGCCAGGAGACGCCGCTCGGCATCGTCTACGCCACGGATGCGGCGGCGGAGCCCGGCGTCCGCATCGTCGCCGGCTTTCCCGCGGACAGCGTGCCGCCGATCGTCTACCCGATCGCGCTCACCGCCGCGGGCAAAAGCCCCGACGCCGCGAAATTCCTGACCTTCCTGGAATCGCCGGCGGCGCGCCCCTTTTTCGAGAAGCAAGGCTTCACGCTGCTGCCGTGAATCGCTTCTCGGCCGCTGCGAGCCGGCAAGGATGTTGAGGAAGGGAGATAGGGGGATTTAGGGAGATAAGGGGATAAATAATGATTGCGCCGCAGGCGCAATCCAAATCGTCATCCCCATATCCCCCTTAATCCCCTTATCTCCCTTACCTTGTCGCTTCGGCACGCTGCCGCGCATCAGTCGGTTTCCGCGGCGCTCCGCCGCGGCGATTTGCGCCGCGCCAGCGCCGCTTCGAGCGCGCGCAGATGCGGCCGCACCGCCTGTTCCGCCTCGTCCTCGAGCGCCCGATAGTGCCGGACCACGTCGCGGCCGAACGGCGTCAGCGCGGCGCCGCCGCCGGATTTGCCGCCGAGCTTGGTCGCGACCAGCGGCGTCTTGAAGAGATGGTTGAGCGCGTCGATCAGCAGCCAGGCGCGGCGATAGGACATCTCCATGGCGCGTCCGGCAGCGGAAATCGAGCCGGTTTCGCCGACGAGCTCGAGCAAACGGATTTTGCCCGGGCCGATCGCGCCCTCTTTCGCCAGATCGATGCGGATGGTGAGCCGCGCCATGATGACAATTGTAGCGGCGCGGCGGGCAAAAACGAACTGCCCGGCGCCGCAGCTCGAAAGCGGCGGCGCCGGGCAGTCCGCAACGAGCGCTGTGCTGCGCTTAGCGCCGCTTCATCGAGCGACGCACGCGGCGCTTGGCGACGCGGCGGCGAGCGGAGCTCTTCTTCGCGCGCTTGACGCGGCGCGTCGACTTCTTCACGGCGGCCGAGGAACGCGCCGCCTTCGACTTCATGCGACGGTGCGACTTGCGCGCCGTCTTGTGCTTCTTTCTACGCATTGAAAGTCACTCCCAGCGATTGCAAACGTCGCACAGAGTGTGGTCAAGAAGTTAATAATTCCTTTTTGAAGCAAGTGCTTTTCAAGTCGAGCGCACGGTCGATCGCGAGTCGAGCCTGTCTCCGTATGGCTAATATCTGGTAATCGCCGAGACGAGAATGGCGGTTACTTCGTCAACACGACGCGAGTACGGCATCGAATGCGTGCATCGCGTCGTGGCGTCCGGTGCGCCCCTCATGGACACTCGAAAACACCCATGAGACGCGGGTTTCTGGTGATTCGCGAGTCGCGCTCCGAGCGACAAAAATGCGCGGTCCGCGGCATGCAAACACTTGCTTTGCGCGCTTCTCCGTGATTCTGTAGCGCCGGTAAATGCCGTTGTTACTTTCGCACAGAAGAGGGAGTCCGATACCTATGGCAGCAAAGAAAAAGGCGGGTGGTTCGTCCACGGTGACGTTGAAGCACCTGGCGGCCGCCGTCGCCGACGAGCACGAGATGCCGAAAAAGCACAGCGAGGCCGTGCTCAGCAGCATGGTCGACCTGGTCGTGAAGCATCTGAAGAAAGGCGACCGGATCCGCATCGGCGGACTCGGCATCCTGGTGGTGCGCAAGCGCGCCGCGCGCATGGGCCGCAACCCCGCGACCGGCGAGCCGATCAAGATCAAGGCGAGCAAGAAGGTGGCTTTCCGCGCCGCCAAGGAACTCAAGGAATCGATCTGAGCCGCCGGCGCGAGGGCTGAGCGCCGGCGCACCCGCCGCTCGCGGCTCGATCCGCGAGCGGCCGAGCTGCGGCGACTGGCCCGAGCGAGCGCCAAACCGATTCGACCCACCGCCCGCCGCGCCGCAGCGCGGCGGGCGGTGGCATTTTTGGGACGCGAGCGCCGGCGGCAGGATGGCGGCGCTGGCGACGTGGCGGCGGGCGCGATAGCATCCGGCAACCGCGCCGGGGAGAAAGACATGCCGCTGATGTCGGGAAAACGCGCTTTTCTCGAGCTTTTGAAGCAGGAAGGCGTCGAGCTCATCTTCGGCAATCCCGGCACCACCGAGCTGCCGCTCATGGACGCTCTCGCGGTCGAGCCGGGTCTGCGCTACGTGCTGGCGCTGCAAGAGGCGGCGGTGATGGCGATGGCGGACGGCTATGCCCAAGCCTCGGGCCGCCTTGCCGTCGCCAACGTGCATGTGGCGCCCGGCCTCGGCAATGCCCTCGGCATGCTGTACGACGCGCAGAAGGCGCAAGCGCCGATCCTGCTCACCGCCGGCCAGCACGATCAAAGCTTCAACTTCTCCGAGCCCATCCTGTGGGCCGATCTGCCGACGATCGCCCGGCCCTTCGTCAAATGGTCGGCCGAGGTGCGGCGCGTCGAGGATCTGCCGCGCGCCGTCCACCGCGCCGCCAAGACCGCGCTGGCGCCGCCGACCGGGCCGGTGTTTCTGTCGCTCCCCGCCGATGTGCTGAACGCCGAGGCCGATCTCGATCTCGGCGCGCCGACTCGGGTGGCACCGGGGATGCGCGGCGAGCGCGGCGCCATCGAACAGGCGGCGGCGCTGCTCGCCGCGGCGGAGCGGCCACTCATCATTGCCGGCGACGCGGTGGCGCAGCGCCGCGCCCATGCCGAGCTGGTGGCTCTGGCGGAGCTGCTCGGCGCCCCGGTCTATGCCGAGGGCATCGCCAACACCGCCTCCTTTCCGAGCTCCCACCCGCTCTTCCGCGGCAGCATGGTGCGGCTCGCGCCGGCGATTCGCAGCACGCTGCAGCAATACGACCTGCTGCTCTCCATCGGCGGCGATCTCTTCACCCTGTCGCTCCCCTCCGAGACCGATCCGATGCCGCCGGAGCTGCCGATCATCCATCTCGATCTCGATCCCTGGGAGATCGGCAAGAATTACGCGGCGAAAACCGCCATCCTCGGCGATCCCAAGGCGAGCCTGCCTGAACTGACCGAGGCGCTCGCGGCGCGCTTCAGCCCGGCGCAGCGGGCACGCGCCGAGAGCCGGCGCCAGGCGGCGCAAAAGGCCATCGCCGCCGAGCGCGAGGCGCTCGTCGCCAAAGCGCGCGGCGAGGCGGCGAAAACGCCGATCCGGCCGCTGGCGCTGCTCGAGGCGCTGGGTGCGGCGCTGCCGCGGAACGCGGTCGTGGTCGAAGAGGCGGTCTCGTCCTCGCCGGGGCTGCGTCAGCTCGTGCGCAGCGACGATCCGCAGAGCTTCTTCGGCCTGCGCGGCGGCGGCATCGGCTGGGGCCTCCCCGCCGCCATCGGCGTCAAGCTGGCGCTGCCCGACCGGCCGGTGGTGGCGCTGATCGGCGATGGCAGCGCCATGTACACCTGCCAGGCGCTGTGGAGCGCGGCGCATGACAAGGTCGGCGTCGTCTTCGTCATCCTCAACAACCGCTCTTATCGGATCCTGAAGCAGCGCACCAACGCGATGAAGGGCTTCGCCGCCCAGACCGACCGCTATGTCGGCATGGATCTGGTCGATCCGCCGGTCGACTATGTCGGGCTGGCGCAGGCGCTCGGGGTCAAAGGCGCCCGCGCGACCGCGCTCGGCGAGGCAGTCGAGCTCGTGCGCCAGGCGCTCGCCGGCGGCGCCCCTTCGCTGATCGAGGTCGAGCTCGATCGCACCTACACGCCGGTCTGATTCGTGTCCGCCGAAACAATGACTCGAAGGAAGTAGGTGACAAACTTCGCATTTTAACTAGTCTGTTTTGTAAGGAAGACGTTTCCCGCCTCGACGGGGCGATGGAAGCAACGGCTGGGGCCGAGGGGGCTCGCTGCCGCGATAAACGTAACCAGGAGGGAGAAGATGCGCCAAAAGAAGACGTTTGCGTTCTCCATGGCAGTTGCCTTGGGGGCGCTGGCCGGCGGCTGCGCCCAGCAGCAGGCGGCAGCGCCGCCTCAGGCCAAGGTGGGCGAGGCGGCCATGATGGCCGTGCCGGCCGACGCCGAGACCAAGGCGGATTGGACGACCTATCACGGCACTTGGCGGGATTACGATTTCAGCGGCCTCGACCAGATCAATACCGACACTGTGAAGAACCTGCAGGTGGCCTGGACGCATGATCCCGGCCGCGATACCCGCGGCCTCCAGTCGATGCCGCTGGCCGAAGGCGGCGTGCTCTATTATTCCGGCTCCTATAGCCGCGTTTATGCGCTGGACGGGGCCACCGGCAAGGAAGTCTGGCACTTCTTCCCGACCGTCGACGAGGCGCTGATCAAGCGGCAGACGCATTCGCCCTACAACCGCGGCGTCGCCCTCGGCGACGGGCGCGTCTATGTCGGCACGGTGGACGGGCGCCTCATCGGCCTCGACCAGAAGACCGGCAAGAAGCTGTGGGATACCAAACTGATCAATTCCGAGAAGCTCACCGTGGGCTTCACCGGCGCGCCGCTCTTCCTGCCGGGAAAGAACATGGTGGTGATCGGGGCGCAAGGCGGCGAGTGGCCCTATCGCGGGCCGCTCTTCGGCGTCGATGCCACCACCGGCAAGCGGAAATGGACGTTCCTCACCGTCGGTCCGGACGCCAAATCACGGGCAACCTGGGGCCACAATTCCTGGCGTACCGGCGGCGGCGGCGGCTGGATGCCGGGCTCTTACGACGCCTCCAGCAACACGTTGTGGTGGGGCACCGCCAATCCGGCGCCGCTCTACGACTGGTCCGGGCCCGATTGGAAGCATAAGGGCGCGCGGCCGGGCGACAATCTCTACACCACGTCGGTGCTCGCCCTCGATCCCGACAACGGCACGCTCAAATTCTATCACCAGGAGCTGCCGCACGACGCCTGGGACTTCGACAGCGCCATCGGCGAATTCGTGCAGATCGACGAGAACGGTCAGCATCTCGTCGTCCATCCCAACAAGAGCGGCTATATCTTCGTCTACAACCGCGACAATGGCAGCATCGTCAACATCTGGCGCATCACCGAGAACAGCAACTTCGTCAAATCGATCGACCCCAAGACCGGCGAGCTGATCGGCCGTCGCGACTTCACCGCGGGACCGGTCAATCCGCCGCTCTGCCCGGCGATCGATGGCGGCGTCAGCTGGAATTCGGGCGCCTATGATCCGCGCACCGGCACTTGGTACAAGGTCGGCAATGAGTGGTGCATCGACTTGAAGGTGGTGAAGACCCAACCGATCCTCGAGCCGCAAGCCCAGCTCAATATCGGCGCCGATTTCCACGAAGTGCCGCCTCCGGGCCAGGACAAGATCTGGGGCCATGTCGACGCCCGCGATCCCGTCACCGGCCAGATCAAATGGCAGGTGAAGTACAAGGAGCCGCCGTTGGCGAGCCTGCTCGCGACCGCCGGCAACCTGCTCTTCGTGCCCGATGCCGAAGGCGTTCTCCACGCCTTGGATTCGCGCAACGGCCAGGAGCTGTGGTCGCATTCCGACGGCGTCGGCCATGATGGCGGCATCATGACCTACGAGGCGGGCGGCAAGCAGTATGTCGCCGTCGTCGCCGGCTGGGGCGGGATGGTCACCGACGGCTATCCCAAGATGTTCGGCGAGCCCTTCACCAGCATGCCGCGCAATACCGGCGTGCTGACGGTCTATGCGCTGAAATAGTCGCGGAAGGGGCGTGTGGGCGGGGCGGGGCGAGGGTGCCCCGCCCTTGCCACGCGGAAGCATTGGACATGTCGCGATCTGGTCTCGCAGTGACCGCCTTCGCGGTCGTACTCTTCCTCGCCGTGCCCGGCTTTGCGGCCCAGGAGAAGCCCATGACCGACGAACAGGTCGAAGGGCTCTTCGCCTCGGTCTGCGGCTTCTGCCATGAGGATGGCGGCCGGGTCGCCGGCAAAGGGCCGCAGCTCATGGGCACCAAGCGCAGCGACGCCTTCATCATCAATCGCATCAAGCATGGCAAGGAGGCCCGCATGCCGGCGTTCGGCGACCAGTTTTCGGATGCGCAGATCAAGAGCATCCTGCACTACATCCGCCATCTGAAGCCGGAGTGACCGCCATGTCGCGCGCTCGCCCGACCACCGCCGCCATTGCTGCGCTGCTGGGCGCGGCGCTCTTCGCCGCCCCCGCCTCGGCGCGCGGCCTCGAGGCCATCAAGTCGAGCGGTACCATCGCCGTTTGCGCTCATCCCAATTCGCTGCCCTTCGCCAGCAAGGATGGCCGCCTGCACGGCTTTCAGATCGACCTCGCCGAGGCGCTGGCGCGGCAGCTCGGCGTCACTTTGACCCGAGACTGGATCATCAGCCGCTACGATCTCTACCGGGCTCATTGCGACATCGTCATGGACAGCATCGACGATGCCGAAGCGCAGGCGGATTCCGGGCTGGAGCCGTCCAAGCCCTATCGGCGCAGCGGTGTCGCGCTCGCCATCCGCGCCGACGAAAAGATCCGCTCGCTCGACGATATCGGCAAGGGCAGGGTCGCGGTGCTCACCAGCTCGATCGCAGCGATGACGCTGAACCAGCGCGGCATCGACACGATCCCGGGCCTCTTCGAGGACGAGCTCCTCGATATGCTCGAAAAGCACGAAGCCGATGCGGCCGCGGTCACGCCGACGTCGGCCGGCTATTACAATCTCCGCCATCCCGCGGCGAAGGTCCGGCTGCTCTACGTCTTCGACAAGCAGCCCGACCTGTCCTGGAACGTCGCCGTCGGCATGCGGCAGCCGGATGCGCAGCTGCGCCAGGCGATCGACGCCGCCCTCACCCATCTCGTCGCCGACGGCACGATGAAGCGCGTCTTCGCCCGCTACGGCGTCGAGGTGTTGCCGCCGAAATAGAGGACAGACGACGGACGACGGACGACGGACGACAGATGATCTGTCGTCTGGCTAACGTTTTCCCGTCGGCAGCTTGTTGAACGGCACGTCTTTGTCGACGCGCAGGTCGGCCGGCAGGCCGAGCACCCGCTCGGCGATGATGTTGCGCAGGATCTCGTCGCTGCCGCCCGCGATGCGCAGCGCCGGCGAGTAGAGCAGCGCCTGCTGGAACAGCGCATCTGCGGGCATCGCTTCTGCGTCGGTCATGATCCCCGCCATGCCCATGAGGTCCATGCCGAACGCGGCGATCTCCTGCAGCTTCGTGGCGCTCACCAGCTTGCCGATCGATGCTTCCGGCCCCGGGGTCTCGCCGCGCGACAGCCGCGTCATGGTGCGGAACTTGGTGTATTTGAGGCCCTGCGCCTTGACGTACCACTCGGCCAGCCGCTCGCGCACCACCGAATTCTCGATCGCCGGCCCGTCCTCGAGCTCGAGCCGCCGGACGAGATCGAAGATCTCGCGAAAATCCGGCCCCGGCGCTTCGCCGACCGCCAGTCGCTCATTCATCAGCGTGGTGAGCGCTACCTGCCAGCCCGCGCCGACGGGGCCGAGCCGCTGGCCGTCGGGAATGCGCACATCGGTGAAGAAGACCTCGTTGAAATGCGATTGCCCCGAAAGCTGCTTGATCGGCCGGATCTCGACGCCCGGCGAGCGCATGTCGAGAAAGAAGAAGGTGAGGCCCTTGTGCTTCGGCAGGTTCGGGTCGCTGCGCGTGACGATGATGCCGTAGTCGCTGTATTGCGCGCCCGAGGTCCAGATCTTCTGGCCGTTGATCACCCATTCCTCGCCGCGCTTTTCCGCGCGCGTGCGCAGCCCGGCGAGATCGGAGCCGCCGGCCGGCTCGGAGAAAAGCTGGCACCAGATCTCGTCGCCCTTGAGCGCCGGCGGCGCGAAGCGCTGGCGCTGCTCCGCCGTGCCCCAGCTGCACAGCGTCGGGATGCACATGCCGAGGCCGATCTCGAAGAAGCCGCGCGACACGGCATAGTGCGCTTCTTCCTGGTTGTAGATGACCTGCTCGATCGGCGTGCCGCCGCGGCCGCCCCAATCCTTGGGCCAGGTGATGCCGGCAAAGCCGGCGGCATATTTCTTCGCCTGCCAGGCCTTGGCGCGCTGCAGCGCGCCGGGCGCGCTTTGCCCGGTGCGATAGCCCTGGGCGCTGCCGGGTCCGAGCCGCTCGGCATTGGCCGCCAGGAACGCCTTCACCGCGGCGCGGAACTCTGCTTCTTGCGGCGTGTCGTCGAAATCCATCGCCTCTCTCCCGGGAAGCCGTTACGGCGCGATGCCGGTGGCGCCGTCGAGCGCCAGATCGTTCTGCGCCTCGAGCCGCGCGACGAGGCGCTCCTTCCATTGGCGCGGCGCGCCCAGCGCCAGGGCCAGCAGCTTGGCGCGGCGATAATAGAGGTGACAATCGAAGGCCCAGGTATAGCCCATGCCGCCATGGGTCTGGATGTTCTCCTTGGCGGCGAGCCAGAACGCGTCGCTCGCCGCCACCCGCGCCGCCGCCGCGGCGACCGGCAGCTCCGGCGCATTCTGCGACAGCGCCCAGGCGCCGTAATAGGCGTTGGAGCGCGCCAGCTCGGTCGCGACATAGACATCGGCGAGCTTGTGCTTGATCGCCTGGAAGGAGCCGATCGGCCGCCCGAAGGCATAGCGCTCGAGCGCATAGGCCTTGGCCATGTCGAGCGCCGCCTGCGCACCGCCCACCTGCTCGAAGGCAAAGAGCACGGCGGCGCGGTCGAAGAGCTTGTCGATCAGCGCCGCGCCCCCGCCCGGCGCGCCCAACGGCTCGGCGGCGGCGCTGCTGAAGGTGAGCCGCGCATGGCCGCGCGAGGGATCGATGGTGGCGATGCGCTCGCGCGAGACGCCGGGTGCGGCGAGCTCGACGATGAAGAGCGCGGCGCGCCGGTCCGTGCCGAGCGCCGCGACCACGGCAAGATCGGCGATGTCGCCATCGGGCACCGGCTGCTTGGTTCCGGAAAGGCGATCCTGCGCGACGCTGCTGGCGATCCGCGTCCCCGCACCTTCGGCAACCGCCAGCGTGCCGATGGCGGCACCTGAGGCGAGCTTCGGCAGGTAGCGCTCCTTTTGCGCCGGGCTGCCGGCGATGAGGATCGCCTCGGCGGCGAGATAAGCGGTCGAGGCGAAAGGCACCGGCGCCAGCGCCGCGCCCAGCTCCTCGGCCAGCACGCAAAGGCCGAGATGGCCCAAGCCGGCGCCGCCGAACGCTTCGGGGATGGCGGCGCCGATCCAACCCATCTCGGCGATCTCGCGCCAGAGCGCGGGGTCGTAACCCGCATTCCCGTCGAGCACGCGGCGCGCGGCGGCAAGCGCGTTGCGCGCGCTCAAGAAGCGCTTCGCCTCCTCGCGCAGCTGTTTCAGCTCGTCGGAGAAATCGAAGTTCATCTCAGAACTGCACGCGCTGCGTGATCGCGCCGTCGACGATCAGATTGGCGCCGGTGATGAAGCTCGCGCGCGGGCTCGCCAGGAACACGGCGGCGTCCGCCACCTCTTCGGGCTTGCCCATGCGGCCGGTGGGGTTGCGCGCCATCGCCGCTTTGAACAGCTCGGGCTGCTTCTCCTCGCGCGTGTTCCAGACGCCGCCCTTGAAGTAGATCGTCCCGGGCGAGACCATGTTGACGCGCACATTCTTGCGCGCGTAATTCTGCGCCGTCGATTTCATATACGGCACCAGCGCCGCCTTCACCGCATTGTAGGGCCGGGTCGGCCCCGTCACCTCGACCGCGGCCACCGAGCCGATGATGACGACGGCGCCCGCTCCCGATTTCTGCAACAGCGGCAGCGCCGCGTCGACCCCCGCCACCGTGCCCATGACGTCGACATCGAAGCTCTTGCGCCAGCTCGCCTCGTCGGCCGCCACGGCGAGCGCGCTGACATTGGCGATGAAGATGTCGAGTCCGCCCAGCGCCTCGGCCGCTTCGGCAACCCAGGCGCGCTGCGCCGCCGTATCGGCGACATCGACCGGACTGCCCCAGGCCTTGACGCCCTTCTTCGCCAGCGCCGCCACTGTTTCGTCGATCTGCTCTTTATGGCGGGCACAGATCGCGACATTGGCACCTTCGTCGGCCAGCAGCTCGGCAATGGCGCGGCCGATGCCGCGCGTGCCGCCGGTGACGATCGCCTTTTTTCCTTTCAGCTTCAGATCCACCTTGCTCTCCCTTCAGCGTCCCTGCCAGCGCGGCTTGCGCTTTTCGGCGAAGGCTTTCGGGCCTTCGACGCGATCCTCGCTCCGCGTCAGCGCCACCACCGCTGGGTATTCGCGCTGCGCCTGATAGGCGGCGGCGATGCCGCCGGCAGCGTCGAGGCTGCGATAGACCGTTTCCTTGGAGGCGCGGATCGACATCGGCGAGCATTCGAGGATCTGTTCCGCCCAGCGGCGCGCGCCGGCCAGCGCCTGGCCTTCCGGCACGACCTCGTTGACGAAGCCCAGCGCCAAGCCTTCGCGCGCCGGGACGCGCCGCCCGGTGAGGATCATCCCCATCGCCTGCTTCAACGGGATCATCCGCGGCAGGCGATGGAGCCCGCCGGCGAGCGCGGCCAAGCCGACGCGCGGCTCGGGCAGCGCGAAGACGGCGTTCTCCGCCGCGATGATCAGGTCGCAGGCGAGCGCGATCTCGAAGCCGCCGCCCATGGCGATGCCGTTCACCGCGGCGATCACCGGCTTGGCGAGATCGAGGCGCTGGGTGATGCCGGCGAAGCCCGAAGGCGGGTGGCCGGTGGGATTGCCCGCCGCTTGATATTTGAGGTCGTTGCCGGCCGAGAACGCGTTGTCGCCGGCGCCGGTGACGATGGCGATCCACAGCTCGGGATCGGCGGCGAAATCGTTGAAGACCTGGTCGAGCTCGAAATGCGCCGGACGGTGCAGCGCGTTCATCACCTCGGGCCGGTTGAGGGTGACGATGAGAAGTCGCCCCTCGCGCTCGACGCGGCAGAACTGATGATCGGCCAAGCTCTCCTCCCATGCCGGTTGGACCGGCCTTCTTCCCGCCAGTGTGCCCGACCGGCGCCGCCGGCGCAAATGGCGCCGGGGCGCGTCAATCGTTTTCGAGCTTGTAGCGGAGCCAGACGGCGCCGCCCTCCAGCACTTGGCTCTGCGCCAGGGTCATCGAGCGCACCGCCGCTGCCGCGCCCGCTTTTTCATCGCCGGAGTCGAAGACGCTCGGCGCGCCTTTCGCGCCGTCGACCGCGGGACAGATCGCCAGGCTGATCTCGTCGATGAGCCCGGCGCGAAGGAAGGCGCCATTGGTGCCGCCGCCGCCCTCGATCAGCAGGCGCTTGATGCCAAGCTCGCGATTGAGGGTCTCCAGCGCGAGCCGAAGATCGAGCTCCTGCTCGCCGGCGAAGATGTAGGAGACGCCGTCGCCACGCAGTCCGGCCAGATGCGCGTCGGAAACCTGCTCGGTCAACACGGCAATGATCGGGTCGCCGCCGATCTCCGCGCGTCCCCAGGCGATCTTGCCCTGCGCGTCGAGCGCGATCCCGTAAGCGGCCGCATCGCGCCGCGCGAACCAGGAGTCTCTGGGATAACGACGGTCCGCGCGGACGGGATAGCGATCGGCCTTGGCGAACTCCTGCCCGGTCACGCGACCGACGAGCCAGGCATCGCCCGCGAGCTGATCGTGCAGACGCTCGAAAAGCCCCGCCGTCTGGCCGCTCTTGGGGCGCCAGCGGCTTGCCAGGATGCGCCCGTCAATGCTCGCGACCATGTGGCAGATCACATGCGGCTTCATGGAGGTCTCCCGCGTCTCTGACAGTCCATCGGCTGGCGCCGGTGAGGTCCGGCGCTATGTTCGCCGAAAACGCGCCGAGCGATCAACGGCCGGTCTGGCGCGGCGAAACCTTGATCGTGGCGGAGCGGGCGCGTGCGCCGATCATCGCGCCGAGATAGGGGCTGCCCTGGTACTTCGCCCGGTAGGCGTCGTCGATGCGGTCGCTGATCGGGCCGTCGACCGGCGCAAAGGTGACCTGCTTCATCATGCCGGCGGCCGTGATCCGTCCCGCCTGTTGGCGCAGCGCGGCCTGATACCAGCGCGAGTTCCGCCCATTATAGGCGCGCACATAGAGATCATCGCCGACCGCGACGGACCAGATCCATGTCGGGGTGCCGAAGGTCACCCCATCGTCGCGGTAGGGTGAAATGTGCAGGTCGTCGGCCTCGGCGATCTTCTGCAGCTCGTCTTTCCGCCATGTCGTCATTGTCGACCTTCCCTCAAATCCGGGCTAAAGCTCCTGCCGCGTCGGCCGGAACAGGATCTCGTTGACGTCCACCTCTTCCGGCTGGCTGATCGCGAAGGCGACCGCGCGCGCGAAGGATGCGGCGGGAATCGCAACCTCCGCATAGAACTTGCGAAGTCGCGCACCGGCATCCGGATCGCTGACGCTGTTCGGCAGTTCCGTCGCCACCGCGCCCGGCGAGACCACCGTGGTGCGGATGTTGTAGGGCTTCACTTCCTGGCGCAGCCCTTCGGAGAGCGCCCGCACCGCATGCTTGGTCGCAGCATAGACGGCAAAGCCAGGCCCGACGCGGTGGCCGGCGACGGAGGAGACGTTGATGAAATGCCCGGATTTCTGCTGCTTCATGTGGGGCAGCGCCGCAGCGATGCCGTAGAGCACGCCCTTCAGATTCACGTCAATCATCCGGTTCCATTCGTCGATCTTGAGGCGCTCGAGGAGCGACTGCGGCATCAGCCCGGCATTGTTGATCATGACGTCGATTCGCCCGAAGGTCTGCAGCGCGGTATCGACCAATGTCTTTACTTCGTCGCAATCGGCGACGTCCGTTGCTATGGCGAGCGCCTTGCCGCCCTTGCCGCTCAACTCCTTCGCCAAGGACTGGAGACGATCGATGCGCCGCGCGCCGAGCGCAACGCTCGCGCCCTCGGCGGAGAGGAGCCGGGCGGTTGCCTCGCCCAGCCCGCTGCTCGCGCCGGTGATGACGACGACTTTTCCGTGGATGTTATTGCTCATGGCCTTCACTCCTGCTCCTTCTCGTGCCGGGTGCGACAGGTCAGACGGCTTCGAGCCCGGCGAGGTATTGCTCGTCCGTCACCTTCTCCAGCCAATCCACGACCTTGCCGCGCGCATCGCGTTCCTGAATCGCGATATGGGTCATCGCTGTGGTCGGCGTCGCGCCGTGCCAATGCTTCACGCCGGGCGGGCACCAGATCACGTCGCCGGGCCGGATGACCTCGACCGGACCGCCCCAACACTGCGTCCAGCCAAACCCGGACGTGACGATCAGAGTCTGGCCGAGAGGATGGGTGTGCCACGCGCTCCGAGCGCCCGGCTCGAAGGTGACGCAGCCGCACGCCGCGCGTGCCGGGTCGGGCGCCTGGTGCAGCGGGTCCACGCGGACCGCGCCGGTGAAATACTCCGCCGGTCCCTTGCCGGCGGGCTGTGAGCCGTTTCGTTTGATGTCCATTGCCGCTCTTTCTGCTGGCCGGCGGCCCGCACCGCGCCGGCCGCCTTGCTATGATCTAGAGCGCGCACCCCTCGCGATTAGTTCTTATAATCGGCATGGACTTATGAGCAGGCGCCATAAATGCAGCGCGGAAATCTCGATGATCTCGTGGCCTTCCTGGCCGTCGCACGCGAGCGCAGCTTCACCAAGGCCGCGGCGAAGCTGGGCGTTTCCCAGTCGGCGCTCAGCCACACCATCCGCGATCTCGAAGCTCGGTTGGGCGTTCGGCTTCTGACCCGCACGACGCGCAGCGTCTCACCGACGGAAGCGGGCGAGCGTCTGCTGCGCAACGCTGGCCCGCGGTTCGAGGAGATCGAGGCCGAGCTTGCGGCCATCGGCGAGCTTCGGGAGAAGCCGACCGGCACCATTCGGATTACAGCCACCGATTATGCGGCCGACACGATCCTCTGGCCGAAACTGACGCAGTTCCTGCAGCAATATCCCGACATCAAGGTCGAAATCACCATCGACTATGGCCTGACCGATATCGTGGCCGAGCGCTTCGATGCGGGCGTGCGCAGCGGCGAGCAAGTGGCGAAGGACATGATCGCCGTGCGCATCGGACCGGACATGCGCGTCGCGGTCGTCGGCGCACCCTCGTATTTCAGGACGCGGTCGGAACCGAAGAAGCCGCAGGACCTGATCGCTCACAACTGCATTAATTTGCGTCTGCCCACGCATGGCGGATTGTACGCTTGGGAGTTCGAAAAGGGCGCCCGCGAGCTCAAAGTGCGCGTCGAAGGGCAACTCATCTTCAACGGCACGTTCCAGATGCTCAATGCGGCGCTGGCCGGATTTGGCCTCGCCTATGTACCCGAGGATTTGGCGCAGCCTCATGTCGCCGAGGGCCGTCTCAAGCGCGTGCTCGCGGATTGGTGCCCGCCCTATTCGGGCTATCACCTCTACTACCCCAGCCGACGCCAGTCCTCGGCGGCCTTTGCCCTGTTGGTGGACGCGCTACGCCACCGGGGTTAGGGGCCTGAATTAGGTCGGCGGACTGTATCCGGGCTTCTTGTACAGCTTTCCAGGGCTGCCCAGTATGTCGGGCTTGTAAACCTTGTCCGCCCACTCCTTCGGCGCGACATCTTCGATAGCGACTGAGATCGACTCTGCGTCAAGCCTAAGGACGGTCATGACGGCTTTCGATATTTCCTCGGCGAGCCGGGTTTTTTGCTGCTCTGACCTGCCCGCGTAGAGCTTGACGATGATATGAGGCATCGCTCTCTCCTTCGCCGCTGCAACGGCTCGTGAAGCCGGCATTTTGCTGCATCGAATCTATGCGGCGCCGCAACGTAGAATTAGGGGGCAGAGACCGCATAGACCTATGAGAGATGCTCATGGATCCTCATAGCGATCCCCGCAATCGCAGCCGACTTGGTCAGGCCGCTCTTGTCGGTTCGGTGCCGTTCGATCCGCCGGTGATCAGGCGCGCGCCCCTGCCATAGGTGAACCAGGCCCAGGACCAGTTCAGATAGACCACCATCCGGTTTCGGAAACCTGCCAGCAGAAGCAAGTGGACGAGCGACCACAGCAGCCAGGCGGGAAACCCGCGCAGCTGAAGGTGGCCGAAATCGGCGACCGCGCGGGAGCGGCCGATCACGGCAAGCGTGCCGAGATTTCGGTAGCGAAAGGGGGGAGGCGCGGGACGCCCCGCCACGCGACAGAGGATCACCTTGGCTACGTATCTGCCGTGCTGCACCGCGACCGCGGCGAGCCCGGGGAGGAGCTTTCCATGGCGGTCGACGAGGCTGGCGACATCGCCGAGCGCGAAGATCTCATCATGCCCGGGGACAGAGCAATCCGGGCGGATCTTGACCGCTCCGTTAGGCGCGGCCTCGCCGCCGATCCAAGCGGCGGCGGGGCGCGCCTGGGTGCCCGCGCACCAGAAGACATTCGCGCTTTCGATCCGCTGGCCGGCCACCGACACCCCGCGCGCATCGATGTGCTCGACCGCGGCGTCGAGGCGCACCTCGACGCCGAGAGAGGCGAGGGCGCGTGCCGTGTAATCCGACAGGCGAGGCGGGAAGGCGGCGAGCAGACGCGGCCCCGCTTCGCACAGGACGATCCTGGCCGCCCGTGGCTGGATACGGCGAAAGTCGCGCGCCAACGTCGAGCGCGCCAACTCCGCGATAGAGCCGGAAAGCTCGACGCCGGTCGGGCCGCCGCCGACCACGATGAAGGTCAGCAGCCGCGCGATCTCCTCGGGCTCGTTGCGGCTCTCCGCCCATTCGAAGGCGCTCAGCAGGCGCCGCCTGATCGTGCCTGAATCATCGAGGGTCTTCAGCGACGTCGCGTATCTCGCCCATTCCTCATGACCGAACCAGCTGTAATCCGCGCCGGTCGCCAGGATGAGATAGTCGTAGCCGAACTCTCCGGTGTCTTTGACCGCAACCATGCGCTTCGCCGGATCGACACCGGTGACTTCACCCATGATGACGGTGGTCTCGCGATCGCGCCGCAGGATCACGCGGATCGGGCTGGCGATGTCGGACGGCGCCAAGGCCGCGGTCGCCGTTTGATAGAGCAGCGGCTGGAACAGATGATGGTTGGTGCGGTCGATCAACAGAATGTCGAGGCCATGCCCGGCCAATGCGCGTGCTGCGGTAATGCCGCCGAAGCCGGCACCCACGATGATCACGCGCGGGCGTTTCGCTTCGGCCTGCATCGGCGACCTCTCCGCGAAGTGGCAGAGTCAGCGGGTGTTTCGCACGATCACAAACACTGGTCCCGCCCTAAGTCTCCGCCCGAACCCGCGTTTGCGCCACCGCCTGCGCCGTGCGGCAGCGCGGTGATCGTGAGCCGCGGCAGCTCGTTTGGGTCAACTGCCGCGCGGAACTTCTATCGCGCGAAATCGACCGCGGTGGTATTGCCGCCGCAGAGGACGATGCCGACGCGCTCTTGCGGCGCGGGGCGGTAGCGGCCGGAGAGGAGAGCGGCGAAGGCGGCGGCGCCGCCCGGCTCGGAGACGATGCGCAGATGCTCCCACAGCGCGCGCTGCGCCGCGACGATGGCGGCGTCCTCGACCAGCACGACGCGCTCGACATGCGCCCGTGCGAGTGGAAAGACATGCTCGCCGACGCGGCGCGGCGCCAGCGAATCGGCGGCGATGCCGCCGGCTTCGGCGTCGACCGGGCGGCCGGCGGCGAGCGCGCGCGTCAGAGTCGGCGCGGCTTCGGGCTCGACGCCCACCACCTTGGCGGTGCCGGCATACCAGGCGGCGGTGCCGCCGATCAGCCCGCCGCCGCCCACCGCGACCAGCACCGTGTCGAGCCGCGGCGCTTGCCGCTCGAGCTCGCGGGCGAGCGTTCCTTGCCCGAGCAGGGTCTCGCGCTGGTCGAAGGCGTGAATGGCGAGCGCGCCGCTCGTGGCGAGCCACGTCTCGCTGACGGCCAGTGCATCGGCATAGCGCTCGCCGGCGATGACGAGCTCCGCGCCATAGGCGCGGATGCGGGCGATCTTCGCCGGCGATGATTCGCTCGGCACGAAGATGCGCGCGGGAATGCCGAGCGTCATCGCCGCATAGGCGACGGCGGCGCCGTGATTGCCGCCGGACGCGGCGGCGACGCCCGCGGCGGGAATGGCGCGCGTCAACAGATTGGCGAAGGCGCCGCGCGCCTTGAACGAGCCCGAATGCTGCAGCAGCTCGAGCTTGAAGACGAGCGGCGTGTCGGCGAGCCCGAAATCGGCGCCCATGGCCGCGACGACGGGCGTCTCGCGGATGTGGCTACGGATCAGCCGCTCGGTTGCGGCGATTCCCGCGCGATCGATCGATGCTTCCGCCATAAGCGCCTCCGAAGAAGCTGTCAGCGCTCAGCTGTCAGCCGTCAGCTTTCAACGATCAGTGTAGATGCCCCTCCCCCCTTGAGGGGGAGGGAAGGGTGGGGGGTGCCCCCAGGCACGAATTGCGGTAATCAGGGCGAGATCGGCACAATAGGAGGAAGCATGCGACCCGGCAAACCGCGGCTCGCGCCGCTGGGCGAAAGCGAGCTGAACGCGGAGCAGCGCGAGATCCTGGCGCCGCTCCGCCGCGACGATCGCGTCTACAACATCTTCGCGACCTTGGCGCGTCATCCGAAGCTGCTGAAGCGCTGGCTGCCTTTCGCCAACCATCTGCTGTTCAAGTCGAGCCTCGCCCCGCGCCTGCGCGAGCTGTTGATCCTGCGCGTCGCCTGGCTCGCGCGCAGCGCCTATGAATGGGGCCAGCATGTCGAGATCGCCCGGCGCGAAGGTTTGAGCGAAGCCGAGATTGCGCGCGTGGCCGCGGGCCCCGATGCGGCGGGATGGACGGCGGCGGACGCCGTGCTGCTGCGGGCCGCCGATGAGCTTTACGAGGATGCCTGCCTCGGCGAGGCGAGCTGGGCCGCCCTGCGGCAGCGCTTCGGCGAGACCGAGATCATGGACCTCGTCTTCACCGTCGGCGGCTACACCCTCTTGGCCATGGCGCTCAACAGCTTCGGCGTCGCCCTCGACCCCGGCCTCAAGGGCTTCGAGGGCTAGCTTTCCCGCCTCACGGGCGATCACAACACCGCGAGCGGGTGGGGGCGCCCCTCGCCGGCCGGCGCCCCGTCGGCCGGTATTGGCCCATTCGAGCTTTTCTAATCAAGGCCTTAACCCCCTGGCCGGCGGTCGATGCGAGGGTCGCGCATGGCTGGCATACCGAGAATTAGGACCAATCTGGTCCTTGAAAACCGGCGGGAATCGGCCCATGTTTGTGGAGCCGCCGAGGGAATGGCGGCCCCTCTGACCTGATCCATCCCGCAACCGACTACCGAGCCGGACCCGCGTGGGGAGCCAGCAGCCGCGGTGCGGCCTGTGCGGAAGGCGGAGAGGAAAGGGAGACCGGAGATGAACCACAGGCTAGATACCACCCTCGTCCGCTTTGTCGAAGAGGCGAAGCGCTTCCCCATGCTCAGCCCCGAGCGCGAGCAGGAGCTGGCGCGCGCCTGGCGCGACGGCGACCGCGAAGCCCTGAAGCAGCTCGTCGGCAGCCATTTGCGCTTGGTCGTGAAGATCGCGCGCGGCTTTACCGGCTATGGCCTGCCGCTCGCCGATCTCGTCGCCGAGGGCAATGTCGGCTTGATGCAGGCGGCCGAGAAATTCGACCCCGATCGCGGCTTCCGCTTCGCGACGTACGCGATGTGGTGGATCCGCGCCTCGATCCAGGAATACATCCTGCACTCCTGGTCCCTGGTAAAGATGGGCACCACGGCGGCGCAGAAAAAGCTCTTCTTCAATCTGCGCAAGCTCAAGGGCCAGATGGCCGAGCTCGAGCAGGGCGATCTCCCGCCCGAGGCGGTGACCAAGATCGCGACCGAGCTCGACGTGCCGGAAGCGGAAGTGATCGAGATGAACCGCCGGCTCGCCGGCGGCGACAATTCGCTCAATGCGCTGATGGGCGGCAACGGCGCCGACAGCGACAGCGAATGGCTCGACATGCTGCCCGACGATGCGCCGAGCCAGGAAACCATCATCGGCGACCGCAAGGAGCTGCAGCAGCGTCGCCAGATGCTCGATGTCGCGCTGAAGAAGCTCAATCCGCGCGAACGCGACATCATCTTCGAGCGCCGGCTCAAGGATGAGCCCTCGACCCTGGAAGAGCTCTCGCACCGCTACGCCGTATCGCGTGAGCGCATCCGCCAGATCGAGGTGCGCGCCTTCGAGAAGCTGCAGCGCGCCATGCGCGAGCAGACGCGGCTCACCCGGCAGGACAACCGCGCGCTGGCCGTGGCATAAAGCAAGACGTCAATTATCAGTGATCAGTTGTCAGTGGGACTGAAACCTGACGACTCGTCTGGAGCCCCGCCATGAGCCTTGGCGTCGTTCTCCGCCTCGACAAGGATACTCGCGGTCGTTGAGGTGCGGCGAGATCCACCGCATACCGCCTCCTGCGCGATCACCGCGTGGGTACGGGTGTCGGCGCTGAGCTTGCGCTGTCCTCGGCGAATCATGGCACGAGCCGCTATGTCCGGAAATGGCACGAATGCGAAGTCCGCGCCCGCGCCTAAGCCGTCAGCTTCACAGTTGAGAGCAGACTTAAGCTCTTGATCCTCATTCGTCGCTACTTCAGAGGGTGGGTGGCGGCGCCGACCGCCCGCCCAATTACCTTGACTGCCTGGCGATCTCGGGATTCGCTTCATCCATTTCTGTTCCGATCTCGGCCCACTGCAGGCAGCCTATTGCTCGTCGAGTAGCCCTGCAAGAACCAAGTCCCTAATCGCTTGCTGGGCCACACGATGAGCTGACCATGGGTCAGCTTCGGGCATCGTTTTCTTGACGGCGGCGCTTACGATCACGCCAACTGGCCCGATGCCCGCCAGCCCTCGAATCTTGTCGGCTGCGTCCAAGGGAACGGACCGGCGGGCATGCTTCCAGCACCGAACGCTGCGGTAGTGCCAGCCGATCAGGCGCGATAGGGGTCTTACCCATCGGGGTCCAAACATCGCCTCTGCGAGAGCGGCGAGTTCTACCGGCGTCATTGGCCGCTTCTCGTGCTGTCCCTGGTTCTTCATGCGGTGAGCCAAGACGACAATCATAGGACCATAGTCCGTGGCTTTAAAGTTCTCAAGGTGGTTCCTTCGACGTTATGGACGCCCGATCATTGGTGGCCCGGAATCTACGACGGCTGAGGGTCGCAAAGGGACTATCGCAAGAGGGCTTGGCGGCCGATGCCGGCATTGACCGCACCTATGTGAGCCGACTCGAGCGAGGCATGGAAAATCCAACGGTCGCTCTCCTTGAGCGGCTAACCGAGGCGCTCGGCTCGAAAATCGTCGACTTTTTCGCGGCGCCAAAGCCGGGCGAACCGTCTCCCGAAACCTTGCCCAGCGGCCGGAAGCCGAAGGGAGGCAGTCCGAGGAAATTGACACGCAGGAAGGCGTAACGGCCGCCTTCGACCGTACGCTCCGAATGGCAGCCTCCCCTGAGGTACAGATCGCCGACTATGGTGGGCGTCGGTCGAAAAGATCGTTCTGACCCTTAGGTCGAACCTCTGCTACGGAGCCCGCTTTCCTTTTCGGAGCGCCACCTCCGTTTGTCTGCGGGACGATGGCTTTGAGCGCCGCCGACACGAGAAAGTCAATCCACTCCATCTCCTGCTTGCCGGGGGCCGGGACGACGGCATCGGCCGTCTCGCAAAGCGCGGGCGCAATAAGGATGGCATAGAGCTGTGCGGACGAGAGCGGCACGACTCGACCCAGTGTAATGAGGCGACGCGCCCAGTCGGCCAGAACCCTTTCCAGTCGCGCCTGCAGTCCTCGAGCTGGCGGTCCGTTTGCCCCTCGCCGATCAGGCTCTACGTATCCGGCCAGGCGACGATAATGAGGAAACCGCTGCGGCCATTTCGAGCAGGCCGTGAGCAGGCTCCGAACCGCTGGTTCGACCTCCGCATCGTAACCGCGGAGTGCTGCCGCGGCGTCGCCCACAATCGCATCGATCACTTCCTCAGCCACGGACTCGACCAGCGTCTCTTTGGTTTTGTAGAAGTGCAGGATTGAACCGGTCGCTGACCGTGACTGCCTGGCGACCTTCGCCAGGGTCATTCCTTGGAGACCGTCCTCGATCAGCAGCGCTCGCGCTGCTCTTAGTATTTCCCGCTTCCTCGCAGCCGAGCGAGCTTGCTCCATTCCATATTTCACCGCCTTCGGCGAAAGCCTGATTGGTATGATATTCTAGTTTACTATACTAGAATTTGCATCCCGACGGTGGACCGGCCTCCGACCTCCGGCGCGTTGCGCTCGTTTCCGCACGCCCTTGGCGATGCTGCG
>DATIYL010000026.1:0-14216 GCA_035517635.1 Allostellaceae bacterium | reverse complement strand
CTGCGCCTCGCCGGCGCGGCTGGCGGCGATCGAGCGAAAGGAGATCGACATGCTTCATGGTGACATCAGCAGCAGCAACGACACGATCGGCGTTGCCGTCGTCAACTACAAGATGCCGCGGCTGCACACCAAGGCGGAGGTGCTGGCCAATGCGCGCAACATCGCCGAAATGCTCGTCGGGATGAAGATCGGGCTGCCCGGCATGGACCTCGTGGTGTTCCCGGAATACAGCACGCACGGCATCATGTACGACCCGAAGGAGATGTACGACACGGCCGCGAGCGTGCCCGGCGAAGAGACGCAGATCTTCGCCGAGGCCTGCCGCAAGGCGAAGGTCTGGGGCGTGTTCTCCCTGACCGGCGAACGACATGAGGACCATCCGAGGAAAGCGCCCTACAACACGCTCATCCTGATGAACGACCGCGGCGAGACCGTGCAGAAATATCGCAAGATCATGCCGTGGGTCCCGATCGAAGGCTGGTATCCCGGCAACTGCACCTATGTCTCCGACGGCCCCAAGGGGCTCAAGGTCAGCCTGATCATCTGCGACGACGGCAACTACCCGGAGATCTGGCGCGATTGCGCCATGAAGGGCGCGGAGCTCATCGTGCGCTGTCAGGGCTACATGTATCCCGCGAAGGATCAACAGGTCCTGATGGCGAAAGCGATGGCTTGGGCCAACAATGTCTATGTCGCAGTCGCGAATGCGTCGGGCTTCGACGGCGTCTATTCGTATTTCGGCCATTCCGCGATCATCGGCTTCGACGGCAGGACGCTCGGCGAGTGCGGCGAAGAGGATATGGGCATCCAATACGCCCAGCTCTCGAAATCGCTGATCCGCGATGCCCGACGCAATCTGCAGTCACAGAACCATCTCTTCAAGCTCGTGCATCGCGGCTACACCGGCAAGATCAATTCGCGCGAGGATGTGCGCGGCGAAGCCATCTGTCCCTATGATTTCTACAAGAAATGGATCACCGATCCCGAGGGGACGCGGACCATGGTCGAGGCGATCACGCGCCAGACGGTGGGCACCGAGGAGTGTCCGATCGAAGGCATTCCGAACCAGAAAACGGCGAGCCATCGCTGAGCGGGGTTTGCCCCTCTTCCGCGTCGGCGGGAGAGGAAGGGTGAGGAATGGATATCGACGAATACCGGCTGCGCGACGAGCCGTACTACCGCACCATCGGCGACGAGGTTAGGTTGTTCGAGGCGGCCTATGCCGAACGCATGCCGCTGATGCTCAAAGGCCCGACCGGCTGCGGCAAGACCCGTTTCGTCGAACACATGGCGTGGCGGCTGTGCAAGCCGCTGATCACCGTGGCGTGCCACGAAGACATGACGGCATCGGATCTGGTGGGGCGTTTCCTTCTCGATGCCGAGGGCACGGTCTGGCATGACGGGCCGCTCACGCTGGCCGTGCGCCACGGCGCGATCTGCTACCTCGATGAAATCGTCGAAGCACGTCAGGACACGACGGTCGTCATCCACCCCCTCACCGACGACCGCCGCGTCCTGCCGCTCGAGAAGCGGGGCGAACTCGTGCGGGCGCATCCGGATTTTGCGCTCGTCATTTCCTACAACCCCGGCTATCAGAGCGTGCTCAAGGACCTCAAGGAATCGACCAAGCAGCGTTTCGGCGCGATCGATTTCGGCTATCCCGACGCGGCGATCGAAGCCGAGATCGTCGCGCATGAGGCAGGCATCGATCGCGCCGCCGCGGATCTCCTCGTCGCCATCGGGCAGCGCTCGCGCAATTTGCGAGGCCATGGCCTCAACGAGGGCACTTCGACGCGCATGCTGATCCAGGCCGGCCGGCTTGTTGCTCGCGGCATCGCGATCGAAGCCGCCTGCCAGGTGGCCCTCGTCGTCCCCATCACCGATGACGAGGATATCCGCCGAGCGTTGACGGCCGCGATCGCAGCTCTCGTCTGACGCGCCATGGCGCAGGGCCCTTCCCGCGCCGCGGGGAACAAGCCGGAGCGCCGGCTTCCTCACTTCGCGCTGGTCGATCCGCTGGCGCTGCAAGCCTTGGAGCAGGGCACCGCGGGCGTCGAATTCGCCGATGTCGAACGCGAGCTCAAAGCCTATGTCACGGCGCTCTGGCGCCGGACGCCGCCGCTTCGCGTCTTGCCGGGCGGCGGGGTCGAAGCGGCGCGACGCACCAGTTTCGAGGGTGGCATCATTCGCGTGCCGAGGGCGTTCCGCGGCTGGGCCGGTCGGAGCGGCAGGGAGTTGTTCCGCGCCGCGCTGGCGCATGTCCTCGCGCATCTCCAGTTCACGCCGGCGCGATTTCCGCTCGGCGGACTGAAGCCGGTACAGGTCGCTCTGGTTTCGCTGATCGAGGATGCACGCGTCGAGCAGCTTGCCATCGCGCAATATCCCGGCCTCAGGCGCTTGTGGCTGCCCTTTCATGTCGCTGACGCATCAGACGCGGTGACGGCGCCAGCGCTCATGGCGCGATTGGCGCGCGCGCTCATCGACCCCGGTTATGCCGATCCCCATGGCTGGGTCGGTAAAGGACGCGAGATGTTTTTCGCCGATCCGTCCGCCTGGCAGGAGCCTGGGCTGAGCCGAACCATCGGCGGTCTGCTCGGCAATGATCTCGGCCAGATGCGCGTGCAGTTCAACGCCAGGACCTATGTCGTCGAACCGCTCTACCGCGACGACCATCAAGGCTTGTGGGACCTGCCGACGTCAACCGCTCCCGCCGACGTCGAGGCGCTCCAGGAATCCGTGCGTCTCGAAGGCCGGCAGCAGGACTCCCTCGGCGGAGGCCGCGCGAGTGGCGACGAAACGGCGAACCGCGCAACCTTGGTGCCAGCCGGGCGCGAGATCGGCATCCCCGTCGCGCGCTATCCTGAGTGGGATTTTCTCATCGGCCGCGAGCGCGGCGAGTGGACGACGCTGGTCGAATACGCGCCGGCGCAAGGGCAGGGGGAAACGATCGAGGTCGTTCTGGAGCGCTATCCCGAACTCGTCTGGCGCATCGAGGCGCTGATCCGCGCCGCGAAAGTGAGCCGTCCCTTACGCGTCAGACGCCAGAGCGAAGGCGATCGGCTGGATCTTGAGGCAGCCATCGCCGCGGCCATCGACAGACGCGCCGGACTGGCTCCCAGCGCCAAGGTCTACGCCCGGCTCGAGCGCCGATTTCGCGACCTGTCGGTGCTGGTCCTGATCGATGCGTCGCACTCGACCAACGATGTCATCGGCGCGGCCGGCAAATCCGTGCTCGAGCTCGAACGCGATGCAGCAACCTTGCTGGGACACGCGATGGATGGCCTGGGCGATCCCTTCGCCCTTCATGCGTTCTGCTCGGAGACCCGCGAAAACGTTCACTACTACCGCCTCAAGGATTTCAACGAAGAGTGGAATGCGACAGTCAAACGTCGCCTTGCTGGTCTCGCCGGCCGCTTCTCGACGCGAATGGGGGCGGCGCTCCGCCATGCTGGACGAGAGTTGGCCCATCGCCGATCCTATCGCAAGCTTCTTCTCTTCATCAGCGACGGCGAGCCTTCCGATATCGACGTCGCCGACCGTCGCTATCTGGTCGAGGATGCCCGACGGGCCGTGCTGTCGCTGCGCCAGCAAGGGATCGACGTCTTCTGCGTCGGACTCGACGCTGCCGGGGATGGCTACCTCGCGCGCATCTTCGGCCGGGGCAATGTCGTGCAGATCGATGCCGTGGAGCGGCTGCCGGAAAAGCTGCCGCTGCTCTACTTCAGATTGGCGGGCTGAGGGCGCCGGCAAAACGCGCCACCTCACGCAAAGGTCACCTCGGCCAGCAGGTGATCGCGGAGCTTGAGGCTGGCGCGCAGCAAGGCATCCGCCGCCGCTTCGAGATGGTGGGCGATCGAGTTCATGAGAAAGAGCGGCCGGCAATCCGGTGTCCCTTTCATCAGCGCCGTCATGACGGCACGCTGTCTTTCGTCAGTCTGATGCTCGACCGTGACCAGGCGGTCGGCGGTTTCGAGAAAGCGCTGGACCGCGTCGCGCTCACCGCCCTGGCGCACGTATTGCGCGGTTTCGATCGTCCGCCGGAAGGCTTGCGCGCCGTCCGCGAGCAGATCGGCAAGGATCAGCAAGGGCTCGGGCAGCTCCGCCGGCGGCGCGCATTCGGCGAGCAGCTTCGCCAGAAAGGCTGCATCCTCGAGATGGTCGGCGGCGTCGTCGGCGGTCTCGACGATCCGGCAGAAGATCTCCGTTCCCGCGATGCGGCGGACGGTCGATCGCAATTCCTTCACCACCTCGTCGGCGTGGCTCTCCCACTGCTTGGCGCGGGCGGCATGCTGCGCCAGAACTTCGCCGCGCGTCGTCACGTCGGCGCGGAGGCCGGCGCGCAGCCCGCCGGCGAGCTGCGAGATGATGTCGGCGTGACGCGAGCACTCGGCGAGGAAGCGCTGCTCGGCCGAGCGGAAATGCGTGAACAGCTCAGCGCGGATGCGGTCGCGGATAAGCGTTTCCGACCGGCCTTGCAGCAACCCGCCGGCGGTGGTCTGGAGAACGAAGCAGAGATATTCCTGCGCCACATCCGTGCCGATCATGTCGTGCAACGGTTCGCCGTAGCGCAGCGGCGTCTTCACCGCCTGCTCCAGCGCGTCGTAGATCAGGCGCTCGCCGCCGAGCTGGAGAAAACCGCGATGGCCGAAGTTCCGGTCGGCGGCCCATTTGAGGATGGCGATCGCCGTCTCGTTCGGCACCATCAGCCCGAGCCGCTTGCGCGCCTTGTTCCAGTCGATGAGGAAGACGATGCGCGATCCCAGCGTCTCGAGGAAGCCGTTGAGGGCGTCGGCGTTCGGCGCCGTCCATTCGCCGAAAGCGAGGTAGAACAGGTCGGCGTCGCCCATCTTCGAGACCTGGCGCGAGCGAATGTCCTCCCAGGTGATGCCGGTTTCCGCGCACAGCGACTGGAAGAAGCGAATGCGTGGCAGATGAACATCCGTATAGGTGACGGTAACGCTGAGGCCGGTCACCTTGATGACGAGAACATGGGCCTCGGTGGTGCCGAGGTCATTCTGGATCAGCAATGCGCCGTTTTCGCGCGCTGCGATGGTGTCGAGGCCGGGATGGTCGAATTTGAGCGGTGCCGTGCGGCGCAGGCCGGCCATGAACGCGGCGAGCGCCACACGATCGCCGTCGATCAGCCCATACGCCTTGGCGCCGGCGACCTCGCTGGTGGCGATGGCCGCTTGCAGCCGATTGATCTCCTTGTGCAGCTCCATGACCAGGAGATGAAAACCGTCGCCGCTTTTCGGCCGCGCCGAGGTCAGCGCCGCGATCGTCTCGCCGCTCATCATGTCTTCGCTGATCGGCGGTCGCGCCTGGATCAGCCTCTCGAGTCGCTCGGCGCAGCGTGCTGCGAGCGCCGCCGCCTCCGGCTCGTTTTTCCCTGCCACGCCGAGCGGCGCAATCATCGCGCGCAAGGCGTCGTCCAGCAGCGCGATGAGGCGCCGTGCGCCCGGAATATGATAGGTGCCGGTGCCGTCGTGCTCGGCTTGCGCCACCGAGCGGTCGAAAGCGGCGTCGACGATGCCGCAGGCTTCGCGTTCGCGCCGCAGCGAGGGCGGGGAAGCCTCCGGGTTCTCGGCCTGGCTCGCCGCCATTTGCAGCAAAGTCAGGATGTATTTGGCGCGCTCATTGGCAGCCAGAGCGGCCGAAAGCAGCGCCGGCAGCACCAAGGCGCGCTCGCCGAGAAAATCGACGATCTCTGTCTTTGCCGTCATCGCTTCGCCTCGCCCTGACCCGTCACGAAATCGTCACGGAGCCTATCCGTGAGACGGTGGCGATGTTAGCCGCCGCCACAGGGACGCAGCCTTGATCTGGCTCAACGCAGGTCGTGCAAATCGAGGTGCTGCGTCAGCCCTGTGCCTGATCCTGCAGCCAGGGTGCCGGCGCCGGCTCCTGCATCGGAACCATCGCGCCGTCGGGAAGCGCCAGGATGATGGGCTCGAAATCCGGGCTATGAACGACGGGAGCGTCTTCCGTCGTTATCAGGTAGCTCGAAGCGCCGCCGTCGCCCCACCGTCCGAGGAGCATGCGCCGCTCGAACTCCTGCGCCATTGTCCCAAGGATTTCACAAAGTCCGTGCATCCCCAGGCCATCGCCATAACAAATCAACATAACGGACGGACTATAAGGCGACAGTGTTACGTCGCTGTGAAAGGAACCGCGACCCCGTGACGCGGCTCCGATGAGCGAGGGGCGACCCTGAAGTACGTCACGCCTCAGTCTGAGCGAGCTCTCGCTTGTGCCGCGGCGCGCGGTCGGAGCGCGGGAGGAGGAACATCGTCGTCAGCATGAGCGCGCCGGCGATCGCGATCGCGGCGCGGGGGCTGGTCATGCTGGCCAGCAGACCCCACAGGGCGGTGAAGGCTGCGACGGTGGCGTTGCTGGTGACCGACCATGCGGACAGCGTGCGGGCGACTCGGTCGGTTTCGATTTGGTCGAGCCGGTAGGCGGCAAGCACCGGATTGAACAAGCCGACGCAGGTGACCAAGCCGAACTGGACGGTGACGACCAGCAAGAGTCCGGCACGACCTGGGCCAATGAAGGCCAATCCGAGCGACCAGCACGCGCGCAGCGCGCCGGCAGTGCGCATGATCTTGTGCTGACCGAAGCGCGCGACGAGCGGGCGGGCCAGTCGCGAGCCGATGAGGCCGCCGACGCAGGGTGCGCCGAAGGCGAGGCCGTATTGCCACGGCACGAAGCCGAGGCGACCCAGCATAAGGACGGCGAGCAGCGGCGCGGTCGCCATGATCAAGCCGTTGACCAGGATCGTATTGAAGAACAGCGGACGCAGCGCCGGGTGGGTCAGGATATAGCGCCACCCTTCGAACAGGTCGCCCGCGCGGAACCGCGCCGCATGGCTTCGAACGGGCCGCGACTCGTTCCCGCCGATCGCGCCGATCCCAACCGCCGAGAGCAGGTAGCTGATCGCATCGGCGACCACTGTCGTCACCGGACCGAACAACCCGATCGCGGCCCCGCCCAGCGGCGGTCCGAGCGCAATGGCGGTCCAGGTCGTGGCCTCGAAGCGCGCGTTCGCGACGAGCAGATCGTCCGACGGTACCAGCGCCTTGAGGCATGCGCCGCTGGCCGACTTGAAAGCGATGTTGGCGGCGGCGACGATCACCGAGACGATGACGAGCTGAGTGAAACCGAGCCAGCCGAGTGCAAACGCGGCCGGGACGCTCATCACCGCCGCGAATCGACCGAGGTCCATGGCGATCATCACCGGCCGCTTGCGGCGGAATTCCACCCATGGGCCGAGCGGTACGGCCAGCACGGCCCCTGCCGCCAGCCCCGAAGCGGCCAGCAGCGATACCTTGGTCGGGCCGGCGTGCAGCACGAGGATCGCGATCAGCGGGAACGCGTCGAAGGCAACCCACGAGCCGAAGGTGCTGACCGCATACGACGCCCAGAGCCACCCGAAGGGTCGCCCCAACGACCGCCTTGCCAAGATGCTCAACAGATGCCTCGCGCGCTTCGCGCAAACAACCCAACCCGGACTAGCTTATATCAAGGGCGGAAGGAGAGCGGATCAAACAATGTCTCTTTAAATTCGCCGGTGAGCCGGAAGGTAGGTTGCGCGATTGAAATGCGGGGCGTGGACGTCGGGTGGCGAGAAGACACCGATTTTCTCTTAGCTTCGCCGCGAGAGAGCCTTTACGGAGGAATGACGGTCTACAGCGCGCGCGCCTAAGAGAAGCTCATGCTCGAGCAATTTCCCGCCCAATATTCCGCTTATAGGCAACGCACAAAGATGATGTTGCCGTTCACGCTCTGAGCACGAGGACCTAGTCGTACAAAACGGCGGGCGGTGAAGTGCTGCCGCTCGCAGGCCGACCGAAGCTGAGGACGATGTTGATCAGCTCGCCATTGAATTTGAAAGGCAACTCATAAGCTAGATCGACCCGGGTGCCTCTATCCTCACCGATGTCGAGCCCCTCATCGAACGCAAAGGGGGACGTTCGCGTCTTCTCGAGTCTGCCGCGCGCTATCGGTTCACCGTTCGCCGATATTGTGGCGACGCCGCCCTCGCCAGCGCCCTGCGCTTCGTTGTAGACCGTGACGACGAGAGTGCGCCGGCCCGGTGCGAGCGGCCGGTCGGCGGCGACGGTGTACTGTTCCATTCCATCTAGATTGTAGTGGAACACCGGCTTGCTGTTTCTGACATAGAACGCCCAACCGCCGGAAAGACCGCCTTGGGTGACAATCATTCCCTCTCCGCCCTCTGGCGGAATGATCACCTCTGCCAGGATAGCGAACGACTTGCCTTTGACCTCGGGTGAGGGGACCGCAGGAAGGTGCGCGATGTCGACAGCGTGGTTCGCTGAATATTCCGAGAGCCGGTCTTCGCCGCCGGCTGGCCACGCCTTTTTCCAAGGATTGTCACCGGCGCGCAGCGCGAGTGCCATCTCCGATCCCAGATGCTGCGGGACGATCGTGTGCCACGTGGCAACGGCGATCGCAACGGAGCCCGCGGCGATCGCAATGACGAGCACTACGGCGCAACAGGTGCCGGCTCGGTGCGCTCTTGCTCTCATTTGGTATCTCCTTTCCGCCGGTATTGCATCTGCAAACGCCGATGATGGCGGCACCGGGTCGGGATGAGCGCGCGTCATCACAGGGAACGGATGGGCGAGCCTGACCCGCCTGGTGTTGCGGGCGGCTCGCTGGTCGTTGAGGTCGTCGCGGACGAGAGCGATGAGCACGACGATATCGGCCGCGAACACAGCGCCCAGCAAGATCGCCTGCCAGGTCAACTCTTCCCACACCGGACGACCTCCAGACTGCGGGGACCGATGTTTCGATTACGGGCCGGCCCCGCTTGACGCTGGTCGCAGCCAACCGCGGGAGCGCGCACGAGCCGCGCTTGGGTCAGCCCCAGGCGGCGATGCGTGGGGCAAGATTCGGGCGGTCAGCCTCGCACTTCTGCCGCTGCTCGAGACAAGCCGACACCGAGCCATCGGGCGATTGCGTCGAGGCCCGCGCTACCGCTACGTGCGCTCCAGACCGCGCCGCCGCCGCCAACCGGCGTTCGCCAAGCGGCCATAGGCGAAAGAACTCCCGAAAGGCGGAGTACGCCAGGCGTTGCCAGATTCTCGTCGCCGACCGTGCCGAACTCGAGACTAAGGTCTATCGTTTCGTCGGCCCGGAAGACCTGCAACCGAGGAAAGCCTAGCTGGTATTCTTCGAGCTTCAGCCAGAGGCCTGCGATCAGCTCTTCCGCCTCGGCCATGGTCACGCGCTCTACTGTGATCACAGGCATGGGAATCCGCTCACCTCGGGTGCGTCAAAGATCGGCTTCGTCCCACGAACGCTTACCCCAACCTTACACCAAACTTACGTGAATATTACAGTGAATTTAGATTTCCCCTAATCTGCAAATTCGCGGAGCCGGGGGCTACCCGAGGTTCAGAGGTTGACCCGGGAAAGTTTGGAGTCACCGCGGTCGTTGCGGCTTGAGGGGCAATGCGATCCGGCTATCCCATGCCGAGCAGGTGATAGACCCGCCGCGCGATCTGGCCGAAGGCCTCGCTGGTCTTGATCTCGAGCGTGCGGGGGTAGGGCAGATCGATCGGGAAATAGGCGGCCATCCGCGCCGGTCCCGCCGTCAGCACGGCGCAATGCGAGCCGAGGAACACGGCCTCCTGGATCGAATGCGTGACGAAGACCACGGTCTTGCCGCTCCGTTCCCAGATGCGCAGCATCTCGAGGTTCATGCGCTCGCGGGTCAGGGCATCAAGCGCGCCGAAGGGCTCGTCCATGAGGAGGAGCTTCGGATCATGGACGAGTGCGCGGGCGATGGCGGCGCGCTGCTGCATCCCGCCCGAGAGCTGATGCGGATATTTATCCTCGAAGCCTTCGAGTCCCACCATGGCCAGGAGCGCGCGTGCGCGCGCCTGCGCCTCGGCCGCGGGGAGCTTCAGGATCTCCGCGGGAAGCATGACGTTCTCGATCACGGTGCGCCATTTCAGCAGCAGCGCCTGCTGGAACACCATGCCGACATCGCGGCCCGGGTCGAAACGGGTCGCCGAACCGCCGATGCGCACCGTGCCGTCATCGGGCTTGTGCAAATCCGCGAGGATCTTCAGTACGGTGGTCTTGCCGCAACCGGAAGGGCCGACCAGCGACACCATGTCGCCCGCGCCGACATCGAGCGTGACATCCGAAACAGCCAGGAACTCCTGCGCCCCAGAGCGGTAGAGCTTGCGCACGTTGCGCAGTTGGATGAGCGGCTCCGCCATCGCGTCACCCGAGCCAGCGCGCAAGATTGGCGGCAACGAAAGCGTCATCGGCGAGATCGCCGTGCTGGCGGCAGACGCGGTCGATCTCCGCCGCCTGGCCCGGGCTGAGCCCCTCGGCGGGATCGAGACACCAGATGCCCTCGAGCAGCCCCTGGCGGCGCAGCACCTCGTGGCAGCCGGCGATACAGCCGCGGAAATCATGGGCGACATCGAAGAAGGCGCTGTTGCAATCGGTGATGCGGCTGTCGAGCGCCAGGAGATCGGCGACGATCGCGCCGGCGCGCGCCGCTTCGTGGCAGCGTTCGAGCAGCGCCACGGCGCTCTTGACCCAGACGGACCAGTGGCCGAGGAGCCCGCCGCGGAAACGGAGGGTCACCGGCTTGCCGGCGCGCATGACGGTAAGGGGCGTAACGAGATCGAGCAGGATGTGGTCGTCATTGCCGGTATAGAGCGCCACCCGCTCCTCGGCGCCGGCTTCGACCACGCCGCGCAGGACGTCGAGGGTGCGGTAGCGGTTGAACGGCGCCACCTTGATGGCGACGACATTGTCGAGCGCGGCAAAGCGCGTCCAGAAATCGACGCCGAGCGGCAGTCCGCCGACCGCCGGCTGCAGGTAGAAACCGACTAGTGGGATCTCCGCCGCGATCGCCGCGCAATGCTCGATGAGCCCCGCGGTATCGGCGCCTTTCATTGCGGCGAGGCTCAACAGGCCGGCGTGATAGCCAAGGCGTGCCGCCAGCCGCGCTTCGGCGAGCGCCGCTTCGGTCGGGCCGCAAATCCCGGCGATCAGCGCCACCGGCCGCCCCACCCAGCTTGTTGCCGTTTCGGCGGCGCTGCGCAGCACCGGCTCGAGCAGCCCGGCCTCGCGGATCGCGAATTGCGTAGTGTGGACGCCGACGGCAAGGCCGCCGGCGCCGGCATCGAGGTAGTAGCGGGAGAGCGCACGCTGCCGGCGAGCATCGAGACGGCGCTTGGCGTCGAGCGCCAGCGGATGCGCCGGGATCACGGCGCCGGTGCGCAGGATCTCGGCAATGGCGGCGGGCAGCGGCATTGGATTCCCCTTTCAGCCGAATTCCGGACCGGCGGCGCAGACCAGCTGCGCCGGATCGCCCGGCAGCGTGTCGCGGCCCAGCGCCATGCGATGGAACGGCCGCTGGATGCGAAAGCCGCGGGCTTCGAGCAGCGGCGCCAAACCCTTCGAGCCCTCGAGCAGATCGAGAAAGACCGGCCCGCGCGCGAGCGCAAGGGCGCCGGCGAGCAGCCGGCTCGCGGACGCTGTTGCGGGAGCAATCAGCGGACCCAACTGCGTTGCGCGCTCGCCGCGGCGCAGCACCGCCATCGCATCGCCGGAGTGCAGCGCCACCGTGCCGTCGCGTGCCAGGAAATCGCGCAAGAGGAAGCTGCGGTCGGCGCCGAAGGCAATCCTGTCCGCGGTCGTCAGATTCGGGGTCGCGCTGGGCGGCAGCGGCGTGACGCCGGCGCTCCTCGCCGCAGCGCCGCCTTCGCCCTGCCAGCGCTCCATGCCGCAGAGGCTGACGAAACCGAGCCGGGCATAGACCTCGGCGCCGGCCGGGGTGGCGTCGAGCAGCGCGGCGCGCCCCTGGCGGCGCAAGCTCTCGATGCACTCCATCATCAGCCGGCGGGCGAGCCCGCGTCGCCGCCAATCCGGCGCGACGATGACCATCGAGATCCAGCCGAAGCCGTTGTCGTAAGGGAAGGTGGCCGCGGTCGCGACCAGCCGGCGCTGCCGGTCCCAAAGCCCGATGACGCGGCCATGGGCAATGAAGAGCGCCCAATCCGCTGCGGTCTGGTTCCAGCCGACGCCGGTCGAGAGCGCCAGCGCCGCCGCGACATCGCTTGCGGCGAGATCGGCGTGGCGGAGGGTCTCAGTATCGTCCATCGCGGCTCTCGAATTTCGTCGGCTTGCCGAGGCTTGGGCGGTCGCGCGCCACCCAATCCGCCACCCAGTCGAGCATTGTGCTCAGCGCCACAAGCGGGCGGCCGAAGAGACGCTGTGCCTTGGCGGTGTTGGTGAGCCATGCGGTCGGCGCCTCACTGCCCGCGAAAACGGCGGGGCGCCCAAGGCGCTCGGCAAAGGCTTGCGCCAGGGCGCGCACCGGGAGCGTCTCCGGGCCGCTGACATTGAGCGGGCTTGTCGGCGTCGAGCAATGGCGCAGGCAGCGCAGCGCCTGCGCGCAGGCGTCGCCCTGCCAGATCACGTTGACATGGCCCATGGCAAGCGCGATCGGCTCGCCGGCTTTGACCTTGCGCGCGATGTCGTGGAGCACGCCATAGCGCAGATCGATCGCGTAGTTGAGCCGGAAGAGCCGGCCCGGCGTGGCGTGGAGCGCCGAGAAATACTCGAACATGCGCTCGCGGCCGACACAGGAGATGGCGTATTCGCCTGGCGGATCGAGCGGTGTCTCTTCGGTCGAGCCGCCTTCGGCGGCGTCGGCGAAGGGATAGACGCAGCCGGTCGAGAAGGCGACGCTCCGCGAGCGGCGGAAGCGCTCGGCGATGATCGCGGGGACATGGACGTTCATTGCCCAGGTGAGGGGCAAATCGCCTTCGGCGCCGAATTTGCGCCCGGCCATGAAGACGACGTTCGGCGGCGCCGGCAGACGCTCTACCGCGGCGCGGTCGAGGAGGTCGCAGGCGATCGTCTCGATGCCGTGACGCTCGAGCGCGTCGCGCAAGCCGGGCTCGCTGAAGCGGGCGACGGCGAGCACGCGTTTTTGTGGCGCAGCGCGCCGTGCGAGCCGTGCCAGGCTCGGCCCCATCTTACCGCCGACCCCCAGCACCAGAATATCGCCCTCGACCGCGGTGAGATCCTCGACGAGCGCGCGGCTCGGGCGCGACATCAGCTCTTCGAGGCTGTCGATGTCGTCGATGCGCCGGGGCAGAGAGGCGGGGTCGAGCAGGCCGGTGTCGTCTGTCATCGCATCACTCCACGCGCGCATCGCGGACGATCATCAGCCGCTCCAGCAGCAGCACCGCGAGATAGAGGCCGATGCCGAGAGCGGTAAGGAGGGCCACGGCCATGAACATCGCCGCCGTGTCGAGCGATGTCTGCACCTGGATCATGAGATAGCCGAGGCCGCGATCCGAAGCGATGAACTCGCCGACCACGGCGCCCGCCACCGCCAGGATCGCCGCGACCTTCATGCCCGAGAACAGATAGGGCAGGGCGCCGGGAAGCTGGATCTTGGCGAAGAGCTGCCAGCGCGACCCCTTGAGCGAACGTACGAGATCGAGGAGGTCGGGCTCGATCTCGCTGAGGCCGCGCGCCATGGTCAGCAGGATCGGGAAGAAGCAGAGGCTGAAGGTGATGAGGATGTTGGGGCCGATGCCGTAGCTGAGCCAGACGATGATCAGCGGGCCGAGCGCGACCTTGGGGACCATGTTGAGCGTGACGAAGACCGGGAAGAGCAGCAAGGTCAGCAGCCGCGACCAGGAAAAGAGCAAGGCCAGCAGCACGCCGATCACCACCGCGAGGGCAAAGCCGCCGAAGATCTCCGCCGCCGTGACCAGCGTGTTGCTGCCCCAGGCATAGCTCGGCCGCGCCAGCGTGCGCAGCATCGCGAGCGGCGAGGGGAGGATGAAGGATCTGATGCCGAAGAAGTCGACGGCGAGCTGCCAGAACAGGATGAGCGCGAGATGGACGGCGACGATCACGGCATAGCGGCGCCACGCCGTCTCGCCGCGCTCGGCAGGAGCGCCGCGCTCGGCCGCTGGCGCCACGGTCCGCTGCGTCTCAGCCATCCGCCACGCCTCCTGCGCCATCAGGCGAAGGGCGAAGCGCCGCCATGACAAAGTCGATCACGTGGCGGCGACGCGCGGCGATGGCGCGCGCGCTGCCGAGGTCGCGGCCGAAGATCGCGGACAGCGTCCGATTGTTGGAGAAATAGAAATAGGCGAGTCCGGCGATCGAGATGTAGAGCTGCAGCGCGTCCATGTCGCGGCGGA
>DATIYL010000025.1:0-28935 GCA_035517635.1 Allostellaceae bacterium | reverse complement strand
GCTCGGCCCGAGCGAGGGCCGAGCGCGCAGACTTCGTGTCGAGGCGTCGGATCGCGATCCCCGCAGCGACCAGCTCGTGGACGGTTCTGAGGGCGGGCAGGAAGGGTGCGGGGTCGAGCCGCGCGAGCTGACGCTCGGCCTCGTCGAGGCGCCCGATGAGGAGAAGGCGCCGGATCTCGAGATACCGCGCATGCGCGGCGTTCGCCCGATCGCCATGCGCTTCGAGCGTCGCCCGGGCCGCGTCGAGCGCCTTTGCCGGCCAGCCCAAATCGCGCGAGACGAGCGCGATCTCGGCCTCGGCGACGACGCATCGCGCGCGCGCCACGGCCTCTCTCGGACCGAAGGCGCGCGCCGCACGCCGCACGAGAGCCCGCGCGCGTTCGAGATCGCCGAGCTGCGCCATCGCGATGCCGCGCAGCGCGAGCGCCGGCGCGTCGTCGCGCAAGGCGACCCGGTTCAAGGCGCCGAGGGGATCACCCGCGGCGAGGGCCCGCGCTGCGGCCGTGATCAGCGAGTCCATCGGAATCCCGCCACACTTGTCACTCCCGCCGTTCGAGACCCGGTACCTAATCTATCTCACGACAATCAACCAGTGCGTCCTAGCGAAGGGAGTGACGGGTGATGACGAAGCACCAGACCGGTACGCGTGACGAGTGGCTGGCCGCGCGGCTCGAGCTGCTCAAGGAAGAGAAGGAGCTGACGCGCCGCAGCGACGCGCTGGCGCAGCGGCGGCAGGAGCTGCCATGGGTCCGGATCGACAAGCCGTATCGGTTCGAGACCGACGAAGGCGGCGCTTCGCTGGCGGACCTCTTCCGCGG
The DNA here is from genome assembly GCA_035517635.1 of Allostellaceae bacterium. Taxonomy (GTDB): domain Bacteria; phylum Pseudomonadota; class Alphaproteobacteria; order ATCC43930; family CGMCC-115725; genus DAHUYF01. Next base: position 28,117 of record DATIYL010000025.1, on the reverse strand, counting down.
ACGCTCGCAGCTCCTGGTCTACCACTTCATGTTCGGGCCGGATTGGAAGGCCGGCTGTCCCTCCTGCTCGATGATCGCGGACGGGTTCAACGGGTTCGCCACACACCTCGCCAACCATGACCTGATGCTCTGGGCGGTATCGCGCGCGCCGCTCGCGCAGCTGCAGGCGTACAAGCAGCGGATGGGCTGGAGCTTTCCCTGGGCGTCCTCCGACGGCGGCGACTTCAACTTCGACTTCAACGTCGCGTTCACCGAGGAGCAGCAGCGCAAAGGCGGCGTCGAATACAATTACGAGCGCGGCGGTCACGCGATGGACGTGACGCCGGTCCCGGCGCCCGTCGCCCAGTTCGCGGCCAGCTGCGGAACCGACGCGCCCAGCTACACGCGCGATCGGCCGGGCATGAGCGCGTTCGTGCGCGAGGACGGCGTCCTCTACCACACCTATTCCTGCTATGCGCGCGGGCTCGACGGGCTCTGGGGCGCTTACCAATGGCTCGACCGCGCTCCCAAGGGGCGCAACGAGAAGGGTGTGTGGTGGCGCCGCCACGACGAGTACGACAAGCGCTGAGCCATGCCCGGCGACGTTGGCACAACCGGGAGACGGGAGATGTCACGACGCATGGATTGCGAGCCAGCTTCCGAGCGCGCCTTCTTCGGCGCCTCGGCGCTGCTCTTCGCCGTCAGCGCGGCCGTGACGATCGCCCGGTGCACGTCGATGTCGGCCATGGCCGGGATGCCGATCTGCGGCAGCTCGACAGCGTCGATGGTGTGGCGGCCGATGCCAGGACAGACCTGGCTCGGCGCCACGGCGTCGTTCCTCGGCATGTGGGTCGTGATGATGGTGGCGATGATGCTGCCATCTTTGGTGCCGACGCTGTGGCGCTACCGCGAGGCCATCGGCGCGAGAGGTGAGGCGCGCCGCGATCGGCTGACCGCGCTGGTGGGCGCGGGCTACTTCTTCGTCTGGACCTTGTTCGGGATGGCCGCCTTTCCGTTCGGCGTCGCGCTCGCCGCGGCCGGGATGCAGTTGCCGGCGCCGGCGCGTGCCGTTCCGATCGCTGTCGGCGCGGTCGTCCTGATCGCCGGCGCATTCCAGTTCACGGCGTGGAAGGCACGCCACCTTGCGTGCTGCCGGGCGGCACCGGGGCGCGGCCGTCCCTTGCCGGCGCAGGCCGGCGCCGCCTGGCGACACGGACTGCGCCTCGGCCTCCACTGCAGCTACGCCTGTGCCGGCCTCACGGCGATCCTCCTCGTTTCTGGGGTCATGGATCTGCGCGCGATGGCGGCCGTGGCGGCCGCCGTCACCGTCGAACGTCTCGCGCCGGACGGCGCGCGCGTCGCGCACGTCATCGGCGCCGTCGCCCTCGCCGCTGGGCTGTTCCTGATCGCGCAAGCGGCCGGGCTCGGATAACGCGGTGGCGCTATTCGAGCGTAAAGCCGACTTTCAACGTGGCCTGATACTGACGCACCTTGCCATTGTCGATCGCGCCGCGCACCTGAACCACCTCGAACCAGCCGAGATGCCGGAGCGTTTTTGACGCTCTTTCGATGGCGTGATCGATTGCCCGCGAGATGCTTTCTTCCGAAGTTCCCACGATCTCGACCACTCGGTAGACCGCTTCCGTCATGGCAACCTCCCTGGCCCGCGATGGTCGCAGCGCCACCGCTTCCCTTGGAATATGGGGACGAGCGGCAGGCGCGCGAGTGCTTGCGGTTGGCCTGTCGTGCTAGAGAGTGTGTGACGCAGGGTGAGGGGGACGCTGACAATGATGCGTCAGATCTGGATCGAGCGGCATGGACCACCCGAGGTGCTGGCGCTGCGGGAGGCGGCCGTGCCGACGCCTCGCGCCGGCGAGGTACTGATCCAAGTCGCGGCCGCCGGCATCAATTTCGCCGACATCATGGCACGGCGCGGCGTTTATCCAGACGCGCCGAAGCCGCCTTGTGTCGTGGGCTACGAGGTTGCCGGCGAGGTGATCGCCCTGGGTGAGGGTGCCGCTCCGTTTGCCGTCGGTCAAAGGGTCGTCGCGCTCACCCGCTTTGGCGGTTACGCCAGCCATGTGGCGGTGCCGCAGGATCAGGTGTTTCACCTTCCGCCAGGGCTTGATCCTGCGCATGGGGCGGCGCTGCCGTTGACCTATCTGACGGCCTATCAACTCGTTGTCGCGATGGGTCGGCTGGGCAAGGGCGAGACCGTGCTCATCCACTCGGCCGGGGGTGGTGTCGGGCTCTCGGCGATCGAGCTCGCGCACATCGTCGGCGCAGAGGTCATCGGCGTCGCATCCCGGGCCAAGCATGACTTCCTGCGCAGTCGCGGCGTGACGCGGCTCGTCGATGCCCGCAGCGAGGACCTGGTGACGCGGGTGAAGGCTCTGACCGAGGGGCGCGGCGTCGATCTCGCGCTCGATCCCATCGGCGGGCGCTCCTGGCGGCAAAGCCTTGATTGTCTGGCGCCGTTAGGGCGGCTCGGCGCCTTCGGCTTTGCTGCCGCAGCCGATCGGCCGGGGCGATGGCTGCCCATGCTGCGCGCTGCCGCAGGCGTGCCGTGGCTGCGTCTAACTCCTTTGGCGCTCATGAACGCCAATCGCGGGGTCTTTGGCGTCAATCTCGGCCATCTCTGGGGTGAAACAGCGATGTTGCGCCGCTGGCTCCTCGACATCCTTCGCTGGCAGTCGGAGGGCAAGATCAACCCCGTGATCGACCGCTCCTTTCCGTTCGCCGAGGCTGCGGCGGCGCACGCCCACATCGAAGCGCGGCGGAACATCGGCAAGGTGCTGCTGGTTCCCTGAGAGCACTCATGCCCCTCCGGCAGCGCGTTGACGCACCGAACGGGCGACAGCGGCTTGGCCGGCATCGCGCGGCTCGATCGAGACCGCTCGCAGCGCGGTCAGCGCGCGCGGCGTTTGCCGCGGCCTGCGGGCCGGGCCGCCGCTCGCCGCGTCGTGGCCCGCGGCTTGGCTTTGGCGCTGGCCGCGCCGAGCTTCTTGGGCTTGGCAGTGCGCTGCTTGGCTTTTGCGGCGGACGCCTTTTTCGGTTTTCCTGCTGCGCTGCGCTTCGCGACGCGGGGCGCCGCCGCCATCTCAGCGACGGCGTGCGCGAGATAAGCTTTGCGCAGGACAGCATTTTCGGCGGCGGGAGCGCCGCTCACCACCTCCGCTTCGACGACCGCAAGACGCGCGCAATAGGCCCCGCGCACCGCAAGCCCGTCATCGGTCGTTTCCATCTGCGCGAAGCCGGCGACCGACGCTGCAATCGCCGCGGTCGTTCGGGCGACGAACACGCTGCGGATCGTATGCTGGTCGCTGGCCGGCGCCGGTTCGCTCGCTTTCGGCTCGCCGGATGGCGCGGCCGGCGCAGCGGCGGCTTCCGGCGCGACCTGGGCCTTCTTTTCCTCGATCGGCGGCGGACCGTTCTCGACCTTCTCCTCCGTTCCTTCCAGCGTCTGGGCGCCGTTATCAACCATTCTCGTTCTCCCTCTCTTCGGCGGTTCGAGCGAGTCCACGATAGGCACGCGCGGCCTCATCTGGGCGCGGGCAGCGGGGGACCATCTTGTTCAGGCGATCGTGTCAAAAATTCCGGCGACAGCCGTCTTATGTCAAGGGGTGCCGCACAATCGATGACGAAATGGCCGAATGCGCAATATCGTTCTGAAGCCGCGGGCGCAACAGGGGCGGATCTGCGCGCATGCTGTCGTGCCTGGCGGCCTGCGTGGTCGCAGTCCCCGGCCATTGACGGCGATAGTGGCGCATGGGACGATCGCACCACCCTGTAGCAGAGCCAATACACGATAGCGGGCACCCCTGACCGGGGTGGCCAGCTTTGATCCTTGGTCAGGACGCCTTGCCTTTCTCGGGGCGCGCTCCGACCCCGCGGCGCCTCGCGAGCATGGAGGAAGAACGAAGGGGGCGGCTAACGATCGCCCGCCTTCGCGGGGTTTCCACCGGCCGGAGCGCCGGTCGGTCAAACAGGGAGGAAAAAGATGAAGGGTGGAACGCTTGCCTTGAGCGCGGCGGTTCTTGCCGGCGTGCTTCTCGTATCCCCGGCCGTTGCGCAGAAGCAGTACGGCCCCGGCGTTACCGACACGGAGATCACGCTCGGGCAGACCATGCCGTACAGCGGTCCCCTCTCCGCCTATGGCACCATCGGCAGGGCGGAAACCGCCTATTTTGCGATGATCAATGATCAAGGCGGCGTCAACGGTCGCAAGATCAAGCTCATCAGCCTTGATGACGGTTACAGCCCGCCCAAGACGGTCGAGCAGACGCGGCGCCTCGTCGAGGAGGACAATGTTCTGGCCGATTTCAACCCGCTCGGCACGCCGACCAACACGGCGACCCAGAGATACCTCAACGACCACAAGGTGCCGCAGCTCTTCGTGGCGACCGGCGCGACCAAATGGGGGGACCCTAAGAACTTCCCCTGGACGATGGGCTGGCAGCCGGCCTACCAGACGGAAGGCCATATCTACGCCCGGTATCTCCTGGAGCATAAGCCCGGCGCCAAGATTGGCATCCTCTACCAGGACGACGATTACGGGAAGGACTACGTCAAGGGCCTCACGGACGGGCTCGGAGCCAACGCCAAGACGATGATCATAAAGGCGGTCAGCTACGAGACCACCGACGCCAACGTGGATTCCCAGGTCATCACGCTCCAATCCACGGGCGCCGACGTGTTCTTCAACGTGGCGACGCCGAAGTTCGCGGCGCAAGCCATCCGCAAGGCACACGACATCGACTGGAAGCCCCTTGAGCTCCTGAACTCGGTCTCCAGCTCGGTGGCCGCCACGTTGAAGCCGGCCGGGCTCGAGGCGTCGAAGGGCATCATCACCGTCGAGTATATCAAGGACCCGACGGATCCGGGATGGCAGAACGATCCGGGCTACAAGGCCTGGCTCGCCTGGATGAACAAATACTATCCGGGCGGCGACAAGAGCGACGCGAACAACGCCTATGCCTACAGCGTGGCGCAAACGATGGTGCAGGTTCTGAAGCAATGCGGCGACGATCTCACGCGCGAAAACGTGATGAAGCAGGCCGCCAACCTTCATCACCTGGCGCTGCCGATGCTGCTTCCCGGCATCACCGTCGACACCGGTCCGACCGACTGGTATCCGGTCAAGCAGGAGCAGCTCGCCCGCTTCGACGGCACGACATGGGTGCGCTTCGGGCAGGTCGTCGCCAGCAAATGACGCAACGCCGCGGCGGCTCGGAGCGCGCTCCTGGCCGCCGCGCCCTGAGCGGCGCGGGTTTGATGTCAGGCTCGGTCTTCGGACGACTGGCTAGGCGCTCGGCTGCCCAGTATAGGGTACGGCATGCGCGCGTGGCAGCGGAGTAGGGCCATGGACCAGATTTCAGGCAAAACCTATCTCATCACCGGCGGCGCCAGCCTCATCGGCTCGCATCTCGCAGATGCCCTGCTCGCAGGCCAGGCCGCAGAAGTGCGGCTGCTGGACAATTTCGCCCTCGGCACGCCCGACACCATTGCTCATTTGTTGGCCGAACCGCGGGTGACGCTGATCCGTGGCGACGTGTTGCGGCTGAATGAGGTGCTGGAGGCGAGCAAAGGCGCCGACGGGATCTTCGCCCTCGCGGGTTTCCTGACAATTCCCATGCTGCAAAACCCGGCGCTGGGTACGCAGGTGAACATTCTTGGCCTGCTGAACACCTTGGAGGCGGCGCGCTTTGCCGGGGTCCGGCGCGTGGTCTTCTCTTCTTCCGTCGCCGCCTACGGCAATGCCGAAGCGGAAGTGCTGGAGGAGGATGCAGCAACCGTGACGGCGACGCTGTCGCCGGTCAGCGCGGTCTACGGCGTCAGCAAGCTGTTCGGCGAGAGCCTCTGCCGCCTCTATGCCCAAAAATACGGTGTACAGTTCAACGCACTGCGCTTTGCGTCGGTCTATGGCGAGCGGCAGCACGCGCGCGCGGTGAACGCCAATTTCATCGCCGAGACCTACGAGCGTGTGCGCAAGGGCGAGCCGCCGATCATCATCGGCGACGGAAGGGAGGTGCACGATTACATCTATGTCACCGACATCGCTGCCGGCTGCGTCGCGGCGATGGCCAGCGACAAGCATGGTCTGGTGATAAATCTCGCGACGGGCGTCGATTCTTCGCTGACTGAGGTGGTGCACGCCGTACTCAAGGTCTGCGGCTCGACGCTCAGGCCAGAATATCGTCCCGACACCCGCGTGGTCCGGTCCGCCGGCGGCACGCATCTCGGCTTCAGCCGGAAACGCGCGGAGGCCGCGATCGGCTGGGTACCCAGCGTATCGCTGGAGGAGGGCATCCGCCGCTACGGTCGATGGCTGGAGCAGCAGCGGCGGGAGTAGGGGGCTCATCATGATCGAGGCGCCGCCCCTCGGCATCGCCCGCTTTGTGGCCGCGTTGCGCTACGCGGATATCCCCGCTGACGTTCGCGAGCGGGCGCGCCTCCATATTCTTGACGCGCTCGGCGTCAGTCTCGCCGCCAATGCCTCTTGACCGCTTATATCGCTGGCATGGAGGTAGCGATCCGCCTCTGCGCCGCGGTGAAGGGCGGCTTTTATCATGCGGGGTTTCACGCGACCGGCATCGTCTCGCACTTCAGCGCGGCCGTGGTTGCGGGCAAGCTGCTGCAACTGAGCGTATTTGCGCGGCATTCGCAGTTCAGTCGAGCCCGGCAATCAACGCCTGCTCCGAGCGGTCACGGAGCTACATTGCAAGAGATAGCCTGTGAGGGAGGGCGGAGCCAAGCTGCAGATCCAAGTCTTCCGGTTGCGATCCAGATGTTAGGAGCCTGAAATAGGTAAAGGCCGGCGTCGGTATATCCGGTTAATCCAGTCGTCGCCTGCAGCGACCAATGTCCGTCGCTTGCGGAAAAAGTTCCGGCGTGTGATGGGGCGCCGTCTCGAGCTTCACTATGAAACTTGTAGGTGCCGTCACGAAGGATCTCCCATATCCAAGGTCCACCTTTTAACGGAAGCTCCCAGGTGCCAACGAGATTGGGATCGACGCCGACCGGCTTTGACGATTGATGCTGCTCTGAGGTGCATGGGCGCATTGCGTTCTGGGCCAATGCAGGGCGAAGCCAAGCGGCGGCCCCAAGCTTTCCGGTTGCGATCCAGATGTCAGGGGCCTGAAACAGGTAGTCGCCGGCGTCAGTGTATCCAGTCTTCGCTTTCAGCGACCAATGTCCGTTGCTTGCGGAAAAAGTACCGGCGTGTGATCGGGCGCCGTCCCGGGCTTCACTATGAAATTCGTAAACACCGCTGCGATGAATCGTCAACACCCAAGGTCCACCCTTGAACGGGAGCTCCCAGACGCCCACGAGATTGGGATCGACGCCGACTGGCTTTGACACCTGCCGCTGATCTGAGGTGCAAGGGCGCAGTGCGTTCTGGGCCAGGTAGCATGGGTCATATCCGATGCGCGAGGCTGGCGCGCCAGAGCCTTTGCTGCACCCATACAAACTACAAATAGCCGCTTCGGCTGCCTCGTGAGATTGAAGAGCGTTGTCCTCTGGGGCAGGAGTTTGAGCATAGGCCGCCGTGCAAAGGAGCCAAGCCAGCATTGCGCCAGAGCCCGCTACGAAAATTTTCGACGCGGTCCAGACTCTCCCCGCCATGCACGAACTGCTTTTGCATAGAGACATTTTCATGCAACGATTAGAATGCGGTGAGTTTCATCTCGCAAAGACAGCAGTTAAGCTAGCAGCGCCCCTGTTTCCTTGCAATCTGCCAAATACGGGGTCTTATGTCGACGTGCCGGCCACGAGCGAGAGCGGGCCACGTCGGCGAGCATCGGCTCGCAGAGGGTTTGACGCTCGCGATACTCCTGCAAACTAAGCAGCGACGAAACAGGCGACGGATAGTGCGGAGCCGTGTGCTACGATCTTCAATCACTCAGGAGGACATTCGCATGAAGACATCGTTACACGCCGTTTGGGCCGAGACCTTCGCGCCGGCGCTGCGCACGCTTTCCGAGCTTCTCGACAAAGGCGCTCAGCAAGTGCGGGCAAAGGGCGGCGATCCGGCCACGCTGGTGAATGCGCGGCTCGCGCCGGACATGTTCCCGCTTGGCTTGCAGGTTCAGGTCGCTTGTCATCACGCCAAGGACATCACCGCTCGGCTGACGGGCCAACAGCCGCCCAAGCTCGAAAACAAGGAGCTGACGCTCCCGGAATTGAAAACCCTCATCGAGCAGACGCTCGCCCTGCTCAGCGGCGTCGGCGCAAAGGCATTCGACGGCGGCGAGGACCGGCGGATCGAGATGACGCTGCAAGGCGGCCGGCTGCTCGAAGCGGATGGCCTGCAGTTCCTCTGTCACTGGTCGATGCCGCATTTCTATTTCCATGTCGTCACGGCGTACGACATCCTGCGCCATAGCGGTATCGAGATCGGCAAGCGCGATTACATGACCCATGCCGCCCCCTATGTGCGCCAGGTCAAGCCGGCCTGAACGCTGCGGTGAGCGACGAACGCTCGGAAGACGACAACGGGCTCCGTCCGGGCGAGCTGGCGGTGTCCTTGCCATCCTCGCCCGATGCGGGCCTCTTCTTCATCGGCGTGATCCGCACGCCCTGGACCCTACGCGCCGAGTGCCCGAAACGCGGCAGCCCCGACGGGCCGATCTGCTCGATCGTCGTGGATGAGCGCTGGCGGGCGGCGCTCACCGGTCTTGTTGAGCATCGGCGCCTGCAGGTGCTCTATTGGATGCATCGCGCGCGGCGCGATCTCGTCCTGCAACTGCCGTTTCGCACCGGGCAGCTCACCGGCAGCTTCGCCTTGCGCTCGCCGGTGCGGCCCAATCCGATCGCTTCCTCGATCGTCGATCTCGTGGCGATCGAGGAAGGGGTGGTCAAGGTGCGCGGACTCGACTGTCTCGACGGCACGCCGCTGATCGACCTCAAGCCGGACCGCACCAGCTCGACCACCTGATCGAGACCCCGCTCTATGCTCCCGCACGGGTGGAAGAGGGGGGCTCTTTACGCGGCGGCGTATCTGCCCGAATATAGCGGCCACCGTCAGGAAGGGAGAGCGCGATGGTTGCTGCTGAAAATTCGCTGGGAGCGCCGGCACCTTCGGAGAAGGGTCCCAGACCTGCGGTACAGTCGCGGCGGCGATCGCCCGGGCTGCTCGCCGGTCTCGGCCTCGGTCTTCTCGCCGCCGCGCTCTCGTTGCTGTCGCCTTCGGCCGCCTCGGCGGCGGGCGCCGTCAACGTTCTCTATGCCGGCTCGCTCGTCAATCTGATGGAGCACGGGATCGGCCCGGCCTTCGACAAGGCGAGCGGCGATCAGTTCCGCGGCTATGCCGGTGGCTCGGTTGGCCTCGCCAACCAGATCAAGGGCAAGCTGCGCCAGGGCGATGTCTTCATCAGCGCCAACCCGAAAGTGAACGCCGCTCTGATGGGCGCGGCGAACGGCGATTGGGTGAGCTGGTACGTCACCTTCGCGCAATCCTCGCTGGTGATCGGCTATAACCCGTCGAGCCGCTTTGCCGCCGACTTCAAGACTAAGCCCTGGTATCAGGTCCTGCTCGAGCCGGGAGTCCGGATCGGCCGCACCGATCCGAAGCTCGACCCCAAGGGCGGGCTCACCCTGGCGCTGATGAAAGACGCGGCGAGCTTTTACAAGATGCCCGATCTGTCGCAACGCGTGCTGGGCGCGCCGGATAATCCGGCGCAGGTGCTGCCGGAGGAGACGCTGGTCGGCCGCCTGCAATCGGGTCAGCTCGATGTCGGCTTCTTCTATTCGACCGAAACCTCGGACGCCAAGATCCCGGCGCTCGCCCTGCCGCCAGAGATCGCGCCCAAAGCGATCTATACCGTCACCATTCTGCGCGCGGCGCCCAATGCCGACGGCGCCGATCGGTTCGTCGCTTTCTTCCTCGGCGCCGAAGGGCAAAAGCTGCTCAAGGCGCATGGGCTGACCTTGCAGCCGCTCACCCTCACCGGGGCGGAGAGCAGCGTGCCGCCGAATATCCAAGCGCTCCTCGCCAAGGCAAAGTGACGCGCCGCCTTCCCGCGCCGCTCCCTTGGCTTGCCGGACTCCTCGCCCTCTATCTCGTCGCCCCGCTCGTCGCCGGCATCGAGCAGGCGGGGCTGGCTGATTGGCACTCGGTCGATACGAGCGGCCTCGTCGATGCCTCCGCCGTCTCGATCGCCAGCGCGACGGTCGCGACCGCCATCATCGCGGCGGGCGGCATCCCGCTCGGCTATCTGCTGGCGCGGGTGCCGGGACGGGCGATGGCGGCGCTGGGCTTCGTCGTCCAGCTTCCCCTGGCGCTGCCGCCGCTCACCAGCGGTATCCTGCTGTTGTTCCTCGTCGGCTATAGCGCGCCGCTCGGCCGACTCTTCACGGGCGCGCTCACGGATTCGTTTACCGGAATCGTGCTGGCCGAGGTTTTCGTCGCGGCGCCGTTTCTGATCGTGGCGGCGCGCTCCGCCTTCGCTTCCGTCGACCCGGTTCTCGAAGGCGTCGGCGCGAGTTTGGGCCGCGGGCCGCTGGATCTCTTCTTCCGCGTCAGCCTGCCGATCGGCTGGCCGTCTCTCCTGTCGGGGCTACTGCTGGCCTGGCTGCGGGCGTTCGGCGAGTTCGGCGCCACCGTCATGGTCGCCTATCACCCCTATTCGCTTCCGGTCTACACCTATGTGGCGTTCGGCGCGCAAGGGTTGCCGGCGATGTTGCCGGTGCTGTTGCCGACGCTGGTGCTCGCGCTCGTCATCATGGCGCTGATCACGCTGGTCGGCGGGCCGCGCGACGGCCGCGCGTCGCGAGCAGCGCGTCGAAGCGTCGTGCCGCACGCCGCGCCTCGGATCACCGCAACGCCGGCGCGGCGACGCGGCGATGTGGTCGAGCTGGCGCTGCGGCTCGAGAAGCGGCTCGGCAGCTTCCAGCTCGAGCTCGCCTGGTTCCCGCAGCGCCGCCGCCTCGGCATCCTCGGTCCTTCGGGCTCGGGCAAATCGCTCACGTTCAAGCTCATCACCGGGATCGAGCGCAGCGATCGGGGTGCGATCGTCGTCGGCGGAAGGGATATATCGCAGCTCGACCCGGCGGCGCGCGCCATCGCCTATGTGCCGCAGAGCTACGGCCTCTTTCCGCACCTGACGGTGCGCCAGCAGCTGAGCTTCCCGGTCGGCGCCGATCCGGAGCAGGCGCAGTATTGGCTCGATCGTCTTGGCCTCCGCGGCCTCGAAGAGCGCCGTCCGGCCGCACTCTCGCTCGGCCAGCAGCAGCGGGTGGCCTTGGCGCGGGCGCTCGTCCGGCCGGCCGATCTGCTGCTGCTCGACGAGCCTTTCTCGGCTTTGGACGCGCCGCTGCGGTCGCGCCTGCGCAGCGAGCTGCTGTCGCTGCAGGACGAGCTCGCCGCCACGACGATCCTCGTCACGCATGATCCGGCGGAAGCGGCCCTGCTCGCCGACGAGCTCCTCGTGCTCGATGCGGGCCGGGTGCTGCAATCGGGTCCGACAGCAGATGTGTTCCGGCGTCCCGCGAATGAGACGGTGGCGCGGCTGCTTGGCGCCGAAAATGTTGCCGAGGGCGTCGCTGCCGGCGAGGACAAGATCGCCCTCGGCGGCGATATGATGCTCGAGGTGGGCGGGCCGGCGCTCCGTCCGGGCCAGCGTGTCGGGTTGGGCTTTTCGCCGGCGCATGCCCGGCTCGGCGTGAGCGGCCTCTATCGCGGCTCGGTGGAACGCGTGACTGCCATCGGGGTCGAGCGACAAGTCACCGTCCGTTTGGGAAATGCCATCATCAAGCTCGCCGATGGCGGCGCCGCTGCGGCGGCCGGCGATCTCTGCCGCTTCGACATCGATCCCGACGCCATTCAGGTCTGGCCGCTCGATTAGGGCGTGTACTCAAGAGTCTGGCAAAAATCTCAAACAGCGCGATCTTCGACCGGACGAGATCTCGAATTCGACATCTGGAACCGGAGTGTTTCCCACGCCTTCGCGGGTGAGACTGCGGCGATCGGGCCACGCTATCGGCCCGCAGCAGAGAGGGAGAGGAACCGTGTCCAAGGAGCAGGAAAACAAAGCCATCGTTGCCCGGTGGTTCAAAGGGTTCTGGGGCAATCCATGGAATCCGAGCATCGTGGACGAGCTCGCAGCCGCCGACATGCTTCTCCAGTATTCGCTACATGCGCCGCGCCGCGGTCGCGGCGAGGTGAAGGCGTTCATGGTCGGGTTCCGCGAAGCCTTTCCGGATCTGAACTTCTGGGGCGCGGCGGATCTCATTGCCGAAGGCGACTACGTGGTCGGCCGCTGGGAGGGTGGGGGTACCCACTCCGGCCCCAGGTTTAGCGATTTTCTGATCGGCTCGCTGCCCGCGGCGTCTGGCCGAAAGATGCATTTCACCGGCACCACCGTATTGCGCGTCGAGAATGGAAGGATCGCGGAGGAAATCGGTCTCGACGACGGCGTGACCGCGCTGCAGCAACTCGGTCTCCTGAAAGCGGCCTGATGTAACGCTGGTCCTGCCGGTGCAGCGTCCTGAGTGGCGGTCGCGGGAGCATCCTCATGACAAAGCCCCCCGCCACTCGTCGGTGGCGGGGGGCCGTTCTGAAAAGAGTTTGACGCTCTCTAGCCGCGCGGCACGCACGCCTTTGTCGATGCGCCGAAGCTGACGATCTCGACGTCGATGCCGTAGAGAAGCGACATCGTCTCGGAGGTGATCGCGCGCTCGGGTGCCGCGATCTGCACCAGCGCACCCCGGTGCAACAAGGCGACCTCCGTCGCGCAGGCGAAGGCTTGCTCGGGGTGATGCGTCGAGAACAGAATGGCGAGGCCTTGGGCGGCGAGGTTGCGCGTGTGCTGCAGCACGCGCGCCTGATTGCCGAAATCGAGATTGGCGGTGGGCTCGTCGAGCACGAGGACCTGCGGCTCCTGCGCCAGCGCCCGCGCGATCAAAGCGAGCTGCCGCTCGCCGCCGCTGATGCGCAGCCAGTCGCGCTCGGCGAGATGGGCGATGCCGAGGCTTTCCAGCGCTCTCCCTGTCGCCTCGTGATCCGCCGCGGTCGGTGCGGCGAAGGCGGAACGATGCGCGGCGCGGCCCATCAGCACCATCTCGCGCACAGTGAAGGGAAATTGCCCGGCGCCACTCTGCGGCACATAGCCAAAGGCCCGTGCGCGCCGGCGCGCCTGCCAAGGCGCCGTGTCCTCGCCATCGATGGCGATGGTGCCGGCAATCGGCGGCAACAGGCCGAGGATCGTCTTGAACAGTGTCGTCTTGCCGCCGCCATTGGCGCTGAGCAGGCACAGCACCGCGCCCGGCGCAACCGTGAAGCTCGCATCCCGGCCCACGGCGCGTCGGTGATAGCCGAAGCTCAGCCCGCTGACGGCAAGACCGCGGTCCATCAGCTCCAGCCCCGCCCGCCGCGCGCCAGGAGCAAAAGGAACACCGGCGTGCCGACCACCGCGGTCAACACGCCGAGGGGCAGCTCGATCGTGCCGAGCGTGCGTGCGGCGGTGTCGACGAGCAGCAGAAAGCCGGCGCCGAGCAGCGTCGCCATCGGCAGCAGCCGCGCGAAACCCGGGCCGATGGTGAGCCGGGCGATGTGCGGCACGACCAACCCGATCCAGCCGACGATGCCGCTGACGGCCACCGCTGCCGCTGTCATCAAGGTCGCCGCGGCGACGACGCTGGCGCGCACCAGGCGAACATTGACGCCGAGCGCGCTCGCTTCCTCGTCGCCGAGCGTCATGACATCGAGCTGCCAGCGCAGCAGGATCATCGGCAGCAGCGCGACGACGACCGGCACCGTCACCACCAGGAGATCGCCGCGATCGAACGAAGCGAGGCTGCCCAAAAGCCAAAAGGTGATGGCGGGAAGCTGGTTCTCCGGATCGGCAAGGAATTTGAGCAGCGCCACGCCCGATCCCATGAGCGCGCCGATCACCACCCCGCTCAGCACGAGCACGAGGAGGGGATCGCGTCCGCGGACCGCCGCGGCGATGCCATAGACGGCGAGCACGGCGAAGAGGCCGCCGATGAAGGCCGTCGCCTCGATGCCGGCGACGGGAAGCCCAAGGAAGATGCCGGCGACCGCGCCCAAAGCCGATCCCGAGGAGACGCCGAGGATGTCTGGCGAGACCAGCGGATTGCGGAAGAGCCCCTGATAGGCGGCGCCGGCGCTCGACAAGGCGGCGCCGACCAGCATCGCGCCCAGAATGCGCGGGCCGCGAATGGCGAAGATCACCGTTGCCGCCGCGGTGTTCGTCTCCGGCAGCCCGCGCAGCTTGCTCCAGAGCACCGTGGCGAGCAGCGGCGGCGTCACGGGATAGGCGCCGAGCGCGAGCGCCAGCGCCGCGATCGCGAGGAGCAGAAGGCTCGCGCCGCCCAGCGACAAGAGGGCGCGCGCCTCAGGATGGCGGCGTCGTGCCGGCGAGCAACTGGTCGAGCTGGGCGTCGCTCGGTTCTTGCTGATAGAAGAGGGCATAAAAACGCCGTGCCTCGTCGCGGATATCCTCGGGAAAGCGCGCGGGATAGAGGAGCTTGGCGAGCCAGCGCAAGCCGATCAAGCGGTTGGCCGCCGGCGGCTCGTCGACCCAGCCGAAGGGCAGGGCCGGCGCCAGATAGACGCGCTTTGCCCGCACCGCGGCGAGCTGCTGCCAGAGCGGGTCGTGCCAGACGGCCTGGTAGAAGGCGGGATCGATGGCGATGATCACATCGGGCTGCCAGGCGAGGAGCTGCTCCATCGACACATCGGCAAGTCCCCGCGCGCCCAGAGCTGGTGTCGCGACATTGCGCGCCCCGACGAGCTCGAGCGCTTCGGCGTTGAGCGAGCCGGCAACCCCGGTCTCGAGCCCGCGCGGCCCGCGTGCGACGTAAACCGACGGGCGCTGGTCCGGCGTAACGCCGGTGATGCGATCCTTGATGAGGGCCAAGGTCGCTTCGGCGTAGCGTGCAAGCCGCTCTGCACGCTCCCCGGCGCCCAGCACCACGCCCAGCTTGCGCAACGTCGCCGGCGTGTCGGCGAGACGGCCGGCGATCAGGACATAGGGAATGCCGGTCTGCTGCTGCACGCGGTTGGCAAGCGAGATGAAGCTGTCATTGACGCTGCCGAGATCGACGACGAGATCGGGCGCCGTTTTCACCACGGCTTCGAGGTTGACCGTGTTGCCTCGGCCGGTGAGCCGCCCGAGCTCGGGCAGGGCGCCGTCGCGCGCGGGAAGATAGGCCGCCTGCGCCGGCGTCAAGGCGCGGGTCAAGCCGACGAGCTTTTCCGGCGCCAGCATCAGGAGATCGGCCGAGGCGGGCGGCCCGGCCGGCATCGCATGCTCGACATGCGCCGGCAAAGTGACGCTTCGCCCGCCATCGTCGGTGAAGCGGGTCTGCGCTGCGGCGGCGACGGGGACCAGCGCGATCGCGAGCGCGAGCAGCGCGCCCGCGAAACCGCATCGCTTCATTTTGCGACCATCACATCCGATGCCTTGATGACGGCGATGGCGGCGTCGCCGACCTTGAGGCCGAGATCGTCCACCGCCTCATTGGTGATCGACGAGGTGATGATCACGCCATGGCCGATATCGACGCGGACATGAGCGGTGGTCTGGCCCTTGGTGACCTCGACGACCTTGCCCTTGATCTGATTGCGTGCGCTGAGCTTCACGGCAGCCGCTCCTTCGGAGATATTTCACCGAATATAGCGCACGGGGCGGCGCTGGGAAATCTCAGACCCGTGCCTTCGCCGCCCAGGCGGTGGCGGTCATGCTGCGCGGCCCGTCGGGCCGGCCGGCGAGATAGGCCCGTTCGACCGCGCCGGCGAGCACCGAAAGAAAGCGAGGCTCGAGCCGCTTGACGTAGTCGCCGACCGGGCCCTGCGCATTGGCGATGGGTAGCCAGTAATCCGCGAAATCGGCATAGCGCATGCGGATGGTCAGCGACGCTGCCGCCACATCGCGCGCCCCGGCTTCGGCGAAAGCGGCTTCGAGCTCGCCCGGCCAGGTCAGCGCCGCCGCATAGTGGCGGCCGCGCGCCTTGTCCGCCTCGGGATCGAGTGCCGCCGCCGTATCCCAGAACAGGCGCTGATAGGTAAGGCCGCCGGCGAAATCCCAGACCGCCGCAGCGATCGTGCCGCCGGCGCGCGTGACGCGCCGCATCTCGCGCACCGCCTGCAGCGGCTGCTTGACGAAATTGAGCGCGAGCAGCGAATAGGCGCGGTCGAAACTGCCATCGGGCAGGTCGATCGCGGCGAGGTCGCCGCGGCGAAACGCGAGGCGCGGATCCCGCGCTTGGGCTTGCGCCGCCGCGATATAGGTCTCCGAAAGGTCGATGCCGAGGATATGCGACGGTTCGTGCCGCGCTGCCAGCGCAAAGGCGAGGCTTCCGGTGCCGCTACCGAGATCGAGGATGCGATCGCCCTCGTCGAGCCCGGCAAAGCCGATCAATTGCTCCGCCAGGAACCGGCTCCAGCGTCCCATCAGCCGATCATAGGCGGCCGCGTCATTCGCCGTGTAGGTCGAGGAGGTCATCGGCTTACTCTTGCTTGCCGCGGGCGCGATGCGCAATATCCATCAGGATATATCGCGATCAGGAGCAGGCAATGCCCTTCGATCTCGGCCGGCGTCGCATCGTCCTGGCGACCGCCGCCGGATTGGTGCTGCCGCTCCGGGCGGCGCGATCGGCGACGGCCCAGCCGGTCAGGATTTTTGCGGCCGCGACCTTGCAGGACGCGCTCGCCGCAGCGATCGCCTCCGCCGAGGCCGCGCTGCGCGTGCCGGTAACGGCGGCCTATGGTCCGAGCCCGGCGCTCGTCAAGCAATTGGAGAATGGCGCGCCGGGCGACCTCTTCTTCGCGGCCGATACGGACTGGATGGACGAAGCGGTGGCGCGGAAGGTCGTCGATCCCGCGACCCGCGTCGACCTCTTGTCGAGCGCGCTGGTCCTGGTCGCGCCGGCATCGCAACCGACGGCGACGACGATCGCCCCGGGCTTTCCCTTGGCCCAGATGCTCGGCGAGGGGCGCCTGGCGATGTGCGATCCGATGATGATGCCGGCCGGGCGCTATGGCCGCGCTGCGTTGCAAAAGCTCGGCGTCTGGGACAGCGTCAAAGCCCGCGTCGCCAACGCGGCCGACGTCCGCGCCGCGCTCGCCTATGTGGCGCGACGCGAGGCGCCGCTGGGCATCGTCTTCGACACCGATGCGCGGCTCGATCCGGGCGTCAAGATCGTCGGTACGTTTCCCGGGGACAGCCATCCGCCGATCGTCTATCCGATCGCGGCCGTCGCGCAAAGCCGAAATCCGGACACGGCCCGCGTCCTCCGCTTTCTCGTCTCGTCGGAAGCAAAGCCGATCTTCGAGCGCTACGGCTATAAGGTCCTCACGGCAGCTTCTGCGCCGCGCACCGATCGATAGCGCCGCCGGAACATTTGCGCGCGGCAGCCTGTTACACCCGTGGGTACGGCTTTCCACGGGAGTCATCGTGATGCGTGCATGGCTGCTTTTGTTGCTGGCGACAATCCCGCTCTCGGCGTGCATCAGCACCCATTCCAGTCCGAGTCCGACGGTCGTGGTGCCGCAAGGCGCGTCAGTCGTTTGTCCAAACGGCGCGACGGCGGTTTACAGCAACGGCGCTTATCGCTGTTAGGTCGGGATCGACCGACCCTTTGTCATCGCCGTGGAAGGGTGTATCTAAGAGCCAGTGCACGCACGTTTTCATGGCATGACGAGAATGACCACGTCGCTTGGCGAAATGCGCATCCCGTGGCAAACGCGTGGGTTCGGAACGGGCGCGGATGAAATCCGTTTTCCTCCGATTCGACCAGGAGGTTCGGATGAGCGAGGACCCGAAGGGCTATCGGGAAGGTTTTGCCGCCGGTTGGCTCGCCGCGTCGCAGGCGATCATGGAGGCGATGATGTCCGAAGCGCGGACGCCGCCGCTGGCGCTGGCGGGAAGCTTGCCAGACCAGGTGCGGCGCCGTCGTGGCCGCCCGCCGAAATCGGTCGCCGCGGCCCCGCCGACGTTGCAACAGCCGGGCAAGCGGCCTCGGGGACGCCCGCGCAAGAACCCGTGATCTCGACAGCGGAAGCGGCGCGCGATACTTGCGCCCGATTTCGTGCTTTGCGTGTATTGATTGTCGTGACAGTGCTGCCGCTCTTTGGCTGCAACGCCGCTTCAGAGTGGCTGGCCGGCGTCAACCCCGCCGACTATACGTGGGAACCGCCGATCGGAGCCGCGTCTGCCGCGGGCACGATGGACAAGGATCTGAAGCTGTGCGAGGGCGGCACGAGCGCGGCGGCGGCGACGGGCGGCCTGACCATCACGCGATCAGAGGGTTCCGAAGCGGTCACCGACTGCATGATGGCGAAAGGCTATCAGAAGTTCTACCAATCAAGGCAGACGTTATTCTAGCGGAGCGTCCGGCCGCGGCCGGTGAAGCAGGGCGGCGAGGAGCCAGCGCGAGAAGCTTGCGGGATGGCGAACGCCCCGCATCTCCGCCGTCGTGATAGCCGCCGAGGGTAACGCCTTGGCGCCGGGAGTAACGGGCCGGGCCGCGGCGGCCCGCCGCCGCGTCAGGGCGCGAGACGCGTGGTCAGTGTCGTGCCGGGGAGCTTGCCGATCAGGGCCTCGGCGAGCTTTGCTTCGCGCAGATTGGCGCCGCGCAGATCGGCGCCGCGCAAATCGGCGTTGGTGAAATCCGCGCCGCGCAGATTGGCGCCGCGAAAGCGCGCCGCGGCGAGCATCGCGTCGGCAAAACGCGCTTCGGCAAAGATCGAGCGGTCGAGGCGCGCCGCTGCGAGCAGCGCGCCGGAGAAGTCGAAGCCGGAAAGGTCATAGCCGACGAGCTCGGCGCGCTTGCCGCGGCGTCCGCCGCTGCGGACCCAGAGCTCATGCGCGCGGAGATGGCGCTGCACCTCTTCGGCCGGCAGCTCCATCGAGACGAGATGAACGCCGGCGCTCTCGACCTGGCGCCGCGCTTCGCCGCGCACCGCCGCGCCGGTGAAATCGGCGCCGACAAGGCTCGCGCCTTCGAGCGCGACGTCGATGATCTCGGCGCAGCGGAAACGTGCGCCGGCGAGATCGCTACGACGCAACGATGTGCGTTCGAGCGTGGCGCAATCGAATTCGACATGACGCAGCTTCGCGTCGGTGAAATCGGCGTCGCGTAGCACCGTGCGCACGAGCCGCGTGCTGCGTCGCGGCGCGTCGCTGGCGCGGCCGGATTGGCCGCGCTCGTCGCCGGGCGAGAGATCGGCCTCGGCGAAATTGCTGCCGGACAGATCGGCATCGTCGAAATAGGCGCCCCAGAGCTTCGAGCGGTGAAACACGGCGCCGCGCAGGTCGGCGTTGCGGAAGGTGCAGTCGAGGAAGGTCGCATCGGCGAAGTTCATCCGCCGGAAATCGAGGCCGGAGAAATCCCAATTAACCACGGTCGTGCGTGCGCGTCCGTAACGCCCCGGCGCTTCGCCGTTGTGCCATTCGCACAACGTCGCAAGCAGCGCCTGCGTGGCGTGGACTTCGCTCGGCCCTTGCCGCGGCGGATTGTCGCCGGTTGTCACGGATCTCCCGCCAATTTGCCCGAAGGTCCAGGCGAAAAGGTGAGGTTTTATGCATCCGCAGGCAAACGCTTTCGCGGTGGATTTGGCTAAAATCCAAGCGATTTTGCGGGCTGGAAGAGAACCATCGATGTGCCGCAAGGCTGCGGAAATGTCGAGAAAATAACCTTCGGTTGCCACAAATCGGCCAAGCTTCGTCGGCAAGGTTCGCGCTTAGGGATGCGGGAGAAAAGCGATGGGTATCTGGAAGCTGCTGCGCGCCGAGCCGAACCTCGAAGACCTGCTCGCCGACGATATGATGGCCTCTGTGACGAAGAGCGCCGGCATCGATCGTGCGGGGCTGCGTGCGCTGCTCAGCGACATTGCCGGCCGGCTTCCCGCCGAGCGTTTTGCCGCGATCACGCCGCGTTGCGCGTCGCCGGCACGATGCGGCTGTCCGCAACCGGCAGGGTGAACATCGCCTTGAGGCCCGGCTCGTTGTCCTCGAGCCAGGCTTCGCCGCCATGCAGTCGCGCCACCGCGCGCACCAGGCTGAGACCCAGTCCATTGCCCGGCGTGCTGCGGCTGCCCTCGAGCCGTACGAAGCGGTCGAACACCGCCTCGCGCCGGTCCGCAGGGACGCCAGGGCCGCTATCGGCAACTTCGACGCGCGCCATGCCGCCCTGGCGATGGGCGCGCAGCGCCACTTTGCCGGCGGGCGTATATTTCAGTGCGTTGTCGAGCAGATTGGCGATCGCCTGCGACAACAGATGGCGATCGCCATGGACGGCGATGGCGGTATCGCTGTCGACGGTGAGGGAGAGGCCCTTGTCGTCGGCGACGGGCTCGTAAAGCTCGGCCACCGAGCGCGCGATCTCGGCGAGATCGACCACCGCCATGGTCTCGCGGCGCGAGCCCGCTTCCGCCTCGGCGATGCTCAACAGCGCATTGAAGGTGCCGAGCAGATGATCGGCCTCGGCGATCGTCTCGCGCAGCGCGTCGGCATAGCGTTGGGCGTCGGGGCGCTCGAGCAGCGTCACTTCGAGCCGTGCGCGCAGCCGCGACAGCGGCGTGCGCAGATCATGCGCGATGTTGTCGGCGACTTGGCGCATGCCCAGCATCAGCCGCTCGATCTGGTCGAGCATGGCGTTGAGGTTGGCGGCGAGCTGATCGAACTCGTCGCCGCTGCCGCTGAGCGGCACGCGTTGCGAGAGATCGCCGCGGATGATGCGCTCGCTGGTGCGGTTCACCGCCTCGACGCGGCTGAGCATGTGTCGGGTCATGAAGAGACCCCCGCCGACGCCGAGCGCGACGGTGAGCAGTGCCGCCCAGGCAAGGGTGCGGGTGATGCGGCTGCGGAATACCTCGGCATCGCGCAGGTCGCGCCCCACCAGCAGCCGGAAACCGTCATGCAGCACGAAGACCGAGGCGATGGCCGAGCTCGTGACCGTGCCCTCGCGCGTGCGCACCTCGACCGGAAAGCGGATCCAGCCCGGCCGGATCTGCTCGGCGCGGGGCCACGCGGAAAGATTGCCGGCGAGCGGCTGAAGCGCCGGATCGGTGACGAGATAGAGCGTTGAATCGCCGTGCGGCGCGGGCGCGGTGCTGCGCGTGTGGATGATGTCGAGCAGCCCGGCAAGGCCGCGCTCGGTATATTCCTCGCGCAGCCCGGTGATCTCCGCGTCGATTGTCGCTTCGGTCTGTCGCTCGATGAAGCCCGCAGTCGAGAAATAGATGAAGGCGAGCAGCGCCAGCACCGAGGCGACGAACAGCAGGAGATAGAGCGCGGCAAGCCGGAACGCGTTGGTCCGCAGCAAGCGGTTCATGACACCCGTCTAGTCCGCCGCCCGCAGGCAATAACCGGCGCCGCGCACCGTGTGCAGCAAGGGCTTGTTGAAGCCCTTGTCGATCTTCTGCCGCAGCCGGCTCACATGCACGTCGATGACGTTGGTTTGCGGGTCGAAGTGATAATCCCAGACATTCTCCAGCAGCATGGTGCGCGTCACCACCTGGCCGGCATGGCGCATGAGGAATTCGAGCAGGCGGAACTCGCGCGGCAGCAGCTCGATCTCCTGGCCGGCGCGCGTCACGCCGCGTGTCAGCAGATCCATCTCGAGATCGCCGGTCTTGAGCCGCGTCGTCTGAGTGTTGCCGCTGCCGCGGCGCAGCAAAGCCTCGATCCGGGCCAGCAGCTCGCGAAAGGCGAAGGGCTTGACGAGGTAATCGTCGCCGCCGGCGCGCAGGCCCTTCACCCGGTCATCGACCGCGCCCAGCGCGCTCAGAATGAGCACCGGCGTGCGCACCTCGGCGGCGCGCAGCGCGGCGATCAGCGCCAGCCCGTCCATCCCGGGCAGCATCCGGTCGACGATGAGAGCGTCGTAATTGCCCGAGCTCGCCATGAACAGCCCGTTGCGGCCCTCGGCGGCGTGGTCGACGACATAGCCGCTTTCGGAGAGGCCCTTGGCGATGTAGGCGGCCGCCTCGCGGTCGTCCTCGATGACGAGAAGCTTCATCCCACCTTCTCCGCCGCGGACCATAGCCGCAGGGGAACTCGCGCGAAAGAGGAGCGCGTCCCAGATGAGGAACCACGCGCACCCCAAATCGTTTCTAGCAACAGCGCCCTTTCCTGGAGGTCGGCCTACGGCCGCCCATTCATGGCGGTAGCCTATGGTTTCGAGCCCCAGCAACGTAAAAACTGATAGTCCGGAAGATAATTTCAAGCGTCCGGTGTCGATCCTCGTCGTCGAAGACGATGCCCTGGTGGCAAGCTACATCCAGGAGGTGCTCGAGGAATCCGGCTTCGCCATAGCCGGTGTCGCTTCCTCGGGGCCGGAGGCCATGTCGCTGGCCAGCAACACGCGACCCGAGCTCGCCCTCGTCGATATCAAGCTGGCCGGCCCGATGGACGGCATCGAGGTTGCGCGGCTGATGCGCAGCCGGTTCAACGTTTTGTCGATCTTTCTCTCCGGGATCTGCGATCCGGAGACGATGGAGCGCGCCAAGACCGCGGGTCCCCTCGGCTTTCTCGAAAAGCCGTTCCGTCCGAGCCAGGTCTTCAACGCGCTGCAGCGCGCGCTGGCGGAGTTGCAGCAGCACTAGACGCTTGGCGCGCCCGGTCCCGGGCGCGTCCTCCCCCTCAGGTCAGCGTCATCCACAAGGCGGCGATCCAGGCGATCGCCAGCAGCACCGCGCTTTGCCGATCCAGGCCTCTGTCCTGCATGCCCGCCTCCATTCCTACGTTGGAGGGAGGTTAGCGTAAGAACAAAACAAGAACAAGCTTTTTCCGCGCGGCCGTTCAGCCGCCGATCGTCAGCGGCGGCAAATCCAAGGGCGCCCGCGCCCAGGCGATTGCCTGCTCGAGCCGGTCATTCCCCCAGAAGAGCTCCTCGCCGACGAGGAAGCTCGGAGCGCCGAAGATGCCGCGCCGGATCGCGGCCTCGCCCGACGCCTTGAGGCGCTCCTTGTTCGCGGGGCTGGCGGCGCGCTCGAGCACGACAGCGGCATCATGGCCGAGCGCGGCGACGAGCGCGCCGATCACCGCCGGCGCGGCGATCTCGCGATCCTCGGCGAAATTGGCGTGGAAGGCGGCGCGGGTGAAGGCCGGCCCCCAGCCTTCGTCGATCGCGACCAGGGCGACCCGGGCGGCGAGGAGGCCGTTTCGCGGATAGGCGGAGGGCAGCCGCAGCGGCAGCCCGGCCGCGGCGCAAAGCCGCTGCACGTCGCGCCAGCGGTAGCGGCGCTGCGCCGGGCTCGGATTCTGGAAAGGCGAGGGGTCGTGCGCGCGCGTCTTGAAGATCGGCCCGAGCAGGAAAGGCCGCCATTCGATCGCGAGCCGCTTCGCCGCCGCCAGACCTTCGATACGGCCGGCGGCGAGATAGGAGTAGGGGCTGGCGAACTCGTACCAGAACTCGATGGTGGCCGGCATGGTGCTCGCTTCGTCCATGGCAAGACCCTATCGTAGGCGCGCCATGAGAACCATGCTCCAGGATCGCTTCTGGCCCGCTTCCGGGCTGGGCGGCGATCTCCGCCTCGAGCGGCATTTCGACGGCCGCGCCTTCCGCTGCTTCAGCGAGCGGCCGGCGACGCTCGACGCGCTCTTCCGCGCCAGCGTCGCGCGCCGCAGCGGCGAGGAGGCCTTGATCGCCGGCGAGCAGCGCCTCCTCTATGCCGAGCTCGACCGCCTGGTCGATAGGATGGCCGGCAATCTTGCGGCGCGCGGCATCGGGCCGGGCGAGCGCGTCGCGATGCTGCTCGGCAATTGCCCGGAGTTCCTCGTCGTCCTCCTCGCTTGCGCGCGGCTCGGCGCGATCTCGATGCCGATCGGGACGCGCCAGAAAGGTCCCGAGCTCGAATACCTCCTCAACGACAGCGGCGCTGCGGCGCTGATCTTCGACAGCGAGTTCGCCCGGAACGTGCCCGAGCCCCCTGCGGTGCCGGCGCTCCGTCTGCGCATCGTCCTCGGCGCCCCGATCGCCGGCGCGGAGCCCGTTGCCGCTTTCCTCGCCCCGGCGGCGCCGCCACCCGAGATCCGCGTCGGCGAGGAGGATACCGCCACCATCCTCTATACCTCGGGCACGACCGGGAAGCCCAAAGGCGCAATGCTGAGCCATCTCAACATCGTCCACTCGGCCATCCATTTCGCCCGCTGCATGGGGCTCGCGCCGGGCGACCGATCGATGCTGGCTGTGCCGGCCGCGCATGTGACGGGGACCGTCGCGATCTTCATCACGGCGCTCGCTTGCGGCGGCGCCACCGTGATCCTGCGCAGCTTCACGGCGCGCGGATTTCTCGAGCTCGCCGCGCGCGAGCGCATCACCTTCACCTGCATGGTGCCGGCGATGTACATCCTCTGCCTGATGGATCCGGAGTTCGAGCGCTTCGATCTCTCCGCCTGGCGCGTCGGCTCCTATGGCGGCGCGCCGATGCCCGAGGCGACGATCGCCAGCCTCGCTGCGAAGCTGCCGCGTCTTTCGCTCAGCAATGCCTATGGCGCCACCGAGACGACGTCGCCGACGACGATGATGCCGCTCGGCGAGACCGCGGCGCATCCCGACAGCGTCGGTCAAGTGGTGCCCTGTGGCGAGGTGCAGATCGTCGATGAAGCCGGCCGCGAGCTGCCGCCTGGGGCGCCGGGCGAGATCTGGATCCGCGGGCCGATGGTGGTGAAGGGCTATTGGGCGAAGCCCGAAGCCAACGCGGCGGGGTTTACCGACGGTTTCTGGCATTCCGGCGATATCGGCGCGCTCGATGCCGAGGGCTTCCTGCGCGTCTTCGACCGGGTGAAGGACATGATCAACCGCGGCGGCTACAAGATCTTCAGCGCCGAGGTCGAGAATGCGCTCGCCTATCACCCCGCCATCGCCGAATGCGCCGTGGTCGGCCGGCCCGATCCCGTGCTGGGCGAGCGCGTCTGTGCCTTCGTGCTGCCGAAAAACGAGGGCGTCACGGCCGAAGAGATCCGCCGCTTCTGCGCCGAACGCATGGCCGATTACAAGGTGCCGGAGCTGGTGACGCTGGTCGCCGAGCCGCTGCCGCGCAACGCCAACGGCAAGGTGCAGAAGGCGGTGTTGCGCGAATGGGCGCTCAGGGCTGCAGGACCGCCGGTGCGTCCTCCGACAGGCTCAGGATGAGGAAGATCGAGGACGGCATCTTGAAAGATGCCATTGAGAAAAGCGCCTCATCCTGAGCCTGTCGGAGGAAGCAGGTTGGAGCTGCAGCGACTTAGATCACGCCCTCGCGCTTGAGCTGCTCGATCTCTGCCGCCGATAGCCCGAGCCAGCCGCCATAGACCTCGTCATTGTGCTGGCCGAGGCGCGGGGAGGGGGTCGTCTCGACCTTGTCGGCGCCATGGAAGCGCAGCGGGCTCGTCGGCACCACGATATCGCCGAGATCCGGGTGGTCGATGCGTTCGAGCATGCCGCGCTCATGCATATGCGGATCGTTCATCACCTCGCGCAGATCGCGCACCGGCGCCGAGGGGATGCGATGGCGCCGCGCGGTCGCGAAGATCTCGTCGCGCGAGCGCTGCCGCGTCCAGGCCTCGACCACGGCATCGGTCGCCGCCAGGTTCGCGACGCGCGTGGCGTTGTCGGTAAAGCGCGGATCGGCGGCGAGGTCCTCGCGCCCCATCGCCGCGAGCAGATTCTTCCAATGCGCCTCGACGACGCAGATGATGGCGACGTGGCCGTCTTTCGCGGGATAGACGTTGTAAGGTGCGATGGCGAGCCCGCCGTGGCGATTGCCGGTGCGCGGCGGCACGATACCGTCGCTGGTGTAGAGAAAGCCGAGATTGGAGGCGAGCGTCGGATAGACGGTCTCCTGCATCGCCACCTCGACGAGCCGTCCCTTGCCGGTGCGCGCGCGCTCGACCAGCGCCGTCATCACCGCGGCGTAGAGATGGATGCCGCTCAGGAAATCGACGAAGGCGGCGCCTGCCTTGACCGGCGGCCCTTCGGGAAAGCCGGTGATGCTCATGACCCCGGAGACCGCCTGCACGGTGAGATCCATGGCCAGGCTGTCGCGGTCCGGTCCGCTCAGGCCGAAGCCCGTGCCCGAAGCATAGACGAGGCGTGGATTGATCGTGCTGAGGACGCTCCAGCCGATGCCGAGCCGATCGAGCACCCCCGGCGCGAAATTCTCCAGCAGCACATCGGCGCGCTTCACCATCTCGACGAGGAGCGCGCGGCCGCGCTCCTCCTTGAGGTTGAGCGTCACCGCGCGCTTGTTCGAGTTCAGCATGGCGAAGGGAAAAGAGGCGCCGCGCCCGACGGCGATGCGGTGGCGCAGCGGCTCGCCGGTGAGCGGCTCGACCTTGACGACGTTGGCGCCCGCCTTCGCCATCAGCAAGGTCGCGTAGGGACCCTGATAGACCTGGCCGAGATCGACGATGGTGATGCCGGCGAGCGGCAGGTTCGCGTCGCTCAATGGAAGGACCCTCCGAGCAGGTCGCGGGCCATGATGAGGCGCTGCACCTCGCTCGGCCCTTCGCCGACGCGGCGGATGCGCATTTCGCGATACCAGCGCTCGAGCGGCAGATCCTTGGTCATGCCGTAGCCGCCATGGATCTGCATGGCGCGGTCGACGACGCGGCCGCCGGCCTCGCTCGCCACCAGCTTCGCCATCGCCGCATCCGTGCGGAAGGGCTCGCCCCGTTCCGCCTTCTGCGCCGCGGCCAAGGTGAGCCAGAGGCTCGTCCTGATGTCGATCTCGTTGTCGACGATCATCCACTGGATCGCCTGGCGGGTGGCGAGCTTGGCGCCGAAGGTGTCGCGCAGCTTGGCGTAGTCGATCGCCATTTCCTGCGCCTTGACGGCGATGCCGATGCAGGCCGCGGCATAGGGAATGCGCTGCCGGCTGAGCCGGTCATTGGCGATGGCAAAGCCGCGATTGACCTCGCCCAGCACATTGGCGTGCGGCACGCGCAGCTCCTCGAATTGCAGCTCCGTCGCGTAATTGGTCGAGCGCAGCGTGTGGACGATGCGGCGGACATGGAAGCCCGGCATGTCGGTATCGACGATGAAGCAGGTGACGCCGTCGCGCCCCTTGCCGGCATCGGTGCGGGCGAAGACGAGGCCGTATTGCGCCCGGTCCGCGCCGGAGATGAAGACCTTGCTGCCGTTCAGCACCCAGTCGCTGCCGTCCCTGACGGCGCGCGTCTGGATGGCGCGCGCAGGATCGCTGCCGCCCGAAGGCTCGGTCAAGCCGAAGAAGCCGCGCTTCTCGCCGCGCAAGGTCGGATAGAGATAGCGCTGCTTCTGATCCTCGTTGGCCTCGTAGAGCTGGGCGAGGCCGGCGCCGCCGAAGACGCCGTAACAGGGCGCGTAGAGCCCGGCGCGATGCTGCGCCATCTCGATCGCCATCAGGGTGCGGGTGACGAGGTCGATGCCGGGGCCGCCATATTCCGCGGGGATATCGAGCCCCCAAAACCCCATCTCTTTCACCTTGGCGCTGAGCCGGGCGAAATCCTCCGGCAGCAGCTCGCTCGCATCGGGATCAAGCTTCGCTTCCAGCGGCAGGATCTCCTCGCGCACCAGGCGCCGCACCTGCGCCACGATCAGCTTCTGCTCGTCGGAGAGTTCCAGGTCCATCGCTACCCCCCACCCCAACCCTCCCCCGCAAGGGGGGAGGGGGTTTTCTTCATGTTGCAAGCAAAGATCGCCCCTCCCCCCTTGAGGGGGAGGGAAGGGAGGGGGGTGATGCAAGACAGCATCAGAGCGGACTCAGCCGCCCGAGCCTGATCGGCTCGCCGCGATTGCCTGGCGGCAGCGTGCCGTGATCGGCGACATGCAGCATCAGCAATTCGCGGTAGCGCGTCTGGTACTGCATGGTGATCTCAACGCGAAAGCGCCGCGCCTCGGGTTGACGCTGCCGCGCTTCCTCGACGGCGCTGCGCAGGCCGAAGAGCGAGCGCCCGCCGGCATAGCCGATCTCGAGGGTGCGGCCTTCGCCATCGGCGAGCTCGAAGACGCCGAGCTGGCCCGGCAAGCGCCGCACCGCTTCGGCGCCGAGCGGGGTCCAGGGCTTGTCGAGACGGATCGCCATCAACGGCCCTCAAAGCGCGGCGGGCGCTTCTCGAGGCGCGCTGCCATGCCTTCCTTGGCGTCGGTGCTTTGGCGGACATCGGCGAGCAGGCGGTCGATATCCTCATGGGCGATGCCGTCGCGG
>DATIYL010000024.1:0-9770 GCA_035517635.1 Allostellaceae bacterium | reverse complement strand
GCTCGGCCCGGAGCATGTCGCCGGTCGAGAGCTGAACGAGCCCGTATCTCTCTTCGATGCGCTTCGCCTGGGTACCCTTGCCGGCGCCCGGCGGCCCGAGCAGGATGATGTTCACCCGCGTCTCCCGCGCAGTTTCGCCTTTTTGATGAGCCCCTCATACTGGTGTGCCAGCAGATGCGAATGGATCTGCGCCACCGTGTCCATGGTGACGCTGACCACGATCAGCAGGCTGGTGCCGCCGAAATAGAA
The DNA here is from genome assembly GCA_035517635.1 of Allostellaceae bacterium. GTDB lineage: Bacteria > Pseudomonadota > Alphaproteobacteria > ATCC43930 > CGMCC-115725 > DAHUYF01. The sequence goes on along the minus strand of DATIYL010000024.1, from coordinate 9,521 downwards.
CGGCACGTTATATTGCGAGACCAGGATTTCCGGCAGCACGCAGACCGCGGCGAGATAGAGGGAGCCCACCACGGTAAGCCGGGTCAGGACATAGTCGAGATAGTCGGCGGTGGTCTTGCCCGGACGGTAGCCCGGCACGAAGCCGCCATATTTGCGCAGATTGTCCGCCGTCTCGGTCGGATTGAAGACGATCGCCGTATAGAAGAAGCAGAAGAAGATGATGAGCGCGACGTAGAGCACGATATAGAGCATGCTGCCGTGGCGCAGATAGATGGTGAACCAGCCGAGGAAGCCGGTCTGATCGGCGCCGCCGAAGCTGGCGAAGGTCGCCGGCAGCAGCAGCAGCGACGAGGCGAAGATCGGCGGGATCACGCCCGAGGTGTTGAGCTTCAGCGGCAGGTGCGAGGCCTCGCCGCCGAACATCTTGTTGCCGACCTGGCGCTTGGGGTACTGCACCAGGAGGCGCCGTTGCGCCCGCTCCATGAAGACGATGAAGGTGATGACGCCGATCGCGACTACCAGGAAGATGATGATGAAGACGGTTGAGATCGCGCCGGTGCGGCCGAGCTCGAGGAGCGAGCCGAAGGCCGCCGGCATGCGCGCGACGATGCCGGAGAAGATGATCAGCGAGATGCCGTTGCCGACGCCGCGCGCGGTGATCTGCTCGCCGAGCCACATCAGGAAGACCGTGCCGCCGGTCAAGGTCACCATGGTGGTGAAGGAGAAGAAGAGACCGGGATCGATCACCGGCGAGCGGCCGCCGCCGGCGCCTTCGAGGCCGACGGCAATGCCATAAGCCTGGACCAGGGCGAGCAGCACCGTGCCGTAGCGCGTGTATTGATTGAGTTTCTTGCGGCCAACCTCGCCTTCTTTCTTCAGCGCTTCGAGCTGCGGCGACACCGCGGTGAGCAGCTGGACGATGATCGAGGCCGAAATGTACGGCATGATTCCGAGCGCGAAGATGGTCATGCGCCCGAGCGCGCCGCCCGAGAACGTGTCGAACATGCCGAGAATGCCGCCGGCACTGCGGGCGAAGAGATCCTGCAGGATCTGCGGATCGATGCCGGGCAGCGGGATGTAGGTGCCGAGCCGGTAGATCACCAGCGCGCCGAGAGTGAACCAGATGCGGTTCTTGAGCTCGGTCGCCTTGGCGAAGGCCGAGAGATTGATACTCGAGGCAAGCTGTTCGGCGGCTGACGCCATCTACTCCATCCCCGGGGCCCCGGAGCCGAGCCCGCTTAAGCGTTACGCCTCCGCCGGCTTGGCACCGGTGAGCACAACCTTGCCGCCGAGCTTCTCCACCGCCTCGACCGCGGCCTTCGAAGCGCCCACCACCTCGATGGTGAGCGGCGTCTTGAGCTCGCCCTTGGCCAGGAGCCGAACGCCGTCGCCGACGCGGCGCAACAGGCCGGCTTCGACCAGCGCCGCGCCGTTGACGGTCACATCGGGTTTGAGCCGGCCGGCTTCAAGAGCGACCTGAAGCCGCCCCAGATTCACGATATGAAACTTGGGGCGGAACGCCTTGTGGTTGAACCCGCGCTTGGGCAGTCGCCGATGCAGCGGCGTCTGGCCGCCCTCGAAGCCGTTGAGCGCGACGCCGGTGCGCGCGGTCTGGCCCTTGCCGCCGCGCGCGCTGGTCTTGCCCTTGCCCGAGCCGATGCCGCGACCGACCCGCTTGGCGCGGTAATGCGCGCCCTTGTTGTCTCTGATCTCGTTGAGCTTCATCGTCCCATCCTCGCTGGGCAAAGCGCCGTCAGGCGGCCTCGACGCGCAGCAGATGCCGCACGCGCTCGATCATGCCGCGCACGGCGGGGGTGTCCTCGAGCACACGCGAGCGGTGCATCTTATTAAGCCCCAACCCCTTGAGCGTGGCGAGTTGATAGTCTTCGCGACCGATCGGGCTACCGATCTGGGTCACCTTGATCACTTTTTCCGGCGGCTGCTTTGGTTTGGGCGCCGCTTTGGGCTTCGGAGCCGGCGCCGCTTTCGCGACCGGCGCCGGCTTCGGCTGCGCCTTCCTGGCCTCGACCTCGGCCTTCCGGGCGGCCTTCTTCGCCTCTTTCCGGGCGGCCTTCTCCGCTGCCCGCGCCGCGGCCTTGGCCTCGGCCTTGGCTTCCGCCTTGGGCTGGGCCTTGGCTTCCGCCTTCGCTTTCGCCTCCGGCTTGGCCTTGGCCTTGCCTTCCGCGGCGGGCGCTCCCGCCCCGGCGGCCTTGGCAGGCTTCTTCGCCGGCTTCTTGGCTTCCTTCTCTTCCGCCATCGCCTACTCCCGCGCTTCCGCGCCGGCCTCGCGCCGGCCGAGGATCTCGCTCACCTTGCGGCCGCGCCGCGCCGCCACCGCGCGCGGGCTCACCGACCGGTTGAGCGCCTGGAACGTCGCCTTGATCATGTTGTGCGGGTTGGAAGTGCCGACCGATTTCGCCACCACGTCCTGGACGCCGAGCGCCTCGAAGATGGCGCGCATCGGGCCGCCGGCGATGATGCCGGTGCCGGGCTTGGCCGCGCGCACGATGACCTCGCCGGCGCCGTAGCGGCCGATGATGTCGTGATGCAAGGTCCGGCCCTCGCGCAGCGGCACCCGCACCATGGCGCGGCGCGCCTGCTCGGTCGCCTTGCGGATCGCCTCCGGCACCTCGCGCGCCTTGCCGGCGCCGTAGCCGACCCGGCCCTTGCCGTCGCCGACGATGACGATAGCGGCAAAGCCGAAGCGCCGGCCACCCTTCACCACCTTGGCGACGCGGTTGATGCCGACGAGCTTCTCGACGAACTCGCTCTCCTCGCGCTCGCTGCGCTCACGCGGCGCCCTGTCGCCATCGCCGCCGCGGCGGCCGCGGCCGCGCGGCCCCCGTTCGCCGCCGCCGCCCGGCCTGGCGCCGCCACCGCCCGCCGGCCTTCCGCTGCTACCGCCTGGTGCACGTGCCATGAAGCGCCCTTCCTAGAAGGTGAGGCCGCCCGCGCGGGCGGCGTCGGCCAGGGCCTTGACCCGGCCGTGAAAGAGATAGCCGCCGCGATCGAAGACCACGGTGGTGACGCCGGCGGCCTTGGCGCGCTCGGCGATGAGCTTGCCCACCGCCTCGGCGGCGGCCTTGTCGGCGCCGGACTTGAGGCCCGCGCGCAGATCCTTCTCGAGGCTCGAGGCGGCGCAGAGGGTGCGGCCCGCCGCGTCGTCGATCACCTGCGCGTAGATGTGCTGCGAGGAGCGGAACACGGAGAGCCGCGGCCGCCCCTTGGCGACGCGCGAGATGCGGTGTCTCACCCGCATCTGGCGGCGGGCGAAGAGGGATTTCGACTTGCTCGTCATCGCTCGGGCCTCGCTACTTCTTCTTGCCTTCCTTGCGGCGGATCTGCTCGTTCGCGTAGCGGATGCCCTTGCCCTTGTAGGGCTCGGGCTGGCGATACGAGCGCAGCACCGCCGCAATCTGCCCGACCTGCTGGCGGTCGGCGCCGGTGATGCTGATCGATGTCGGCTTCTCGCAGGTGATCTTGATCTCGCTCGGGATCGGGAAGGTCACGTCGTGGCTGTAGCCGAGCTGCAGCACAAGGTTCTTGCCCTGCACCGCGGCGCGGTAGCCGACACCCTCGATCTCGAGCTGCTTGGTGAAGCCCTTGGAGACGCCGTTCACCATGTTGTTGATGGTGGCGCGCATCGTGCCCCAATGCATGCGCGCGCGCTTGCTCTCGGATTTGGGCTTCACCACCACCTTGCCGCCCTCGACCGCGGCCGTCACCTCGCCGGAGATCGGCAGCTTCAGCGTGCCGAGCTTGCCCTTGCAGGTGAGTGTCGTACCCGAAACCTCGACGGTGACGCCTTGCGGAATGGGAACGGGGTTCTTGCCGATGCGGGACATCACGGCACCTCAGAAGACACGACAGAGGACTTCGCCGCCGACATTGGCGGCGCGCGCCTCGTTGTCCGACATGACGCCGCGCGGCGTCGACAGGATGGCGATGCCGAGCCCGTTATAGACGCGCGGCAGGTCGGCGATGCGCGAATAGATGCGCCGACCGGGCTTCGAGACGCGGGTAATCTCGCGGATCACCGGCTCGCCATCGACGTATTTGAGCTCGATCTTGAGCTCGGCGACGCCCGGCCGCACCTCCTCGCGGGTGTAGCCGCGAATATAGCCTTCGCGCTGCAGCACCTCCAGCACGTTGGCGCGGATCTTGGACGCCGGCGACTGCACGACGGGCTGATGCGCGCGCTGCCCGTTGCGGATGCGGGTGAGGAGATCGCCGAGCGGATCGGTCATCGACATGCCGTATCTCTCCCTTACCAGCTCGACTTGACCATGCCGGGGATCTGGCCGGCCGAGGCGAGCTCGCGCAACGCCAGGCGCGAGAGCTTGAATTTGCGGTAGGTGCCGCGCGGGCGGCCGGTGAGCTCGCACCGGTTGCGGATGCGCGTCGCCGAAGAGTTGCGCGGCATCTCGGCCAGCTTCAAGCGCGCCGCGAAGCGCTCTTCCGGCGCCAGCGAGCGATCGTCCGCGATCGCCTTCAGCCGCGCACGCTTCGCCGACATGCGCTTCACCAGCTGCGCCCGCCGCTTGTTCTTGTTCACCGAGCTCGTCTTCGCCATGGGAACGCCCCTTGTCGGCCGATTAGTTGATGAACGGCATCTGGAAGCCGCGCAGCAGGGCCTTCGCCTCCGCGTCGGTCTTCGCCGTCGTCACAATGATGATGTCCATGCCGCGCACGGCATCGACCTGGTCGTAGTTGACCTCCGGGAACACCAGCTGCTCCTTGAGGCCGAGCGCATAGTTGCCGCGTCCGTCGAAGCTCTTGCCGGAAACGCCGCGGAAGTCGCGCACGCGCGGCAGCGCGATGTTGATGAGCCGGTCGAGGAACTCGTACATGCGCTGGCGCCGCAGCGTCACCTTGCAGCCGATGGCCAGGTTCTCGCGCAGCTTGAAGGTCGCGATCGACTTCTTGGCGCGGGTGATCACCGGCTTCTGGCCGGAAATGACCGCGAGGTCATTGGCCGCGGCATCGACCTTCTTGGCATCCTGCGTGCCTTCGCCGACGCCCATATTGATCACGATCTTGTCGAGCTTCGGCACCTGGAAGGCGTTGGAGTAGCCGAACTCCTTCATCAGGGCCGGCTTCACCACCTTCTCGTAATGCTCGTGCAGACGCGTCTCTTGCATGGATCGCCCCTTTAGGCGTCGAGGACTTCGCCGGAGCGCCTGGCAAAGCGCACCTTGCGGCCGTCCCCGAGGAACTTGTAGCCGACCCGCGTCGGCTTGCTCGATTTCGGATCGATATGGGCGACGTTGGAGACGTGGATCGCCGCCTCCTTCTCGACGATGCCGCCGGCCTGACCGGGCCCCGGCCGGGTGTGGCGCTTCACCATGTTGACGCCCTGCACCACGACGCGGTTCTCGGCGCGCACCACGCGCAGCACCTCGCCGGACTTGCCCTTGTCCCGGCCGGTGATGACGACGACCTTGTCGCCCTTCTTGATCTTGAACTTCATCTCAGAGCACCTCAGGCGCGAGCGAGACGATCTTCATGAATTTGCGGGCGCGCAGCTCGCGCGTCACCGGTCCGAAGATGCGCGTGCCGATCGGCTCGCCCTGCTTCGAGATCAGCACGGCGGCGTTGCGGTCGAAGCGGATCGAGCTGCCATCGGGCCGCCGGATCTCCTTGGCCGTGCGCACGATCACCGCTTGATGCACGTCGCCTTTCTTGACGCGGCCGCGCGGGATCGCCTCCTTGACCGAGACGACGATGACGTCGCCGACCGTCGCCGTCTTGCGCTTGGAGCCGCCCAGCACCTTGATGCACTGGACGCGACGGGCGCCGGAATTGTCGGCCACGTCGAGATTGGTCTGCATCTGAATCATGACACGTCACCCCTGCGCGCCGGCTTCGGCGGCGGCGCGCTTGCGCGGTGCGCGCGGCTTCGCCGGCTTCTTCGCCGCCGTCTTCTTCCCGGCCGCTGCGGCCGGCGCCGCCATCTCCGCCGCCGCGCCCGCGCCCAACACCACCCAGCGCTTGCGCTTGGAGATCGGCCGGCTCTCCTCGATGCGCACCGTCTCGCCGCCCTTCACCAGGTTATGCTCGTCATGCGCCGCATATTTCTTCGAGCGCATGATGAACTTCTTGTAGACCGGGTGCATGACGCGGCGCTCGACGCGCACGATGACGGTCTTGTCCCGCGCGTCTTTCATCGCCACGCCTTGAAGAATCCGCTTCGGCATCGCTCTTCTCTTTCCCTATGCGCGCGCGCGTTCGGCCAGAACGGTCTTGATGCGCGCCATGTCGCGCCGCACCTGGCGCACGCGCGCCGTGTTCTCGAGCTGTCCGCTCGCCTTCTGGAAGCGCAGGTTGAAACGCTCCTTGGCGAGCTGCTCGAGCTCGCCCTTGAGCTCGTCGTCCGTCTTGGCCCGGACATCCCCGGCTTTCATATCGCCTCCTCGCCCAAGCGGGTCACGACGCGGGTGGAAATCGGCAGCTTCGCCGAAGCGAGGCCGAAGGCCTCGCGCGCGATCGGACCGGGAACGCCGTCGAGCTCGAACATGATGCGGCCGGGCTTGACGCGGCAGACCCAGAATTCCGGCGTGCCCTTGCCGCTGCCCATGCGCACCTCGGCCGGCTTCACCGACACCGGCACGTCCGGGAAGATGCGGATCCAGACGCGGCCGACGCGCTTGATGTGACGCGTGATGGCGCGCCGCGCCGCTTCGATCTGGCGCGCGGTGACGCGGCCGGGCTCGACCGCCTTCAGCCCGTAATTGCCGAAGTTGAGCGCGGTGCCGCCTTTGGCGTCGCCGTGGATACGGCCCTTATGCGCCTTGCGGTATTTGGTGCGCTTCGGTGACAGCATGGTACGTCGATCCCTCTCAGACCCGCGCCTGGTTCTGCTCGGCGGCGCGCTTGTCCTGCGCCATCGGGTCGTGCGCCAGCACTTCGCCCTTGAACACCCAGACCTTGACGCCGCAGGTGCCGTAGGTGGTCTTGGCCGTGCCGTAGCCGAAATCGACATCGGCGCGCAGCGTGTGCAGCGGCACGCGGCCCTCGCGATACCACTCCATGCGCGCGATCTCGGCGCCGCCTAGCCGGCCGGAGCAGTTGATGCGGATGCCGAGCGCGCCCAGGCGCATCGCCGATTGCACGGCGCGCTTCATGGCGCGGCGGAAGGCGACGCGGCGCTCGAGCTGCTGGGCGATGCCGTCGGCGATGAGCTTGGCGTCGATCTCGGGCTTGCGGATCTCGACGATGTTGAGGCTGACCTCGCTGTTGGTCATCTTGGCGATGTCGACGCGCAGCTTCTCGATGTCGGCGCCCTTCTTGCCGATGACGACGCCGGGCCGCGCCGAGTGGATGGTGATGCGCGTCTTCTTGGCGGCGCGCTCGATGATGATGCGCGAGACCCCGGCCTGTTGCAGCCGCTCGGTCAGGAACTTGCGCAGCCTCAGGTCCTCGTGCAGCAAGCCGCCATATTCCTTGCGCGCGAACCAGCGCGAATCCCAGGTGCGGTTGATGCCGAGCCGGAGCCCGATCGGATTGACCTTCTGGCCCATTACGCCTGCTCCTCCTGCCGCCGCTCCTCGCGCTCGCGCACGACGACGGTCAGATTGCTGAAATACTTGTCGACGCCGGCGGCGCGGCCGCGGCCGCGCGCGTGGAAGCGCCGCATGGCGAAGGCGCGGCCGACGCTGGCTTCCTTGACGTAGAGCTTGTCGACGTCGAGCTGATGGTTGTTCTCGGCATTGGCGATCGCCGCCTGCAGCACCTTCTTGACGTCGCGCGCGATGCGGCGCGGCGAGAAGGAGAGCTCGTTGAGCGCCACGGCGGCATTCTTGCCGCGAATCATCTGCGCCACGAGGTTGAGCTTGCGCGCGCTCACCTTGAGGGCGCGGGCATAAGCCGAGGCCTCGGTCTCGGCGAGCCGGCGGGGGGCGGATTTCTTGCTCATGCCGGCGCCTTGGTGCGCACCGCCTTCTTGTCGGCGGAATGGCCGTGGAAGGTGCGGGTCGGCGCGAACTCGCCGAATTTGTGGCCGATCATGTGCTCGGTCACCAGCACCGGGATGAATTTGTGCCCGTTATAGACGCCGAAGGTCAGCCCGACGAATTGCGGGAAGATGGTCGAGCGCCGCGACCAGGTCTTGATGATCTCGTTGCGGCCCGACGTACGCGCCTTCTCCGCCTTCTTCAGGAGATAGCCGTCGACGAACGGGCCTTTCCAAACTGAGCGTGACACTGGGCCCTCCGTTACTTCTGCCGGCGACGCCGCACGATATAGCGGTCGGTCGCCTTGTTCTTGCGCGTCTTCGTGCCCTTGGTGCCTTTGCCCCAGGGCGTCACGGGATGGCGGCCGCCCGAGGTGCGGCCTTCGCCGCCGCCATGCGGATGGTCGATGGGGTTCATCGCCACGCCGCGCACCGAGGGGCGCCGGCCGAGCCAGCGGTTGCGCCCGGCCTTGCCGATGCTGATGTTCTGCTTGTCCGGATTGGAGACGGCGCCGATCGTCGCCATGCATTCGGCGCGCACCATGCGCACCTCACCCGAGGAGAGGCGCAGCAAGGCATAGCCGGCATCGCGGCCGACGAGCTGGGCATAGGTGCCGGCGGCGCGGGCGAGCTGGCCGCCCTTGCCGGGTTTCATCTCGACATTGTGGATGATCGTGCCGATCGGCATGTTGCGCATCGGCATGGCGTTGCCCGGCTTCACGTCGACACGCTCGCCCGAGACGACCTTGTCGCCTTCCCGCAGCCGCTGCGGCGCCAGGATATAGGCGAGCTCGCCATCCTCGTAGCGCAGCAGAGCGATGAAGCCGCTGCGGTTGGGATCGTATTCGAGCCGCTGCACCTCGGCCGGCATGTCGCGCTTGGCGCGCTTGAAGTCGATGACGCGGTAGCGCTGCTTGTGGCCGCCGCCGCGCCAGCGCTGGGTGATGCGGCCGTGATTGTTGCGGCCGCCCTGCTCGCGCTTGCCTTCGGTCAGCGCCTTGACCGGCCGGCCTTTCCACAGCTCGCTGCGATCGACGGTGATCAGCTGGCGCTGGCCCGGCGTGGTCGGCTTATAGGTCTTGAGTGCCATCGCCTCAGACTCCCGTGGTCACGTCGATCTTCTGACCCTCGGCGAGGGTGACGATCGCTTTCTTGTAGTCGGAGCGCCGGCCGACGGTGCCGCGGAAGCGCTTCACCTTGCCCTTGACGCGGATGGTGTTGACCGCGGTGACCTTGACCTTGAACAGCCCCTCGATCGCCGCCTTGACCTCGCGCTTGTTGGCGGAGAGCGGCACGCGGAAGGTCACCTGGTTGTGCTCCGAGCCCATGGTCGCCTTCTCGGTGATCACCGGCGAGCGCACGAGGTCGTACATCTGGTCGCGCGTCAGCTTCGCCTCTTCGCGCGGAATGAAGCGGAACCTGCTCATTTGAGGCGAGCCTCCAGGTGTTGGACGGCATCCCGCGTCAGCACCAGCGTGTCGCGGCGCAGGATGTCGTAGACATTGGCGCCCTGCTGCGGCAGCACATCGACCTCGGGCAGGTTGCGCGCGGCGCGGGCGAAATTCTCGTC
>DATIYL010000023.1:0-15685 GCA_035517635.1 Allostellaceae bacterium | reverse complement strand
CAGATCCGTACGCGTCGCGGCGGCGCAGCTCGCACCGGTCTTCGATCGCGACGGCAGCGGCACGGTCGAGAAAGTGTGCCGCACCATCGGCGAGGTCGCCGCCAAAGACGCGCGGCTCGTCGTCTTTCCCGAGACCTTCGTTCCCTACTATCCCTATTTCTCCTTCGTCCGGCCGCCAGCGGCGATGGGTGCCGAGCATATGCGGCTCTACGAGGGCGCGGTCGCCGTGCCGGGGCCGGTGACCGAGGCCGTCGCCGCGGCGGCGCGCACGCATGGCGTCGTCGTCGTGCTCGGCGTCAACGAGCGCGATCACGGCTCGCTCTACAACGCTCAGCTCATCTTCGACGCCGATGGCCGTCTCGTCCTCAAGCGGCGCAAGATCACGCCGACCTTCCACGAGCGGATGATCTGGGGGCAGGGCGATGGCAGCGGCATCCGCGTCGTCGACACCGCCGCGGGCCGCATCGGCGCGCTCGCCTGCTGGGAGCACTACAACCCGCTCGCGCGCTACGCGCTGATGGCCATGCATGAGGAGATCCATTGCAGCCAATTCCCGGGCTCGATGGTCGGGCAGATCTTCGCCGATCAGCTGGAAGTGACGATCCGGCACCACGCGCTCGAATCCGGCTGCTTCGTCGTCAACGCTACCGGCTGGCTCACCGACGAGCAGATCGCGTCGGTGACCGCCGATCCGACCTTGCAGCGCGCGCTGCGCGGCGGGTGCTGCACCGCCATCATTTCGCCAGAGGGCGCGCATCTCTGTCCGCCGATCCGCGACGGCGAGGGCATCGCCATCGCCGATCTTGATTTGGCACTCATCGTCAAGCGCAAGCGCATGATGGATTCCGTCGGCCATTATGCGCGGCCCGAGCTCTTGAGCCTGCGCCTCGACCCGCGTGCCGCATCGCCGCTGGCGATGGTCGCGACCGGCCTCGAGCCGGCCGGCGCCGCTTCCTTCTCCCCGTCGCTCGAAGAGAACCGCCATGGAGAATCGCTCCCCCGTGTCGAACCCGCAGAACCAGGCTCCGTCGGAGCCGCAAGTGCTGATCACCGAGCTGCAGTCGCTCGGCTTGCGTCTGGCTGATCCTTCGGCCGGCGTCGAAGGGCGCCGAGGCGGTGCCGGTCCGTCGGACCACAAAGCGGTGACCGTCGACGGGCGCACGGTGATGGTGCCGGTGCATAACGATCCGGCGCGGGTGTCGCCCTACCGCGCGGCGGCGCCCGACGAGCGCGGCATCAGCACGCTCTCCCGCGACGGCGTCGCGGTGGGCGAGATTCGTTTCCCGCGCCAGCCGCGCTTCTACAGGCTGCAGACGTTCGACGGCGTTCCCTACTCAAAGATCGCCGTGCTGCATGGCGCCGATGTGCTGGCGACGACCGTGCTGCAGACCTGCATCCGCTATGCCGCGCGCGAAACCTCGTGCCAGTTCTGTGCCATCGGCCAGTCGCTCGCCGCCGGCAGGACCATTGCCCGCAAGACGCCGGAGCAGCTGGCCGAAGTCGCGCGGGCCGCTGTGCTCCTCGACGGCGTCCGCCACATGGTGCTGACCACCGGCACGCCAAACAACCGCGATCGCGGCGCGGCGCTGCTATGCGAGAGCGCCTTTGCCATCAAGGCAGCGGTTCCCGACCTGCCGATCCAAGGGCAGTGCGAGCCGCCCGACGATCCCGTCTGGTTCCGGCGGCTGCGCGCCTCCGGCATCGATGCGCTCGGCATGCATTTGGAAGCGGTGACGGCCGAGACCCGAGCCCGCATCATGCCGGGGAAGGCGAAGGTCTCGCTCGCGCGCTATCTCGATGCCTTCGCCGCCGCCGTGCCGGTGTTCGGGCGCGGCCAGGTCAGCACCTACATCCTCGCCGGCCTCGGCGATCCGCCCGAGGCGATCCTCGAGATGTGCCGGCGACTGATCGCGATCGGCGTCTATCCCTTCGTCGTTCCCTTCGTGCCGATCGCGGGTACGCCGCTCGAAGCCCATCCCGCGCCCGATCCGGCCTTCATGCGCGCGCTGCTCGCGCCGCTCGGCGCCCTGCTGGCGGCGTCAGGGCTGCGCTCCGCCGATATCAAGGCCGGCTGCGGCCGTTGCGGCGCCTGTTCGTCGCTGGCCGGCTACGAGCGCTGAGACGAGGCCGCCACCATGTTCCTCGACCTCAAGGACAGGCCGCCGGCTTTCTTACCGAGCGAATTTCATATTCGCCTCGCGACCGAGCTATGGGAGCGTGCCGGCTATGTGCGGTTGCGGCGCGAAGTGTTCTGCGCCGAGCAGGGCATCTTTCGCGATGACGATCGGGACGGCGTGGACGAAATCGCGCTCCCCATCGTCGCCATTGCCAGCGTCATGGGCATGCCGGACCGGGTCGTCGGCACGGTGCGCATCCACGAAGCCGAACCCGGCCTGTGGTACGGCTCGCGCCTCACCGTGCATCGCGAATTTCGGCGTCAGGCGGGTCTCGGCTCGGGACTGATCAGTCTCGCCGTCAGCACCGCGCATGCGCGCGGCTGCGTCCGCTTTCTCGCGCATGTGCAAGCGCAGAACGTGCCGCTGTTCGAGCATCTCCATTGGCGCTCGCTCGCACCGGTCGCGCTGCATGGCAGGCCGCATCGCTTGATGGAGGCCGAGCTCGCGCATTATCCGCCATGCTGGACGGGCGAGCTGGCGCCGCTACGGCTCGCGCCCGTTGCGGCGGCGTGAGGCGCCATTTGTCGGCGCGCATCGCTTGCATCGAGAGACTGATCGCGGAGCTTCGCGCCAGCCGCGGCATTGCGCATAAGCGCGACGTCAGCGGCGTTGCCGCGGTGCTGCCAAACGCGCCGGCGGGCATCCGTCTGGGCGACGACGCGGCCGCCATTCCGGATGGCGATGGCTATCTGCTCTTCGCTGCCGAGGGCTTCCTCAACGAATTCGTCGAGGCCGAGCCGTGGTTCGCCGGCTGGTGCGGCGTCATGGTGAATGTCAGCGACATCTCTGCCATGGGCGGGCGGCCCCTCGCCGTCGTCGATGCCGTCTGGAGCCGCGATGGCGAGCGGGCGCGGCCGATCCTCGAAGGCCTGCGCGAAGCGGCGAGCGCCTATGGCGTGCCGCTCGTCGGCGGCCATACCAACAACCGCAACGCGCGCGGCGAGCAGCTCTCGGTTGCCATTCTCGGCCGCGCTCGGCGCCTGCTCACCAGCTTCGATGCGGCGCCCGGCGATCATCTCCTGGCCGCGATCGATCTGCGCGGCCGCTATCACGAGCCCTATGCCTATTGGGACGCGAGCACCGGCCCTGCCATCGATCCCGGCCGCTTGCGCGGCGATCTCGACCTGCTGCCCGCCCTCGCCGAGGCGGGGCTCTGCCGTGCGGGCAAGGATATCAGCATGGGCGGCCTCGCCGGCACGGTGCTGATGCTGCTGGAGTGTTCCGGTCTCGGCGCCGTCATCGATCTCGACGCCGTGCCGCGGCCGCCGGACGCGCCCTTGTCGCGCTGGCTCTGCTCCTTCCCGAGCTACGGTTTTCTGCTTGCCGTGTCGCCCGCCGATGTCGCTGCCGTGTGCAGCCATTTCCGCCAGCGCGACATCGCTTGCGCCGATATCGGCATCTGCGACGCCTCGGGGCTCGTTCGCCTCAGGGAAGCCGGCGAGCCGCCGGCGCTCTTCTGGGATTTGCGCCGTGAGCCGCTGATCGGCATGGGCGCCGGCGCTATGACGCAGACGGCGAGCGAGGCCGCGCCATGAAGTTGCAGCGGCTCCGCATCGCGATGCTCGCGCACTCCACCAATCCGCGCGGCTCGGTGGTGCATGCGCTCGAGCTCGGCGACGCCCTCGCCGCGCTTGGGCACGACGTCGTCGTGCACGCGCCCGATCCCTCCGGCGCCGGCTTCTTTCGGAACACGCGGTGCCGCACGGCGACGGTGCCGGCCCGGCCCGTCGCCGGCGGTCTTTTCGCATTGGTCGAAGCGCGCATCGCGGAGTATGTCGATTATTTCGCTGGCCCGCGCGCGGAGCGCTTCGACCTCTACCACGCGCAGGACGCCATCAGCGGCAATGGGCTCGCGCGGCTGCGCGAGGGTGGCGCGATCGGCGGCTTCCTGCGCACGGTCCATCACCTCGATGCCTTCGACGATCCTCGGCTTGCGGCGCGGCAGGCGCGCGCGATGACCGCCGCGGACCGCGTGCTGTGCGTCAGCCGTCTCTGGCAGGAGGCGCTCGCGCGGGATTACGGAATCGCTGCGGCCCGCGTCGGCAATGGCGTCGATACCGACCGCTTCTCGCCCGAGCCCGGCGCTTTGGACGGCGCGCTGCGCGCCCGTCTCGGCCTCGGCGGCAGCCCGGTCTATCTTTCGGTGGGTGGCATCGAGACGCGCAAGAACACGGCGCGCATCCTCGAGGCCTTTGTCCTGGTGCGGAAATCTCGCCCTTCCGCTCGGTTGGTGATCGCCGGCGGCGCCAGCCTGCTCGATCACAGCGCCGCACGAACCGCCTTCGACGCGGCGCTCCGCGCGTACGGCCTCGATGCCGGTCCCGGCACGGCGGTGATCCCGACGGGGCCGCTGGCGGATGCCGAGATGCCGGTGCTCTATCGATTGGCGGATGCGCTGGTGTTTCCCTCCCTGCGCGAAGGCTTCGGGCTCGTCGTGCTCGAGGCGATGGCGAGCGGGATTCCGGCGATCGTGTCGCGCGCGCCGCCCTTCACCGAATATCTCGCCGAGGATGAATGCCTCTGGGTCGAGCCGAGCTCGGCAACCGAGATCGCCGCCGCAATGCTCGCCGCCGGCGAGGAACCGACGCGCCGCCGGCTCGCGGACGCCGGCCGCCGGGTTTGCCTGCGCCATAGCTGGCCAGCGAGCGCTCGCCAGCATCAGGAAATCTACGCCGAATGGCTCTGCTCCTCGCGCGAGGCCGCTCATGCCTGAGATGCGCTTTCACCTGCGCTGGCCCGACGGTTCCACGTCGATCTGCTATTCGCCCTCGCTCGTCATCGGCGACTACCTTCGCCCCGGCGCCGCCTATCCGCTGGCGGAGTTCGTCGGGCTCGCGCGTGCCGCCTTGCAGGCGGCGAGCGCCCGCGTGCGCGCGAAATACGGCTTCGCCTGCTCGCGCGCGCTGCGGCAGCTGGACGAGATCGAGCGCCGCGCCGCCGGCTTTGCCGCTGCGGCCAACGCAGAAGTCGCCGTGCTCGCCTTCGATCAAGTCCCGGCGCCAACCCCGCCACCCGATGAGGCATGAGATGACGCAAGCATCGACCGGCCGCGACGCGCCGCGGCATTTTCCCGTCATCATCGTCGGCGGCGGCCAGGCGGGGCTGTCGCTGAGCTGGCATCTCTGCCGGCGCGGCATCGACCACGTGATCCTGGAGCGTCATGTCGCCGGCCATGCCTGGCGCGCCGAGCGCTGGGACAGCTTCTGCCTGGTCACGCCCAATTGGCAGTGCCAGCTGCCGGGCTTTCCCTATGCGGGCAACGACCCGCACGGTTTCATGCTGCGCCAGGAGATCATCGACTATATCGATGCCTATATCGCGTCCTTCGATCCGCCCGTGCTCTCGGGCGTCGAGGTGGCGAAGCTGCGCCGCGGTCCCGCCGGCGAGTTCCGCCTCGCGACCAGTGCCGGCGGCTTCACCGCCGCGCAGGTCGTCGTCGCCACCGGCGGCTATCACGAGCCGATCGTCCCGCGCTATGCCGAGCGCCTCGAGCCGGACGTCGCCCAGCTGCACTCCTCCCAATACCGCAACCCGCACTCCCTGCCGGCCGGCGCGGTTCTGGTGGTGGGTAGCGGGCAATCCGGCTGCCAAATCGCCGAGGATCTGCATCTCGCGGGACGGCGGGTTCATCTCTGCGTCGGCAACGCGCCGCGCGTCGCGCGCCGCTACCGCGGCAAGGACGTGGTCGAGTGGCTTGACCGCATGGGCTACTACGACATCCCGGTCGAGGAGCATCCGCTCAAGGAGGAGGTTCGCGACAAGACCAACCACTACGTCACCGGGCGCGATGGCGGGCGCGACATCGATCTGCGCCGGCATGCGCTGGATGGCATGCGGCTCTACGGCCGCCTCGCCGGCATCGAGCAGGGAGAGCTACGGTTCGAGCCCGATTTGCGCGCCAATCTCGACGCGGCCGATGCGGTTTCGGAGAGCATCAAGCGCAGCATCGATGCGTTCATCGCCAAGGCCGGAATCGCCGCGCCCGCGGAAGCGCCTTATGTCCCGCTCTGGCAGCCGCAAGAGGAGACGGCCGCGCTCGATTACCGCGCCGCCGATATCCGCAGCATCGTCTGGTCCATCGGCTTTCGCACCGATTTCCGCTGGATCGAGGCGCCGGTATTCGACGGCCGTGGCGCGCCCGTTCATCGCCGCGGCGTGACACGCGAAGAGGGGCTTTATTTCCTCGGGCTGCAATGGCTGCACAGCTGGGGTTCGGGCCGTTTCTCCGGCGTCGCGCGCGACGCGGCTTTTCTCGCCGACCGCATCGAAGCCCGCGCCCTCGGCGCGCCGGCCGCACTCGACGCTGCCGTCGGCTCCTAAGCGCCGGCCTCTCGCCCGCGGCAGAGGATGGCGGCGGCCGCCATCTTGGCTTATTTTTGCCGCGGGAGGACAGCCATGACCGACAATCCGCGCTGGAAGCGCCGTCCGCCCGGCTCGACCTGGGGCGATTTTGGCCCCGAGGATCAGCTCGGACGGCTCAACCTGATCACGCCGAAGAAAGTTCTGCAGGGCATCGCCGAGGTGAAGGACGGACGCAGCTTCTGCCTGTCGCTGCCGCTCGACTATCCCGGCGGCAACAAGCTGAACCCGCGCCGCCATCCGCCGGAGCTGCGGCCGACGGTGCGCGGCGGCGGTCCCAACTTCAACTACCCCATCTCGCGCGACGATCCGAAATACACCGACGTCGTCTGCGATGATCTCGTGCTGCTGACCCTGCAGTACTCGACGCAATGGGACACGCTCGCCCATGTCGGGCAGATGTTCGACGCCGATGGCGACGGCACGCCCGAAATGGTGTTCTACAATGGCTATCGCGCCGGCGAGCATATCGTCGGCCCGCGCGACTGGATCACCGGCCAGGAGCAGCCGCATCAGGGCGCGCGCGCCCTTGGCGTCGAGAACATGGCGGTGAAGGCGATCCAGGGCCGCGCCGTGATGATCGATCTCGAAGCGCATTACGGCCGCGAGCGCAAGCTCGTGGGCTTCGAGGATCTGATGGACATCCTCAAGAAGGACAAGGTCGAGGTCGAAGAAGGCGACATGGTGTGCCTGCGCACCGGCTTCGCCCAGGTGGTGCTGGAAATGAACCGGCAGCCTGACGAGAAGGTGCTGCATGGCGCCTGCGCCGTGCTCGACGGCCGCGATGAGCGGCTCCTCAACTGGATCACCAAGAGCGGCCTCGTCGCGCTCATCGCCGACAATTACGCGGTCGAGGCCTCGCCGTCGCGGCCCTGCACCGAGGATCATTGCGCGTTCCTGCCCCTGCACGCGCATTGCCTCTTCAAGCTCGGCGTCAATCTCGGCGAGCTCTGGTACCTCTCGGAGCTCGCCGATTATCTGCGCGCGCAGAAGCGCAACCGCTTCCTCCTCACCGCCCCACCCCTCCGCCTCCCCGGCGCCGTCGGCTCGCCGGCCACGCCGGTGGCGACAGTTTAGAATTCCCCCTCTCCCCTTGCGGGAGAGGGAGGGGCCCGGCGCGAAGCGCCGGGAGGGTGAGGGGAACGTGCTCAGATGCTCGCGGCTCTCTCCACCAGCGCATCGAGGATCGTGACGCCCTGGCCGGCGGCGCCGATCAGCACCGGGTTGATGTCGAGCGACGCGATCTTGCCTTTGGCCGAGGCGATGAGCGCGCCCAGGCGCCAGGCCGCATGGGCGAGCGCGTCGATATCGGCGGCTTTCTCGCCGCGCACGCCTTTCAAGATCGGCGCGATGCGCAGCCGCAGGATGGCGTCCAGCGCCTCCGCCTCGGTGAAGGGTGGCAGCAGCAGCTCGATATCGGGCAGCGCCTCGACGTATTTCCCGCCATCGCCGATCATCACCACCGGACCGAAGACGGGGTCGAGCTTGGCGCCGAGCGCGAGCTCGCGCAGCCCTTCTTGCATGGCGGCGATGATGATGCCGTCGGGCGCGGCACCGATCCGCTCGAGCGTCGCCATCTGCGCATCGAAGGCCTGCACCACGGCATCTTCCGATATGAGGTTGAGCGCAACGAGGCCGAGCTCCGATTTGTGCGGCACATCGGCGGAGCAGGCCTTGACCGCGACCGGGCTGCCGAGATCGCGGAAGGCAAGGCGCGCCTCGCTCTCGCTGCGGCAGAGGCGGTGCGGCACGACGGGCAGCGCGTGCGCGGCGAGCAGCGCGAGACTCTCCGCCTCGTTGAGAAAGCGCTCCGGCCCCGGCGGCAAGCGCACCGCGAGCTGCGGCATGGGCGGCGCCGGCCGATGGCGCAGCAGCGCCCAATGCCGCGCGAGCTGGTCGAGCGCCGCCACGGCCTCGGTCTCGCCGGAGAAGGTCGGGATGCCGGCAGCGCGGAACCGGTCCGCGACCAGCGCTTGCGGCGCCGCCACCGCCACCGGTTTGCCAGTGCGCGACGCGAACTCGGCGGTGTCGCGGGCGAAGGCGTCGACATCGTAGCCTTGGCCGGCGACCGGAATGGCGATGAGGAAGAGATCGGCCGCAGGATCGTCGGCGACGACGGGCAGGATGGCGCCGAAGAGCCGGTTGTTCGACAACAGCGCCGCGGTGAGGTCGATCGGGTTCGCGGTCGTGGCAAAGCCGGGCAGCGCCGCGGCGAGCGCGCGCCGCGTGTCCTCGGCGAAAGCGGCGAGCGGCAGTCCAAGCTCGGCCGCGAGATCGGCGGCCATGACGCAGCTTGCGCCCGAATTGCTGATGGCGACGAGGCGCCTTCCCTCGGGCCGCCAGCCCTTCAGATACATCTCGGCGGCGCTGACGAGCCCCGCCATGTCGCGGGCGCGCCAGATGCCGTGCTGGCGGAAGAAGGCGTCGACGACGCGGTCCTCGTTGGCGAGCGCGCCGGTATGCGACTTGGCGGCGCGCTGGCCTTGCGCCGTGCGGCCGGTCTTGAGCGCGACGATCGGCACCAGGCGCTCGCGCGCGCGCCGCGCGAGATCCGCCAGCATCGCCGCATCGGGGATGGCTTCGAGATAGAGCAGCAGCAACCGGACGCCCGCATCCTCGATGACGGCGCGCGCCATCTCGATCGCGGTGACATCGGCGTCGTTGCCGGTGGCGTGGCAATGGCGCACGCCGATGCCGCGCGCGCGGAGCAGCCCATAAGCGACCGCGCTCATCGCGCCGCTTTGGCTGACGACGGCCGCCGGGCCGTCGGCGGGCGGCGCTTCCAGGAACATGGTGGAGAAGCTCGCCACCATGCCGGTGCCGAAATTGACGAGTCCCTGCGTGTTGGGGCCGACAAGGCGCATGCCATGGGCGCGCGCCGTTGCCACCATCGCCTTCTCCGCCTTGACGCCGTCGGCGCCGGTCTCGCCGAAGCCCGAGGCCATGCAGATGGCGAGCCGGACGCCGCGCCGGGCGCAGGCCTCGACCGCCTGCACCGCGCCGTCGCCCGCGACCATGACGATGGCGAGGTCAGGCGCTTCGGGCAGGCTCGCGAGGTCGGGATAGGCCTTTACCCCCTGCACCTCGCTGCGGTTGGGGTTGATCGGATAAAGGCGGCCGCGATAGCCCCAGCGCTGCAGAAAGAGCAGCGGCCTGCCGCCGACCTTGTTGGGGTTCTCCGAAGCGCCGATCAGCGCGATCGAGGCGGGATCGAGCGCGCGGCGAAGCTGGTCGAGCGCGGTCATGAGCTTCCTCCCAAACGTTCGAAGCGCGGCAGGGCGCGTTCGCCGCGCCGGTCGAAATCGAGGCGCACGCGCTCGCCGATCCTGAGGTCGGGCGCACCATGCGCCATCATGCGAAACCCCTCGTCGAGATCGACCAGCAGGATGTCATAGGGCACGAGCCGCGCGAAGTCCGGCGTTGGCGCCCGGGTGACGCGGGTTACGGCGTAGACCGTGCCCAACCCTTGCGATACCGCCCAATCCGGCGCGCCGCCGCAGCGTGCGCAGAAGCGGCGCGGATGGAACTGCGCCGCACCGCAATCGCGACAGCGCTGATAGCGCAGCTCCCCCAAAGCGCAGCCTTGCCAGAAATGTGCCGCGAGCCTATCGCCGCCGCTCATTCGCGCCTCAGCACCAGGCTGACATGCGACGACATCACGCCGCCATCGCCATGCAGGAAGGCGATGGCGGGCTGGCGCACCTGGCGCGCGCCTGCGTTTCCGGCGAGCTGGCGCGCCGCCTCGACGATATGCGCAAGCCCGCCGGCGACGCCGCTATGCCCGAAAGACAGCAGCCCGCCATGCGTGTTGAGCGGCCAGAGCCCGTCGCGGGCGAAGATTCCAGCGCGCAGCCGGTCCGCCGCCTTGCCGCGCGGCGCGAACCCGGTCTCCTCGAGCAGGATCAGCAGCGTGATGGTGAAGCTGTCGTAGATGGCGAGGAGATCGACATCATCGATGCCGATGCCGGCTTCCTCGCGCGCGCGTTCGGCGCAATCGGCGAGCGCGAACTCGGCGAGATCGGCGGCGGCGCTGACATGCTGATGCGGATGGATCTGCGCCGCGCCGGCGATGCGCAGCCGCGTCGGCCCACGCGCGGCGCTCACCACCAAGGCGCAAGCGCCGTCCGAGACGGGACAGCAATCGAGCAGCTTCAGCGGTGCGGCGATGGGGCGCGAGGCCAGCACCTCGGCGACGGTGATCGGCGTCTTGAACTGCGCGCCGGGATGGAGCGCCGCGTGGCTGCGCATCAGCACGGCGAATTCCGCGAGATCGGCTTCGCTCACGCCGTGGACATGCATGTAGCGCGAAGCGACGAGCCCGTAATAGGCAGGGATGGTCGGGCCGAAGGGCACCTCGTAATCCTGATGCCCCACTTGCGCCAGCATGGTGACGGCGCTGTCGGTCCCCTGACCCGAGAGCCGATTGTCGCCGGCGACCACCAGCAGGTTGCGGCATTCGCCGGCATCGACGAGACGCTGGGCCAGCATGACCATGGCCCCGCCCGTAGCGCCGCCGGCCTGGAGCGCATGCGCGTAGCGCGGCTTCAATCCGAAATACTCGGCAAAGAGCGTCGCCAGCATCAGATGCGGCAGGCTCGCGGCATAGCCGCAGAGCAGCCCGTCGACCTCGCCGCGCTCCAGCCCGGCCTCGGCAAGGGCGTCATCGGCGGCGCGCGCCATCAGGCTGAGCGCCGTTTCCCCCTCGAGCCGGCCGAACTCCGTGTCGCCGACACCGCTGATCCAGGCCATGCCTGCCCCCGCTGCCGAACTGGAAAATGCGCGTGCCCGACGCGACGCGACCACTACCACGTGGTTCCCGCGAAAGCGGGAACCCAGGGCTGCGCCCGGCTCAGCGGAGCAGAACCCCTGGATGCCCGCTTTCGCGGGCAAGGCGGGTGGTAGGCTTTACCGTCCTGAGGTATGTACATTTCCCCCCGCTGACCGAGCTTAGCCGCTTTGCAGCATCGCCTCGATGCATTCTTGCACTTCGAGCCCCTCGCGAAAGCTCGGCAAGCCGTGCGGCCGGCCGGCCAGCATTGCCTGCAGCGCGTCGAGCTGCGCCCGGTAGGAGAGCTCGCGCACCGACCCCTCGCCGAAGTCGACGTCGAGCCAACCGCCGTTGATGCGCCGCTTCAAGCTGTACCAGTCGTAAAGCTCGAAGCCGCCCTGCTTTCCGATGAGCCGCCAACGGTTGAGATCGGGGATGGTGCCGCCGACGCTGCCGGCGATGCTCACCGGAACGCCGCCCGCCTCGAGCCGCGCCCTGATCGCGGTCTCGGCCGCTTCGCCCGTGGGGTAGTCGATGCGGCAATCGCGGAGCCGCAAGGGACCGATGAGCCGCCGGGTCAGGAAGATGAAATGCGACAGGACCTCGCGCACGAAGCCGCCTTCGGCGCGTTGCGCGAGCCAGCGCGCCGTCGTCTGCCAATCGCGCGGCCAGCGCGCGAAGGCGACTTCGATCTCGACGCGCTCGAGCGGGCCGAGCTCGCTCGATTTGACCCCGGCGACGATGGCGCGCACCGCCGGCGCCGAAGCGAAAGGGAAATTGATCGCGGCGATGTGCCGCTCGCGCTCGACCCGCTCGACCGCGGCGCGGCAGGCCGTGCCGTCGATGGCGAGCGGCTTCTCGCAGAAGACGGCCTTGCCGCGATCGAAAGCGAGGTTGGCATAGGCGAGGTGCGTCGACGGCGGTGCCGCGATATAGACGCAGTCGACGTCGCTGGCACCGGCGAGCTCGGCCCCATCGCGCGCAAACCGCGCCGCGGGCGCCACCGCGCTGAGCTTCGGCGCCGTCGCTTCATCCGGATCCCAGGCGGCGACCACGGCGAAGCCGGCATGCTTCGCCATATTGCGCAGCATGCGCTCGCCCATGACGCCGAGTCCGATGATCCCGATCCGATGCGCCATGCCGCTCGCCTCCCTTTCGCCGCGCCACGCGGGTTTAGTCCTGGGATTCGTGTGAGGCAACGGCGCCGCAGCGCTCTTCGTCGACACAGCCCACTATTTCGTGGGCGGCCGCATCACCCCAATAGGTAGCGCGTTCTAGACAAAGTGACTAACTATTGCTGCGGTACCAAGGATTCGTGTTCCCCTCTTTCGACTTGAGCGCGGTGATCATGCTCCTTTACCGAGCGGTGACATCGCGGAGTCTAGCGCTGAATTGCCGACTCTCCTGAAGAGTCCACTTGATCGCCGCAAAATTTTCCTTCACGGTTACCAATTAGTAAGGATTTTGTGCCGTAGAGCGACGCGAAGTCGCCGGTGGCTTGGGAACATGGGGCGGCCCGGGGGTGAGCACATGACGTCCAAATCACGACTTTTCGGCGGCGTATTCGCGCGTTCCGGCGATGAAAGCGCTCCGTCACCGCAAGCAATCGTCGAGCTGCCACGCAACTATGCGCCACCTGCCGCCGGCAAGGCGGCGCAGCTGGTTGCGGCAACGCGGCTCTCCGAATTCGAGCTACAATACGACAGCAAGGAAAGAATCCTCTGGGGCTATTTCGACTATACCGGGAAGCCGAGCTTCACGCCGGCGGTGCTGGAGCAGACGCAGCAGGTGCAGCGCCTCGCCCGCACGCTCGCCAGCGAGCCTTCCAGTGACGAGCCGGGGCTGCGCTATGTCGTCGTCGGCTCGCGCATGCCGGGCATCTGGAATCTCGGCGGCGATCTCGAGCTGTTCGCGGAGCTCATCCGCCGGCGCGACCGCGCTCAGCTGACGCGCTACGCCTATCTCTGCTGCGAGCTCACCTTCACCAATGCCACCTTGTTCGACCTGCCGGTGGTGAGTGTCGCGCTGGTGCAGGGCGATGCGCTCGGCGGCGGCTTCGAGGCGGTGCTCTCCTTCAACCTCATCATCGCCGAGCGCAGCGCCAAATTCGGCCTGCCGGAGGTGCTGTTCAATCTCTTCCCCGGCATGGGCGCCTACACCTTCCTGTCACGCCGCATCGCGCCCGGTCTTGCCGAGCGCATGATCCTTTCCGGCGAAATCTATACCGCCGAGGATCTCTACAAGCTCGGCGTCATCGACGTGCTCGCGGCCGATGGCGAGGGCGTCGAGGCGCTCTACGCGCAGATCGGCCCGAACGGCCGGCGCCATGCCAGCCATTCGGTGATCCGCCAGGCCCGGCGCATCGCCAATCCGGTGACCCGCGAGGAAATGTTCCGTATCGCCGATCTCTGGGTCGATGCGGCGATGAATCTCGGCGAGACCGATCTGCGCCGCATGCTGCGCGTCGCCGCCGCCCAACACCGCCGCCGCGCCCGCCAAGTGCCGGCGGAGTAGGCTCTCGCGCTCGCGTCAAACGCCCCACCTCACCCTCCCGCTACGCGGGTCCCTCCCTCTCCGCCCCTCAGGGGCGGAGAGGGTTGGGGTGAGGTGGGGTGACCGATCCGGCGTCTCAGGGAGGGCTGGAGCGAACTCCCCCTACCCGAGCTGGCTTTCGCGCACCATCCGGCCCAGCGCCGTTTCGAGCTTGGCGAATTCGGTCTGCAGCTTCTCGATATAGACGGGGCCGTTCTGGCGCAGATCCCGGGCGGTGAGGTCGCGCAGCGTGGTGAGCGTCTGGCAGAGGCGCGCCGCGCCGACATTGGCGGCGCCGCTGCGCAGCGAATGCGTGAGCTCCTTGAAGGCGCGCAGATCGGCCTCGTCGGCGGCCCGGCGCAGCAGCTCGATGAGCCGCCGCCCGTCGGCGCAGAACGTGTCGATGACGTCGCCGAGGAAATCGCTGCCGCCGCCCAGCATACGCAGCGCCTCGATCGTGGCTTCGTCGACGATGGCGCCGGCATCGGCGAAAAAGCGCGGATGGGCAGAGATCGGCGTCACCACCGGCGAGACCGCTACCGCTGTGCCGGGCTTGGCGACGCGGGCATAGGTCTCGTCGATCGCCGCGAGGAGCTGCGCCGCGTCGACCGGCTTGGTCAGCACCGCATCCATCCCGGCTTCGCGGCATTGGCGTTCGGTCTCGCTCGTCGCGTCGGCGGTGAGCGCAATGATCGGCAGACGGCTCTCGCCGAGATGCTCCATGCGATAGAGCTTCGTCACCTCGTAGCCGCTCATTTCCGGCATGTTGATGTCGAGGAGCGCGAGGTCGAACCGGTCGCGGTCGAGCACGGCAAGCGCCGCTTCGCCGTCATTCACCACGGCGGTCTGGTGACCGGCCATTTCGAGGATGCGGCGCAGAATCTTGCGATTCGCGCTGTTGTCCTCGGCGATGAGGATCTTGAGCTTGCGCGCCGCGGTCGGCAGCGGCGGCGGCGCGATGCTCGGCGCGGCCGGCGTCTGCTCGTCGGCAGCTTGTGTCGTTCGCATCGTCTCGACCTCGACGGCGCGGACATCGACGGCGATCGCCGAGTGCAGCGCGCCGGCAAGCGACGAATCGTCGACCGGCGCTTCGAGAATGGCGGCGAGTTGCGAGGCGCCGAGACCGGCGACGGAGTCGCCGCCGCCCGTGGGCGCGAGGAAAAGCGCGAGCGGCGCCCGTGCCGCCGCGCTGGCGAGGCGATGGGTGAGGCTGAGGCCCGCGAGCAGATCCTCGCGGCCATCGACCAGCAGGATCGGCCGCGGCGCTTCGGGCGCCGTGGCGCCGAGATATTTGACCGCCGCCTCGGCATCGGCGAGCCACGGCGCCTCACCCTGCCAGGCGCGGATCCGTCCCTGCAGCTGCTGCGCGAGCTCGGCATCGGTGGTGACGAGGACGACCTCGCGCCCGGAAAGATCGGGCGGCCGCAGCGCACCGGCCGCGTCATGCTGTAGCGGCAGCTCGACGGTGAAGGTGCTGCCCTTGCCGGGCTCGCTGGCGACGCTGATGCTGCCGCCCATCAGCTGCGTCAATTGCTTGGCAATGGCGAGACCGAGCCCGGTGCCGCCATAGCGCCGCGTCACCGTCCCGTCCGCCTGCGTGAAGACGTCGAAGATCTTCTCGAGCGACTCGGGGGCGATGCCGATGCCCTCATCGCGCACGGCGAGCCGCGTGCGAATGATGTCGCTCTCACGCCCGACGAAGCGCGCCGAGACCTCGATGCGGCCTTGCGGCGTGAACTTGATGGCGTTGGCGATGAGGTTGATGAGGATCTGCCGCAGCTGCAGCGGCAGGCCGCGATAGGCGTTGGGCAGCCGCGGATCGATGGCGAGCGCGAGCGTCAGGCCCTTG
>DATIYL010000022.1:0-13694 GCA_035517635.1 Allostellaceae bacterium | reverse complement strand
CGTGGGAAAATTGTGTCGCTGGGCTCGTATTCTACCGCGGCGCAAAATTAACTCCTTCGTAGCGATCACCGAATAGCCTCGAAGCGCAATTTTTCCCTGCAGGACCGCTGAGCGCCGCGATGCAGCAAGAAAGCACGCCTGGTGCGGCGATGAAGGAACGCCGCAAGCATCCGCGCACCGAGACGTTTTGGCGCGGGATGCTCAGGACATCGTCCAAGGCCCTCGATTGCCGGATCGTCGACGTGTCGGCGGAAGGCGCGCAGCTTCGGCTGGTGACGCCTCAAATCGGTGCCGCCGTCGGGGTCAGCGAAAGCGTGATGCTCACCGTCGAAGGCATCGGGCGCGTGATGGGACGCGTCGTATGGCAGCGCAAGAGCTCGATCGGGCTGAACTTCACCGATCCGCACACCATCGCAATCTGGAGCGCCGCCATCGCGACGCACGCCCGAGACAAGCGCGGCCGGCTCCTCGGCACGAAGCTTCCGGCGGAAAGACCAGTCGACTGACACCGCGACCGGCGTCCCCTGTGCGGCTTTGCTGAGTCAGAAGCCGAAAGCGGCGAGAGACGCCTTCTGCGCGCTGTGGCCGGCAGCGCTCGTCTCTGCCGTGACGGCCAATGGCGCGAGCGGCATGTGAAGCGCTGCCAGCACGGCGAGATCGAGAACACCGAGACCCAAAGCGATCATCAAGAGCACGGCATTGATCTCGCCCGCCAAGCGATCGAGCTTGCGGAGTCGGCGTTCGAGGGAAAAGCGGGGCATGGGCTTCGTCGCCTGTCGGCTGTTTTCCCCCGCCAGATAGGGCCTCGCGAGACGCGCGTCCTTAAGCCGGCCCTGAAATCTTCTGAATCGATCGAAACCTCTGCGCGCCATGCTTCGCCATCAGGAACGCAGCCTGTCTGCCTACTCATTTTCTGTGGATAAGCTCCAGCGATTGGCGTGGCGCCGGTAGGATTGCGTGTCCCCGCATGCTAGCATCCGGCTCTCAGGCCGTGTCGTGGGGGGCATATGTATACAATTGAATGTGATCAAGCCGGCACGACATCCACCCTTCCCGTCTCTTTTCCGGACAAGCACCTTGCTGTTGCAAATGCTTGTGAGCTTCTACGCGCCGGCTTTCGCGTGATTCGCGTTGTCGGACCTGGCTTCGAGATGAGGGCAGACGCGCTGCGCGCGCGCAAGCGCGTTGCTCCCGGCGAGGTCTGGGGCGTCAACCCGGCGTTCTAGCGGGAAGCGGTAACCGGCAAGGATGAGCGCTGCGGCTGCCCGCAGCGTTTAGCGGCGCTCGCGTCTGTTCGCATCCGCGCGGCGGCGGGCCGCAGCGGAAACGGCTGCGGCTCGGCCGCGGCGAGCCGTTCTGCCCGACCTTCCCCCTCCGGCCTTGCCGCCACCTGCGGCGCGCCGCACCGCCCGCCGCGAGCAATAGAGATCATAGAGCAGGCGAAGCACCTGCGCCGCCGCGGAGCTGTTGATCCGATAATAGATCGTGCGCGAATTGCGCCGGGTGCGCACCAGCGCGTCGCGACGCAGCCGCGCCAAATGTTGCGACAGATGCGGCTGTCGCACGCCGAGCAGCGCTTCCAGCTCGCCGACGGATTGCTCGCCGTTGGCCAGATGGCAGAGGATGAGAAGCCTGTGCGGGTTGGCGAGCGCCTTGAGCAGCGCGGTCGCGGCCGCGGCGCTTGCCTTCATCTTCGCTGTGTTCATCGCCGACGAGCCGCCTTGTCCAGTCAGCCTGATCCCGGTTGAGCATAGTGGCCACGCGCTTGCAATCAACTGTCTCGCGCGATTCGCCGAGGCCGGTGATGGTCACGGCTTCGTGTTCGCCGCGCCGCAAGCCCGGCGTCGATGACGGCATGGGCGCGACAACATCGGGATCCCGTGCTCCGACGCAACAGGCGACCGGGCGGCCGGGTAGTATATTCTCGACAGCGAATATTGGACGCGCGAATATTGGCCGACAACAAAACAACCAACGGGAGGAGGCGCCTCATCATGCCATATCCGGATGCCCATCGCCGGACGCTGACCCGGCGACGCCTCATCGGCGGCGCCGGCATGGCCGGTCTTGCGCTTGCCGCGACGCCGGCCTGGGCTGAGACGATGGTGCGCTTGCCCTTGCCGGGCGGGCCGGACGAGCGCCCCCTCACCTCCTCCTTCCCGCAGAAGGGGACGATGGTCCTGCAGCGCGTCCGACCGCCGCTGCTCGAGACGCCGTTCGACGTGTTCGACCACGGCGTCTTCACGCCCAATGACCGCTTCTATGTGCGCTGGCATTGGGCAGCCATTCCCAGCTCGATCGATACCGGCTCGTTCCGCCTCGCCGTGCACGGCCATGTCAATCAGCCGCTGTCGCTGACGCTCAAGGAGCTGTTGGCCTTCCCGCCGGTCGAGTTGGCGGCGGTCAATCAGTGCTCCGGCAATTCGCGCGGCTTCTTCGAGCCGCGCGTCGCCGGCGGTGAATGGGGCAACGGCGCGATGGGCAATGCGCGCTGGACCGGCGTCCGCCTCAAGGACGTGCTCGACCGCGCCGGCGTCAAGCCCGGCGCGGTCCAGGTGCGTTTCGACGGCATGGACGAGCCGGTGGTCGCCGAGGGGCCCGACTTCATGAAGTCGCTGGCGATCGATCATGCGCGCGACGGCGAGGTGATGATCGCCTATGCCATGAACGGCGAAGCGCTGCCGCTGCTCAACGGCTTCCCGCTGCGGCTCGTCGTCCCCGGCTGGTATGCGACCTACTGGGTGAAAATGCTCAACGACATCGAAGTTCTGGACCAGCCGGACACGAATTTCTGGATGAAGACCGCCTACACCATTCCGGACACGCCCCATGCCGACATGAAGCCGGGCGAGACCGGCATCAAGATGGTGCCGATCAACCGCATGGTGCCGCGGTCGTTTATCACCAATCTCAAAGCCGGCGCGCATGTGCCGGCGGGCCGGCCGATGTCGCTGCGCGGCATCGCCTTTGGCGGCGATAGCGGCGTGGCGCGGGTCGATATTTCCGCCGATGACGGCAAGACCTGGCATGCAGCGAAGCTGGGCAAGGACGAAGGCAAATACAGCTTTCGCCGCTGGGAGGCCCGGCTCACGCTTCCGGGCAAAGGCGATCACACGGTGCTGGTCCGCTGCACCAACAGCGCGGGTGTGGCGCAGCCCGATCGCCCGAACTGGAACCCCGCCGGCTTCATGCGCAACGCGATCGAAGCCACCCCCGTCGTGGCAGCGTGAGAGGGAGCGGGACCATGGCGCAAAAGATGCCGCTCCTCGCCGTCGCGCTTGCCGCTCTGCTGGCGGCGCTGCCGTCGCAAGCCAAGGCTCCCCGCTTTCCCGAGACGGTGTCGGTCGATCTGCCCGACGGCTTGACGCTTTACCCGGAGCCGGGCGCGGATGCGATCAACGACAATTGCCTTGCTTGTCACTCGCGCGACATGGTGCTGAATCAGCCGAACATGCCGAAAGCCGCATGGGAGGCGGAAATCGCCAAGATGCGCAATGTCTTCAAGGCACCGGTGGCCGAAAGCGACGTGCCCGCGATCCTCGACTATCTCGTGCGCGTCAAAGGCACCAAGTAGCGGCCGCTGCCTGCTACTGCTGCGGCGCGGTGAGACGCTGCATGAGCTTTGCGCGAACCGTCGGATCGTTCTGCGCAACCGTGAGGATCTTGTTGTACTCGTCGACCGACAATCCGTGATCGGTCACCGCTTTCTTCAACGCCGCATTGCCTTCGCTCGCCAGGCGTTGCTTGTCGGCCGGCGCCGCGGCGTCGATCTTCTGCCGATAGTCGCGCTGCAGATCGGTCACCTGCTTCATCGCAGCGGCGGCGGCATCGAGCTTTTGATCGGGGATCGCGGCGGACGGCGCAGCGGGCGCTGACTGCTGGCTCTGAGCCATGACGGTCGGGGCCGCCAAGACAACGCCGACACCGAGCAGAGCGGCGGCGAGAGGCGATATCACTGGACGCATTGAACTCTCCTTGCTTACGCGATTCGCGATGAGCCGAAGATGAAGCGAAATGGACGATAATCGGTACCTAACGGGTCCGGCCAGTAGCGGTTCCGTGATGCCACACCGTTGCCCGACATCAGAACGCGGCGCTCGCATGCCCCCGCAGTCGTCCTTTGTGGAGGGTTCTGGGCGCCCGCGCTTTCGGCGCTCCTAGACGAATTGTTAACCGTCGCGCCCTAGGCTCCAGGACATCGCGGCGGAGGGCCTCTCGTGGATCGGTGGCGCCAGAACATCCACGCGGCAGAGGTGAGGCTCATCGCGCTGCCGCCAGCGACGTTGCTGGGCGTAATCCTGACGGCGCTCGTCGCCATCCCCATCCTCTGGTTCTATTTGAACCAGGCACTGATCCTCGGCTGGGCCGGCGCCACGATCGGCCTCACGCTTCTGCGCATCGTGCTGTGGCGACGCTTCCATCGCATCGAGAACGACGATGCCGCGGTCATCGCCTGGGATCCGCTGCTCACGCTCACCATCGGCGCGAGCGGCGCGCTCTGGGGCGCCTTCGGCATCGGCTTCTATCTGCTCGACGATGTCGAGATCCGCGGCGTCGTCCTCCTGATCCTCGCAAGCATGCTGGCGGCCGGCACGATCTTTTACGCGGCGCATCTGCGCGCGCATCGCGCCTATCTCCTCGCTTGCGCCCTGCCGATCGCCATCGCTTCCTTCCTGCACGGCAAGCCCGCATCGATTCTCTTCGGCTGCATCACCTTCATCTACATCGTTCTCATCAGCCGCGCCGCACAGAGCGTCAACCGCGCCATCACCGGCGCGATCCGCCTGCAGCTCGAAAACGCGGCGCTGGTCGACGGTCTCAAATCGGCCAAGGACAGCGCCGAAGAGGCCAATCACAGCAAGTCGCAGTTCCTGGCGAATATGAGTCATGAGCTGCGCACGCCGCTCAACGCCGTCATCGGCTATAGCGAGATGCTGCTCGAAGACGCCGAGGCCGAAGGCGGCGCCGATGAGCGGGTGGCCGATCTCCGCCGCATTCACAGCGCCGGACGCCACCTCCTGGCACTCGTCAACGACGTGCTCGACCTCTCCAAGATCGAAGCGGGGCGCATGGAGATGGCGGCGAGCCCGATCGATCTGCGCAGCTTCCTCGACGATGTCGTCGCCACCGTGCTGCCGCTCGTCGACAGCAACGGCAACACATTCGAGACAAGCTGCGCGGCGGATCTCGGCACCATGCTCGGCGACGCCACCCGGCTGCGCCAGATCGTGCTCAATCTCGTCGGCAACGCGGCGAAATTCACCAAGAACGGCCGCATCAGCCTGGCGGCGCTGCGCGAACATTGGCCGGAACGAGACTGGATCCGCATCGCCGTCGCCGATACCGGCATCGGCATCGACGAGCAGGCGCTCGCCAAGCTCTTCACCGCCTTTACCCAGGCCGACGCCAGCACCGCCAGCAAATATGGCGGCACCGGATTGGGCCTCGCGCTGAGCCAGCGGCTGGCGACACTGATGGGCGGCAGCATCACGGCGACAAGCGAGCCCGGCTGCGGCTCCTGCTTCACCCTCCGCCTGCCGGCCGCGCGTGGCGATGATGACAGGGCGGAGCCCCTCACAACCGCGCCGCTCCCCATGAGAGAGATCAAATTAGCCTAGGTCTCTCCCGAGGCGTGCAGGATCGGTGCCATGTGTGCTATAGCCACAAAAAGGCCATGCCATCGCGTGGGGGGTTCGGCCGAAACTACGGATCGACAGGCGGATCAAGCACTTCACGACAGTTTCATAGGTCTTTGTTAACGGGGATAGGGTATTATCGGGTGTATGCCGCCTTCCGCCCCGGATGAATCGGAGAGCTGGATGCGCTTGAGTCCGGAGGCGCTCGAAGCGATCGTCCAGCTTCACGAGCGCTTCCTTGCCCGAAAGTCCGGCGGCAGGCGGGCGCTGCTCAGCTACACCGATCTGTCCGCTTGCGATCTCGCCGGCTGCGATCTGTCGGGCGCCGACCTCACCGGCGCGCGGCTGCGCCGCGCCAATCTCGCCGCAGCAAGCTTGCGCCGCGCGCGGCTCTCGCTTTGCGATTTGCGCCAGGCCAATCTCGATGCCGCCGACATGACCAAAGCGGATATGCGCGGCAGCTCCTTCCGCGGCGCGGAGATGAACAAGAGCGTGCTGGCCCACGCCGATCTGCGCGAAGCAAAGCTCACACTCTACGAGAAGCGCCATGCGGAGATCCTGCGCAGCTTGCGCGAGCCGCTGAGCGAGGACGGCAGCGACGGCGAAACGGCGCCGATCCCGCACGGCAAGTCCTACGATCTGCGCACCGATTTTACCGACGCGGCCATGCGCGGCAGCAATCTCGAAGGCGCCGATTTGCGCCGCGCCGATTTCACCGGCGCCATTCTCGAAGGCGCCAATTTCGCGCAGGCGAAGCTCGCCGGCGCCACCTTCCACTCCGCCGTGCTCACCGGCGCCAATCTGCGCGGCGCCGATCTCGAAGGCGCCGATGTCAGCGATGCCGTCCTCGATCCCGAGGCGCTCGAGCTCGCCGAGCTTGCCAAGGCGACGCGCAGCACGCCGGTCGTCCGGAGCGAAGGAGATATTGCCGAGGCGCTGCGCGAGCACGCGCTGTGGCTCGACAGCCAAGGCCAGCAAGGCACACGCGCCCTCCTTGCCAAGGTCGATCTCAGCGACCGCTCGCTGGCGAAGGCACGGCTGGTGATGGCGCTCCTCCCCGGCGCCAAGTTCCACCGCACCGATCTCGCGCAAGCGCTTCTCGCCATGGCGGATCTCACCTCGGCCGATCTGCGCGATGCGCAGCTCGCCGGTGCCGATCTGCGCGGTGCCACGCTGCGCCGCGCCTGCTTCAACGCTGCGAACCTGGCCGGCGCCAAGCTCGGCGCGCTCATCGATGTCGGCTCACATCACACCGATTTCCCGGCCAATGGCGAGCGCGCCCGCTTCGTCGGCGCCAACCTCGCCGGCGCCAATTTGCGCCGCGCCAACCTCGTCGGCGCCGACTTCACCAATGCCGATCTCACCGGCGCGCAGCTGCAGCAAGCCAAGCTCGACGGCGCCACCTTCAGCGGCGCCAAGCTCGACGAAGCCAATCTCGACGGCGCCAGCCTCCGCCGCGTGAAAGGCCTGCCGAAGGCGCCGTGATCACGCGACGGGATCAGGCCGCGTAGAAGCGCTTTCCCGTTGCCGCCATCTCGCGCAGCAGCTTTGGCGGCGCAAAGCGGTCGCCACAGCGCTGCGCCAGACGGTCGCACGCGGCGAGGAAGGGCTCGATGCCGAGGCTATGCATCTGGCTCACCGTGCCGCCGAGATAGGCCGGAAAGCCCCAGCCCAAAATCGCCCCGACATCGGCGTCGCGAGGATCGAGCACCACCTTTTCCTCGAGGCAGCGCGCGGTCTCGACCGATTGGACATAGAGGAGGCGCTGCTTCACCTCCGCCACATCGGGCGGCGCCCCGGCCGGCTTGAAATGCTGCGCCAATCCGGGCCAGAGCCGCTTCGGGCCGGTGGCGGGATAGTCGTAGAAGCCTTTCCCCGCCTTCTTGCCGATGCGGCCGAGCTTCTCGACCATCAGCTCGATCACCGCATCGGACTTGGCGTTGCCGCGGTAATCCTTGCCGAGATCGGCGCGCGTCTGCTTGCGCACCTTGTGCATGAGCTCGATCGACACCTCGTCGGCGAGCGCCAGCGGTCCAACCGGCATGCCCGCGAGCCGCCCGGCATTGTCGATGAGCGCCGGAGCGACGCCTTCGGCGAGGAGAGTCAGTCCTTCGCTCACATAGGTGCCGAAGACGCGGCTGGTATAGAAGCCGCGGCTGTCATTGACCGTGATCGGCGTCTTGCCGATGCGCCGGACATAGTCCATGGCGCGCGCGAGGGAGGCATCGGAGGTCAGCCGCCCGCGAATGATCTCGACCAGCGGCATGCGATCGACCGGCGAGAAGAAATGGAGCCCGATGAAGTTCTGCGGCCGTGCGCTCGCCTCGGCGAGGCCGGTGATCGGCAAGGTCGAGGTGTTCGAAGCGAAGAGCGCGCTGTCGGCCAAGACCGCCTCGGCCTTCCGCGTGACCTCGGCCTTGATCGCGCGATCCTCGAACACCGCTTCGATCACGAGCTCCGCGCCGCTCAATTCCTCGAAGCGGGTCGTGGGGAGAATGCGCGCCAGCACCTCGTCGCGCTGCGCCGGGCTCATCCGCGCTTGCTCGACGCGTCGCTGCAACAGGCGGCCGGCCGCGTCCTTGCCCTTCCCGGCCTCGACCATGCCGGTATCGAGCAGCACCACCTCGAGCCCGGCCAGCGCGCTGACATAGGCGATGCCCCCGCCCATCATGCCGGCGCCGAGCACGCCGATCCGGCGATAGCCCTGCTCCGGCACCTGCTTCGGCCGCGCCGCCAGCTTGTTGGCCTCGCCGACCGAGAAGAAGAGGGTGCGGATCATGTTGCGCGCTTCGGCCGAGAGCGCGCAATGGACGAAATAGCGGCTCTCGATCTTGAGGCCGGTGTCGAAATCGGTGATCAGCCCCTCATAGACGCAAGAGGCGATGTGGCGCGGCGCCGGATAGTTGCCATAGGTCTTGGCGTGGAGCAGCGCATTGCCGGCGACAAAAGTCTCTTGCCCCTTGGGCGAATGGACGCCGCCATCGGGAATGCGGAAGCCTTTCCGGTCCCAGGGCTGCACCGCGTTCGCCTTGCCTTCAGTCAAGAGCCAGCGACGCGACGCGGCGATCAGCTGATCCTTCGGCACGACCTCGTCGACGAGCCCGGCCGCCCGCGCCTTCTGCGGATCGAGCTTTTTTCCTTCGAGCAGCAGCGGCAGCGCGTTGCGGATGCCGATGAGCCGCGGCAGCCGCTGCGTCCCGCCGCCGCCGGGCAACAGGCCGATCGTCACTTCGGGAAGCCCGATCTGGATGCGCGGATCGTCGGCGGCGACGCGGTGATGGCAGGCGAGCGCGATCTCGTAGCCGCCGCCCAGCGCCGTGCCGTTGAGCGCCGCGCAGAACGGCTTGCCGCTTTTCTCCATGCCGCGCAGCAGCGCGTGGAAGCGCATCGTGAACGCCGTCAGGCCCGCCGCATCGACATCCCGGCCGAGCCGCGTCAGATCGGCGCCGGCGAGAAAATCGCGCTTCTTCGAGGTGACGATGACGCCCTTCACCACCGGGTCCTTGATCGCCGCTTCGACCGCAACGGCAAAGCCGGCCACCGATTCGTCGTTGAGCACATTCATCGCGCGGTCGGCCATGTTCCAGGCAATGACGGCGATGCCGTCGGCGCCCAGCTCGTAATCGATCATGGCGACGCTCCTAGATCCGCTCGATGATGGTGGCGGTGCCCATGCCGGCGCCGACGCAGAGCGTGGCGAGGCCGGTCGACTTGCCGGTGCGCTCGAGCTCGTCCAGCAGCGTGCCGAGGATCATCGCGCCGGTGGCGCCGAGCGGATGGCCCATGGCGATGGCGCCGCCATTCACGTTGATCTTGCCATGCGGGATGTCGAGCACCTGCATGAAGCGCAGCACGACCGCGGCGAAAGCCTCGTTCAGCTCGTAGAGGTCGATGTCGCCGGCGCTCATGCCGGCGCGCTTCAGCGCCTTCTCCGCGGCGAAAGAGGGGCCGGTGAGCATGATGGTGGGCTCGGAGCCGATCGAAGCGAAGGCACGGATACGGGCGCGAGGCTTGAGGCCGAGCCGCTCGCCGGTCGCCTTGTTGCCGATGAGCACCGCGGCGGCACCGTCGACGATGCCCGAGGAATTGCCGGCATGGTGCACATGCTCGATGCGCTCGATCTCGGGATAGCGCTGGATCGCCACCGCATCGAAGCCCAGCGCCTCGCCGCTCCGGGCGAAGGACGGCTCGAGCGCGGCCAGCGACTGCATCGTCGTGTCGGCACGGATATGCTCGTCGCGGTCGAGCACGGTGAGGCCGTTCAGATCCTTGACCGGCACCACCGACCGCGCGAAGCGGCCCTCCGCCCAGGCATGCACCGCGCGCCTCTGGCTCTCGACGGCATAGGCGTCGACATCGGTGCGGCTCATGCCGTACTTCGTGGCGACGAGATCGGCGGAGATGCCCTGCGGCACGAAGTAGGTGTGGAACGCCACTTCAGGATCCATCGCCCAGGCCCCGCCCGAGGAGCCCATCGGCACGCGGCTCATGCTCTCGACGCCGCCGCCGATCGCCATGTCGCTCTGACCCGACATGACCTGCGCCGCCGCCATGTTGCAGGCTTCGAGGCCGCTGGCGCAGAAGCGGTTGATCTGCACGCCGGCGGTGGTTTCGGCATAGCCCGCTTGGAGGACAGCGACGCGGGCGATATCGGCGCCCTGCTCGGCCACGGGCTCGACGCAGCCCAGCACGACATCGTCGACCGCGGCGGTATCGAGGGCGTTCCGCTCACGCAGCGCCGCGAGCGCGGCCACCGCGAGCGCGATCGGCGTGACGCTGTGCAGCGCACCCGACGCCTTGCCGCGCCCGCGCGGCGTGCGCACGGCATCATAGATGAATGCCTCGGTCATGCTCCCTCCCTTGGGGTCTTTCCCCTAGAATAGCGGCAGGACGCCGAAGCTGCCAGAACGGCTCGCAGAGAGAAAAAAAACCGGGGCGCCCCGGCTTGCTGGGAGCGCCCCGCGACGCCAGCGAGGGGAGAGCGGCGTCAAGTCGGTACCTAACAGGAGAGGTACCAGCGCAACCTACCCTCGGCGTCGGCGCGGCGCGTTGATCTGGATCAAACTCACGCCGAAAGGCCCGGCACCAGAAACTTGGTCAGCCGCTCGCGCAGCTCGGGGCCGATCTCGACGGCCTTGCGCGTGTCGAGATCGAAGGCGACGACGACCGCCTCCGTCGTCGCCACCGCCTCGCCGGTCTCGCGGTCGAAGAGCCAATGCCCCCAGGTGAAGGACTTGCCGCCGATCGCCTTGATCCCGGCGCGGAGCGCCAGGAGATCGCCCTGGCGCGGCGTCGCGTGATAGACGAGGCGGTATTCGAGCGCGGCGTCGCCGCTGCGCGCGACCGAGCGATCGATGCCGCGCGTCTTTGCCACCAGATTGGGCATGGAATCGGCGACCCGGCCGATGATCGCGCGCGTCACCATGAAGCCGCGATGCTCGCATTCCGCCGGCGTCACCGCCGATTGCTGCGTCAGCATCAGGCCGAGCCCATCGGCCTCGTCCCAGCTCGGCCGCGGCCGCGGCGCGTCGAGCGCGAGCCCGCGCGGCCGGCCATGCTCCGGCAGCGCCTCGCACCCAGCCATTGCCGCGGCGCGGAGCGGCTCCGGCAGCGGCAGCGGGTTGTGCCGCTCGGCATCGACCATCATCGCCTCGGTCACGAAGCTCGCCGCCACGGCGCCGGTCAGGGTATTGCGAATCTCCTGATAGAGCCTGAGGCGCTCGCCGGCGACGCCGAGCACGCCGCCCGCAATGGTGAAGGGCTCGCCAGGCCGCAATTCCCGCAAGAAGCGGATGTGATGATCGACCGGCGCGAGCTCGACATCGAGTGCTCGGCATTGCCGCGGCCCGAAGCCGAGCGCGGCCAACAGCGCCGGCAGGCTGCCGCTCATGCGGGCGACGTAGAACTGCACATTCATGTGCCCCATCACGTCGCATTCCCAGCTCTGCACGCTGCCCAATCCGATCTCGATCATCGCTCCCCCTGCCGTTCCACGCGGGCGGCGCACGCTATCAAAGCGGTGCTGGCGTCTCAAGCCGCCTTTGCCTAGGCTCGCCCGCAACAACACAGGCCGGGTGGAAACGTGACGGGATTATCGATCGAGGCGGCGGTCGAGGCGTTGACAGCGCCGGGCGCGCCCTTCGAGATGGAAGAAAAGCGCATTCGCGGCATCGCCACCCGCGTCTGGAAGAATGCGCCGCCGAACCTGCGCGCGGTCTTCGAAACCAGCCGAAATCACGGCGATCTTCCCTTCCTCGTCTTCGAGGAAGAGCGGCTCAGCTATGCCGAGCATTACCGGCGCACGGCGGCACTGGCGCGCGCGCTGGTGCGGCGCTTCGGCATCGTGAAGGGCGAGCGCGTCGCCATCGCCATGCGCAATTTCCCGGAATGGTCGGTGAGCTTCTGGGCAGCGGCTTCCGTCGGCGCCGTCGTCGTGCCGCTCAATGCCTGGATGACGGGCGCGGAGCTGGAGTATTGCCTCAGCGACAGCGGCGCGCGGCTGCTCATCGCCGATGCCGAGCGGGCCGAGCGGCTTGCGCCGCATCTCGCCGCCCTGCCGCTCGAAGCGCGGCTGGTGGTGCGCGCCGGGCGAACGCCGCCGCCGGGCTGGCGGGCTTTTGCCGAGACGCTCGACGATATCGGCCCGCTGCCCGAGGTGGCGATCGATCCCGAAGACGACGCGACGATCTTCTATACCTCCGGCACGACGGGAAAGCCCAAAGGCGCGCTCGGCACTCATCGCAACATCTGCACCAACCTGCTGAGCGGCGCCTATGCCCGCGCGCGCTCGCTGCTGCGGCGCGGCGAAAGCCTGCCGGCGCCGGGCAGCCAGCCCAAGACGGCAACATTGCTCTCGGTGCCGCTGTTTCACGCCACCGGCTGTCATTCCGTGCTCTGCGGCAACCTCTACGCCGGCAACAAGCTGGTGTTGATGT
The DNA here is from genome assembly GCA_035517635.1 of Allostellaceae bacterium. Taxonomy (GTDB): domain Bacteria; phylum Pseudomonadota; class Alphaproteobacteria; order ATCC43930; family CGMCC-115725; genus DAHUYF01. The sequence continues at coordinate 1,123 of DATIYL010000022.1, read as the reverse complement.
ATCGCTGGGATCCCGAGCGCGCCATGCAGCTCATCGAGCGCGAGCGCATCACCAGCTTCGGCCACGTGCCGTCCATGGCCTGGCAGGTGATCGAGCATCCGAATTTCGCGCGTTACGATCTCTCGAGCGTCGAGAGCATCGCCTATGGCGGCGCCCCGGCCGCGCCGGAGCTGGTGGCGCGGATCAGGGCGAGTTTCCCCAAAGCGATGCCGGGGAACGGCTACGGCCTCACCGAGACATCGTCGGTGACGTCGCAGAATGCCGCCGAGGATTATCAGCGCAAGCCCGACAGCGCCGGCCTCGTCATCCCGGTGTGCGATGTGCGCGTCGTCGATGCCGCGGGCGAGGACGTGCCCAAAGGCGCGGTCGGCGAGCTCTGGGTGAAGGGGCCCAATGTGGTGAAGGGCTATTGGAACAAGCCGGAAGCGACGGCGACGAGCTTCGGCGACGGCTGGCTGCGCACCGGCGACCTCGTGCGCATCGACGAGGAGGGCTTTCTCTACATCCTCGACCGGGTCAAGGACATGCTGATCCGCGGCGGCGAGAATGTTTACTGCGTCGAGGTCGAGGATGCGCTCTACAGCCATCCCGCGGTGATGGACGCAGCGGTCGTCGGCATCCCGCATCGCGTGCTCGGCGAGGAAGTGGGCGCGGTGGTGCAGGTGAAGCCGGACGCGAGCATCAGCGAGGACGCGCTGCGCCGCCACGTCGCCGAGCGCCTCGCCGCCTTCAAGGTGCCGTCCCGCATCGTCCTGCGCGACGAGCCGCTGCCGCGCAACGCCAATGGCAAGATCTTGAAGCGCGAGCTGCGGAGCGTGTTTGCGGCAGACCTGTCATCGTCTTGCAGCACCGGAGAAGTCGCGCCATGACCGCCAGCGCATCGCCCCGCATCGACGCAAACCCGGTCATCGAGCTGTTGAAGCAGCGCTTCGGCGAGCGGCTGTCGACCGCTGCGGCGGTGCGGGAGCAGCATGGGAAGGATGAGAGCTATCACACGCCGGCGCCGCCGGATGCGGTCATGTTCGCGCGCTCGACCGATGAGGTGGCCGAGGTGGTGCGGCTCTGTGCGGCGCACAAGGTGCCGGTGATCCCGTTCGGCACGGGGACCTCGCTCGAGGGTCAC
>DATIYL010000021.1:0-9327 GCA_035517635.1 Allostellaceae bacterium | reverse complement strand
TTGGCTCCGCCCTTGGTGAAGGTATGGCAGACTTGGCACGGCTTCGTCTCGGCCTCACCCTGCTTGGGGTCGGCCTTGGCCAGCAGCGGCGCGATCGGCTCGGGTCCCGCCTCGGCAGGCGCGGCGGCCTGCGTCTCCGCCGGCTGCGCTGCGCCGGCGACGACATAGACGGGCTTTGCCGGAATGGTCGGCTTCACCAGGTTGCCGGCGATGATGCCCGAGACCATGGCCAGGATCATCGAGGCGAGGACCGCACCGATGACTTTGTTCCAATCGAAAGACGACATTCCCCTATCCCTCGGGCAAGCGGTTCCAGCGGCGGAGAAAAACGGAATTTCGCTGACAACTCAAACGAAATGTGATTGAAGCGGCGGGACAATTGAAGCGGCCGGACCATAGCTCGCCCGATGCGCCGTCCGCCCCGGTTTTCGTGCGGCATAACGCCGCGCCGAAGCGTTGGGTCGGGCCGAGAATAGGAGATCTTTGAGCGTTCCCCTGCCGAGCTTTCGACCCATCGTGGTGATCCCGGCGCGCATGACGGCGATGCGGCTTCCGGGCAAGCCGCTCGCCGATATCGCCGGCCAGCCGATGATCGTTCATGTGCTGCGCCGCGCCGAGGCGGCGGCGATCGGTCCGGTGCTGGTCGCTTGCGCCGAGGCCGAGATCAAGGCGGCGGTCGAGCGCGCCGGCGGCAGGGCGGTGCTGACCCGGCCCGACCACGCCTCGGGCTCCGACCGGATTCACGAAGCGGTGGCGCAGCTCGATCCCGATCGCCACCACGACGTGGTCGTCAATCTCCAGGGCGATTTCCCCACGGTCGATCCCGCGGCGATCCGCGCGGTGCTGTCGCCGCTTGCCGATCCCGAGGTGGATATCGCCACGCTCGCCTGCCGCATTCGCGACGCGGCCGAGCGCGACAATCCCAACGCGGTGAAGGCCGCCGCCGGCTTCGCCGCCGGGCAGCGCATCGCCCGCGCGCTCTATTTCAGCCGGCTGCCGGTGCCCTATGGCGACGGCGACCACTACCATCATATCGGCATCTACGCCTATCGCCGCGCCGCGCTCGAGCGCTTCGTCGCGCTGCCGGCCGCGGTGCTGGAGAAGCGCGAGAGCCTCGAGCAGCTGCGCGCGCTGCAGGCGGGCATGCGCATCGACCTGGCGCTCGTTGACACCTTTCCGTTCGGCGTCGATACTCCGGCCGAGCTTGCCCGTGCCCGCGAGTTGCTGGCGCCGGCGGGCCTCCCGCCCAGTCCAAGATGACCTCTCGCCACAACCCGGCCTCGCTGATCGCCTTTCAAGGCGCGCCGGGCGCCTATTCCGATCTCGCCTGCCACGAAGTGTTTCCGCGCCTCACGACGCTGCCTTGCGTCGATTTCGAGGCGGCGATCGCGGCGGTGCGGCGCGGCCGGGCGCGCTACGGCATGCTGCCGATCGAGAACTCGGTGGCGGGGCGCGTCGCCGACATCCATCACCTGATGCCGGAATCGGGCCTGCATATCATCGGCGAGCACTTCCAGCGCGTGAATCATCACCTGCTCGCGCCGACAGGCGCGACGCTCAAAGGGCTGAAGGTGGTGCGCAGCCATGTCCACGCGCTGTCGCAATGCCGCCGGCTCATCCGCGAACTCGGGCTCAAAGCGGTGGTCGCCGCCGATACGGCAGGGGCTGCCGCCGAGGTCGCCGAGCGCGGCGATCCCAGCGAAGCCGCGATCGCCTCCGCGCTGGCCGGCAAGATCTACGGCCTCGTTTCGCTCAAGGCGAATATCGAGGATGCCGAGCACAACACCACCCGCTTTCTGGTCATGTCGCGCGCGCCGAAGCTGGCGAAGCCCGGCAGCGGCCTCATCGTCACCACCTTCGTCTTTCGCGTGCGCAACGTGCCGGCGGCGCTCTACAAGGCCTTGGGCGGCTTCGCCACCAACGGCGTCAACATGACCAAGCTCGAAAGCTACATGCTGGGCGGCCGCTTCACCGCCACTCAGTTCTACGCCGATGTCGAGGCGCATCCCGAGGACCGGCCGCTGAAGCTGGCGCTCGAGGAGCTGCGCTTCTTCTCGCGCGAGGTGCGCATTCTCGGGGTCTATCCCGGCCATCCCTTCCGCCGCAGCGCGACGCAGGGCGACGCCGATTGAGGCGCGGGTGCCTCTCGCCCGCGAGGGTTGCGGGATTTCGGGCGATATCTCGAAAGCTATAAATCGGGAGTCAGCCTTTCTCCACACTACCTTGACGGGATTTCATCCCGTGCCCCATTGTGGCTTCGTCCAAGAGCCGCGGACAGCGGCCGGGCATCGGCGGGAGGTTCAAGTCGCACATGCGGAAGCCCTGGGGGATTCTGGTCCTGGTCGCGCTCATCGCCGCCGGCATGGCGGGCGCCTCCTATTGGTGGCGCGTGGGGCGCTTCATCGAATCGACCGACGACGCCTTCGTGCAGGCCGACATCTCCGCCATCAGCCCCAAGGTCGAGGGCTATGTGCGCGAGGTGCGCGTCATCGACAATCAGCGGGTGAAGGCCGGCGACGTCCTGGTGGTGATCGACGATCGCGATTTCGCCGCGCGGGTCGAGCAGGCGCGCGGCAGCCGCGATGCCGCGCACGCCGCGCTCGCCATGCTGGAAACCCGCCGCAACTGGCAAAAGGCGGTGATCGAGCAGGCCGCCGCCGCCGTGGCGAGCGCCGAAGCGGAGCTGCACCGTTCTCAGCTCGAGCTGACGCGCCAGCGCAATCTCAGCAAGATGGACGTGGCGAGCCGGCAGAAATTCGAATCGGCCGACGCCGATGCCGAGAAGGCCGAAGCCGGCATGAATCGCGCCCGCGCTGCGCTCGCCGCCGAGCGCGATCAGCTTGCCGTGCTCGATGCCGAGCGCGTGCAGGATCAGGCGAAGCTGAAGCAGGCGGAGGCGGCGCTGCAGCTGGCGAAGAACGATCTCGACGACACCCAGATCCGCGCGCCGATCGACGGCGTCGTCGGCAACAAGGGCGTCGAGATCGGCCAGCTGGTCAAGCCCGGCACCTTGCTGCTGGCGCTGGTGCCGCTGCCCAACGTCTATGTCGTCGCCAACTTCAAGGAGACGCAGCTCGCGGGCATCCGGCCGGGGCAGCCGGTCAGCGTCACCGTCGATGCTCTGCCGGGCAAGACGCTGCGCGGCTATGTCGAGAGCTTCGCCCCGGCGAGCGGCGCCCTCTTCAGCCTGCTGCCGCCGGAAAACGCCACCGGCAACTTCACCAAGATCGTGCAGCGCGTGCCGGTGCGCATCGCGCTGGCGCCCGACGAGAGGCTGCGCGACGCGCTGCGGCCGGGTCTTTCGGCGGTCGTCGAGGTCGATACGCGCGCGCCGGCTGCCCTTGCCGCGGCCGAGGCGGCGGCCGCCGCGCAGCGCTGATGGACGGAGCGCGCGCCGTCCTCGTTGCCGCGCGGCCGGCGCTGCCGCCGGTCGAGCCGCGCGACGTCATCACCTTCGTCGCCATGGTGCTCGGCATGTTCATGGCGATTCTCGACATCCAGATCGTCTCGAGCAGCCTGGCGCAGATCCAGGCCGGCCTCTCCGCCAGCCCCGACGAGATCAGCTGGGTGCAGACCGCCTACCTCGTCGCCGAGGTGGTGATGATCCCGCTCTCCGGCATGCTCGCGCGCATCCTGTCGACGCGCGTGCTGTTCTCGCTCTCGGCGGCTTGCTTCACCGTGGCGAGCGCCGCCTGCGCGCTCGCGTGGGACCTGCCGTCGATGATCGTCTTCCGCGCGCTGCAGGGCTTCCTCGGCGGGGCGATGATCCCGCTGGTCTTCTCCGCGAGCTTCATCCTCTTTCCGCTGGAGCGGCGGCCGCTGGTGACGGTGATCATCGGCCTCGTCGCCACCTTGGCGCCGACCCTGGGGCCGACCGTCGGCGGCTGGCTCACCGAGACGCTGGATTGGCGCTGGCTCTTTCTCATCAACGTGCTGCCCGGCATCGTCACCGCCGGCGCCGGCTGGGCGCTGATCCGCATCGATCGCCCGAACCTCGCGCTGCTCAAGGGCTTCGACGTTCCGGGGCTGGTGTTCATGGCGCTGTTCCTCGGCAGCCTGCAATACGTGATCGAGGAGGGGGCGCGCGACAACTGGTTCGACGACGGCTCGATCCGCGCCTTCTCCGCGATCGCCGCCGGCGGCGCGCTGCTCTTCTTCTGGCGCGTGCTCGCCTACCGCCAGCCCATCGTCGATCTCCGCGCCTTCCTCAACCGCAACTTCTCGGTCGGCTGTCTCTACAGCTTCGTGCTCGGCGTCGGGCTCTACGGCTCGATCTTCCTGCTGCCGATGTTCCTGGCGCGGGTGCGCGGCCTCAACGCGCTGCAGATCGGCATTATCATGATGGTGACGGGCGTGGCGCAATTCCTGTCGGCGCCGCTCGCCGCGCTGCTCTCGCGCAAGCTCGACATGCGCGCGATGCTGGCGCTCGGCCTCTTCCTCTTCGGCTTTGGCGTCTATCTCAACACCTTCCTCACCAACCAGTCGGACTATTGGGAGCTGTTCCTGCCGCAAGTGGTCAGGGGCGTCTCGCTCATGCTCTGCTTCATGCCGATCAACACGCTGGCGCTCGGCACCTTGCCGCAGGACGTGCTGAAGAATGCCAGCGGTCTTTACAATCTCATGCGCAATCTCGGCGGCGCCATCGGCCTCGCCTTCTTCAACACGATGATCATCGAGCGCTTCGCCTTGCACGCCGAGCGCCTGTCCGAGCATGTCACGCTGTCGCGTCCCGACGTCGCCGCCTATCTCGACCAGCTCGCCGCCCGGCTCGGCGAGCTGATGCCGGGCGACGGCCGGCTCGCCGCGACCAAGCTCGTCATGCGCATGGTCGAGCGCGAGGCGACCGTCCTCACCTTCAACGACTGCCTCGACATGATGGCGCTGGTCTTCGTCGTGGCGCTGCTGCTCATGCCGATCCTGCGCCGGCCGCCGCGGCCGGGCGCCGCGTCGAACAAGCCCGCATAAAATTAACCGAGAATTCGCCGCTTCCGCGCGTCGTTAACGCGCGCCGCTTAACGATCCGTCAACGCGCCGTTGCGACAGTTTCCCGCGAGAGCCAATCGCGGGAGCGTGCTCGATGCGTAAAATGCTGGCGATCATCGGCATCGTCGCCTTCTCCGGCACCGCCTGGGCGGTGGCGCCGAACCGTTCGACGTTGTCGACCGAGGAGAACGACACGATCAACATCGCCTGCTTTGCGATGATCAAGGACGGCAACAGCGCCTTCCAGTCCTGTATCGAGCGGCAGATGGCGGCGCTGAAACAGCACCCGACGCCGGATCTCTCCTCGCTCCCGCTGTCGCGCGTGCGCTTGGTGGCCGAGAACTGCAACTATCTCCGCCGCGCCGGCATCGCGGAATACAATGACTGCCTGAAGGACGCGCTGGCAAAACCCAAGGACATGGCTGCCGACAAGCCGCCCGACCCCGATGACGTCTTCTCCTTCGATTACCGCAAAGTGTTTGGCGACGATCCCGGCAAGGCGTCGAAATCGGCGGAAACGCCCAAGGTCACCAAGGTCGCTCTGTCGTCGCTGCCGAAGCCGTTCGAGTTGCTGGCAAAACGTCCCGACCGCCTCGCCACGAAGCCGCTCAGCCCGGAAGACCTCTTCAAGAAGGTCGAGCGCTCGGTCTTCGTCGTCCTCGCGACCCAATCGGAGGCGGAGCTGCGCGTGCGCAACGTCATGCAAGGCTCGGCGATCGCCGTCACCGACCATTTGCTGCTGACCAATTGCCATGTCGTGAAGGACCGCGCGATCATCAAGCTGTGGCAGGACGGCAAGCGCGCCGACGCCAAGCTCGTCGCCGCCGACGAAAAGACCGACCGCTGCATCCTGCACACGGACGATATGACCTTGACGCCGATCGCCGCCGTGCGCGATGTGTCGAGCCTCGCCATCGGCGAGCATGTCTTCGCCATCGGTGCGCCGATCAGCCTCGAGCGCACCTTGAGCGAGGGCTTGATCTCCGGCATCCGCCCCGGCGCCGGCCGCACCCTGGTGCAGACCTCGGCGCCGATCTCGCCAGGCTCCTCCGGCGGCGGCCTCTTCGACGACCGCGGCAACCTCGTCGGCATCACCACGCTCGGCTCGCGCAACGGCGCGCAAAACCTCAACTTCGCCATCGCGGCTGCGGAATACTGGAAATAATTTCGAGTCGCCTGGGTTGGTCGGATGAAGCCGAAACCCAAGCACATTGTCGGCGGTGTGGGAACGTCGATAGGCGTCTTCCTTTACGGCGCGTCGCAGTGGCTCCCGCATTCCGCGCGGAATTGGATCTTCTATGGCCTGAGCGGCTTCGTCCTCTTTGCAATTCTTTCCGATCGGCCGCTTCGGTGGCTCTTTCAACGGCTTCGGCTACCGTTGTTAAACGGCGAAACCGGGGGGCCTAGAGCCACGGATGCTCGCTTTCCCGGGGGCAACGAATGAGAGCGGTTCCATCCGACCCGGTACGGCTCTAGTACCGACTATCGCAAATCTGTGATTCACCCCACCTCACCCCAACCCTCTCCGCCCCATAGGGGCGGAGAGGGAGGGACCCGCGTAAGCGGGAGGGTGAGGTGGGGCGTCGAAGTCGCCCCAGGTCACGTCAGGAAATTCTGATTCTGAATCCAAGCGCAAATCGCGTGGCCCAGGTCGGGCGACTTAGGCGCCTCCCATCGCCCCCCACCGCTCGCGGCTGATCTCCCAGACATCGACGCTGAAGCTGTGCCCGAACATCGTGAGGCTAAGCGGCGCTCCCTTCGTCTCGCCGAGGCGCTCGGCCACGCGCTGCGAGGCCCGATTGTCCGGCGCGATGGTCGAGACCAGCCGCGACACCCTATAGTTCCGGAAGCCGTAATCGAGCGACGCCTTGGCGGCTTCCGTCGCATAGCCTTCGCCCCAATAGGGCCGGTCCAAGGCCCAGCCCACTTCGAGGCCGGGCCAGTCCTCCGGCTGCCACAGGCCAATGCGGCCGAGGAAAGCGCCGTCGGTTTTGCGCTCGACCACCCAGAAGCCATAGCCGCGCAGCGCCCAGTGGCCGATGATGAAGGCCATCGACCGCCAGGTGTCGCTGCGCGAATGCACGCCGCCGATGAAGCGCATGACTTCGCCGTCGGCCATCATCCGGCACAGCGGCTCGAAATCCTCGTTGCGCCAGCCGCGCAGCAGGAGGCGCTCCGTCTCGAGCGTGGGGATGGCGTCCATGGGCGGCGTTACCCCCCGCGTCCGAGCCAGTCCTCGATCAGCCGGCGCGCGATCGAATCGCGGCGCGGCATGCGGAATTCGTCATCATCCTGGTGGGTGAGCAGGAAGCCGCGATCGAACCATCGCGCATCCTCCAGCTCGCTGTGGTCGACGCGGATCTCCGTCGTCCGCGCGCGGGCGTGGAAGCCGAGCATGATCGAGGCCGGGAACGGCCAGGGCTGCGAGGAATGGTAGGCCACCTGGTCGACGCGAATCGCCGTCTCCTCCTCGACCTCGCGCGCCACCGCCTCTTCGAGGCTTTCGCCCGGCTCGACGAAGCCCGCCAAGGTCGAATGCATCCCGGCGGCCCAGACGCGCTGGCGGCCCAGGAGGCAGCGGTCGCCATCATGCACCAGCATGATCACCGCAGGGTCGGTGCGCGGGAAATGCGGCGCGTTGCATTGCGCATTGGTGCAGCGCCGGATATGGCCGCCTTCCTCGCTGCGCGTCGCGCTGCCGCAGACGCCGCAGAAGCGGTGGCGGCTATGCCAATAGGTGATGCCGCGCGCATAGGCGAGGAGCGAGCCCTCGTGGCGCGCGAGCAGCGGCCCGACCCGCCGGAGATCGGTGAACTCGAGCGGCACATCGCCGCGCAGCGCCTCGAGCGGCGTCTCGACATGGCTCAAATCGACGGCGAAAAACGCACGCTCCTCGACGATGCCGAGCAGCACGCACTCACCCTCGACGATGACCTGGTGGCGCTGGAGAAAGGCCGCTTGCGGCGCCGCGCCGCCGAGGCTCAGCACCAGATTCTGGCTGCGCCAGACCGGAACGAAGCGGCTCTCGGGATCGATGAGGCGCGCGGCCAGCCAATCCGGGTCCTTGCGCCGCCAGCCGGCGCGGTCGACGATGCCCGCCGCGGCGTAAAAGTTGGGTGCTTTCATTTCGGCCGAGACACTGGCACATGGAGCGGCCTCGGGGCAAGCGGCGGCTCCGTCGCGGCGCCGCCGATCCCCCGCGGCGAACGGCCTTGCGGGCCCCGCCGCCGGACCTGATATAGTGGGCCTGGGAGGCTGGCGGTGGACAGGTCCCTCGCCAACCCGGTCAGGTCCGGAAGGAAGCAGCCGTAACGAGTTTCGGTCTGGGTCGTCGTCCAGCCTCCCACCGGCTTCCCCTGACGCCATGCTTAACAAATCCGATGAGCTGTCATGACTGAGCCGGGCGCCCCTTACCGCGTCCTGGCGCGCAAATACCGGCCGAGCACCTTCGCCGAGCTGATCGGCCAGGAGGCGATGGTGAAGACCCTCACCAACGCCATTGCCACCGGCCGCATCGCGCATGCGTTCATCCTCACCGGCGTGCGCGGCGTCGGCAAGACGACCACGGCCCGCATCCTGGCGCGCGCGCTCAACTGCGTCGGCCCCGACCGCAGCGGCGGGCCCACCATCGCGCCCTGCGGCCAGTGCGAGCCCTGCCGCGCCATCGCCGAGGACCGGCATGTCGACGTGATGGAGATGGACGCCGCCTCGCGCACCGGCGTCGACGATATCCGCGAGCTCACCGACGGCGTCCGCTACAAGCCGGTCTCGGCGCGCTACAAGATCTACATCATCGACGAAGTGCACATGCTGTCGAAGAACGCCTTCAACGCTTTGTTGAAGACGCTCGAGGAGCCGCCGGCCGACGTCATCTTCATCTTCGCCACCACCGAGATCCACAAGGTGCCGATTACCGTGCTGTCGCGCTGCCAGCGCTTCTCGCTGCGCCGCGTGCCGGTCGAGCTGCTGATCGAGCATTACCGCGCCATCGCCGAGGACCGCCATGTCGACGTGATGGAGATGGACGCGGCGTCGCGCACCGGCGTCGACGACATCCGCGAGCTGACCGACGGCGTGCGCTACAAGCCGGTCTCGACGCGCTACAAGATCTACATCATCGACGAAGTGCACATGCTCTCCAAGAACGCCTTCAACGCGCTGTTGAAGACGCTCGAGGAGCCGCCGCCCGACGTCAAGTTCATCTTCGCCACCACCGAGATCCACAAGGTGCCGATCACCGTGCTGTCGCGCTGCCAGCGCTTCTCGCTGCGCCGGGTGCCGACGGAGCTGCTGGCCGAGCACTACCGCGCGCTTGCCGAGAAGGAAGGCGTGGCGGCCGAGCCC